>CAKZUG010000141.1 GCA_937920545.1 uncultured Saccharophagus sp.
TTAAAGCCAAACCAACCCATCCATAAAATAAACATACCTAATGTGGCTAAAGGCATGTTACAACCCGGAATGGCATTTACTTCGCCGTTCGGGCCGTATTTACCTTTACGTGCGCCAAGTACTAATACACCCGCTAATGCAGCAGCTGCACCGGCCATGTGAACAATACCCGAACCTGCAAAGTCAGAAAAACCATTGTCTTTTAGACTATACATACCAAATACAAGTTGCTCACCCCATGTCCAGCGACCTTCCATTGGGTAGATAACGCCACACATAACAACGGCAAACGCTAAAAAGGCCCATAATTTCATACGCTCAGCTACCGCGCCCGATACAATCGACATAGCCGTTGCAACAAACACTACCTGAAAGAAGAAATCAGCAGAAGGCGCATAAGTTTTGGCTTCTTCAGCGCCAGCAACGCCGTCGGCTGTAATACCCGTTAAGAAAGTGTCGCCGCTATACATAATGGCGTAACCACATACAAAGTACATGATGCTCGCAATCGCAAATAGCGCTGCGTTTTTGGTTAAAATTTCGGTGGTGTTTTTAGAACGCACAAGGCCAGCTTCTAGCATCGCAAAACCTGCGGCCATCCACATCACTAGTGCGCCACAAATCAAGAAATAAAAGGTATCAAGTGCATACTGCAATTCAAATATGGAATTTTCCATAGCAGTTCTCCAAAGAATAATTAATAAGGCAATAACGCCTAAATAAAGGATAAAAAGGCAAAACGCCTAAGGTAAAAAAGGTGAGCTAATGAAGTGCGGATAAAAACCCTAAGTTACAGGGCTTCTTCACCTGATTCACCCGTACGTATACGGATAACCTGCTCTAAGCTAGAAACAAAAATCTTGCCATCGCCAATTTTGCCACTGTGTGCAGCCTTAGAAATAGTTTCAACAACGGTATCTATCTGAGAGTCAGCTATGGCCACTTCAAGCTTGGTTTTAGGCAGAAAATCAACAACATATTCTGCACCACGGTAAAGCTCGGTATGCCCTTTCTGACGACCAAAACCTTTCACTTCTGTTACGGTGATCCCTTGAACGCCAATTTCAGATAATGCTTCACGCACTGCATCTAATTTAAACGGCTTGATCACGGCAGTAATTAATTTCATTCGACTGCTCCAATTACGGTTAATTTATTATAAAAAAAACCGGCGCAAGCGCCGGTAGAGAGAATGTGTTACTGAATAGGTAAAGAGTAAGATAC
Organism: uncultured Saccharophagus sp.; assembly: GCA_937920545.1. GTDB lineage: Bacteria > Pseudomonadota > Gammaproteobacteria > Pseudomonadales > Cellvibrionaceae > Saccharophagus. The sequence goes on from CAKZUG010000141.1 coordinate 1,225, forward strand.
GACGAAAGTAGAATCGCCACCTGCGTCAGATTCTGTGTCAACAACGTTGCTTAAAGTAAACGCTAGGTTGTCGTTGTAAGCGTATGAAATATCGAAATGCTGAAGTTCGTCAATACCTTCATCATGCGCACCATAAGTAAAACCAAAATCGCCAAGGCTTAAACCAAGCGTTACATACGAGTAGCCATTTGCACCAGCAATATTATCGTAATATGTTAAAGCTACAGGACCATAACCCAAGCCAATGATAACTTCTGATAGATCACCAGCATGAGTTGTGCTTGCTGGGTTAAAGCGAGCCAAAAGCCGATCATCTGCAGGATCAGGAAGATCTTCAACAACAGTTGAAGGCTCCACACCATTTGTGCTTTCAGGGTAAACATAAGTAATAGCCATTATGCTATAACTAAAATCACCTACTTCACCGCCATAACTCGCGTACAAATCATACTCAGTCCCTGCAGTAGTATCACCAGAAGATACCCATGCACCCGCAGTAAAACCGCTAGCAGAATAATTAATATCACCCCAAACAGCAGGAGTACCAGAACCTAAATCTTCACCGCGCCATAAGTATGTACTCGCAATACCTACAGACGCGCTTACTTCAGCGTTTGCCATTGGGGCAACTGATGCAAATGCCATTGTTGATGCTGCAACCGCTGTTGCTAATAATTTTTTAGAAATGTTCATGTCTTCCTCCACAGAAGTATTCAATCAATATTAATCTTGTAAAAATTAGTTTTAAAAAGTTTTTGTTATGTGTTTAAACATGCCAGACATGTAGCATGTAAGGTGCCAGTTTTTTAAAATCATTTAAAATCAGCAAGTTAACATCATTGCAAAGCATAAAATTAAAAATTGAACTATTTTTATGCTTTGTAATGATGCACCTAAAGCACCAACAAAAAACCCGCGCACCAAATTAAAGCACATATTAATAAATTAGAGAGGTAGATCACAAAAAAAAAGGATTACGTGAAGAGAAGCCAGTTTTAGAGAGGTATTTATAATAATAAGTAAAAAAAGCAGGCAGATAGGCGATATAAAAACCAGCGACATGCACATTTATTACGCACAGCCGCTCGCTTCTTTTAAAGATTGGAAAGTAAAGCTAGGCCAGCATGCCTTGCTGCTCAATAAAAGCAACAATCTCTTTGACGCCTGTTTCATTTTTAAGGTTTGAAAACACAAAAGGCTTATCGCCGCGCATTTTTTTGGCATCGCGATCCATCACGCCTAAATCGGCACCCACCAGCTCGGCTAAATCGATTTTATTAATAATCAGTAAATCCGATTTAGTAATACCCGGCCCACCTTTACGGGGGATTTTATCGCCAGCAGAAACATCAATCACATACAGCGTTAAATCTGATAACTCGGGGCTAAAGGTGGCGGCCAGGTTATCGCCACCGCTTTCGATTAAAATCACGTCTAAATCGGGGAAGCGTGTTTGCAGCTCGGCCACGGCCGACAAGTTCATCGAGGCGTCTTCACGTATGGCCGTGTGCGGGCAGCCGCCTGTTTCTACGCCTAAAATACGCTCTTGATCGAGCACGTCGTGGCGCAATAAAAATTCGGCATCTTCACGGGTGTAAATATCGTTAGTAATAACCGCAAGGTTGTAGGTGTCTTTTAAGGCCGCACACAGTGTTTTTACCAGTGCGGTTTTGCCCGCCCCAACAGGGCCGCCAATACCAAGGCGCAGGGCCGGTTTTTTGTTTGTCATGGTGTTCTCCAAAATAATTATGAGCGAAAGAGCCGTGAATATTGCCTTTCGTGTTTTGATGAGCTTATGGCTAGCGCGGGTAAGCCTGCGCCAATGTGATCGCTGGGTATGCGCTCTGCGTTATCGCATGCAGTGAGTAAAAACGGGTGCAGCTCTAACATGACTTGCTGCGCTTGCGTTTGACCAAAAGGCACAAGCTTGGTGGCCGCCGCAATTTGGTTTTCGAGCCACGCCCACGCAAAGCCCAAGCTGGTTGCGCGCTTACCGACTTGCCAGTGCGTAGCCGCCAGCGCAAACATGGCGGCAAACGTGGGCTGCTTAACCGTGCTGGCCTGCTCTAAACCTAGCGATACCAGTAAGCGTTGCAGGGCAATACCTAACTGGTCGTCTTCTAAGAGCAGCTCTTTAGTTTCGCGGCTGGCGCGTAAAAAGTGGTTCCAGTACGCAATTTGGCTGGTATCGTTTATTTGCCATGCATCGTACAAACGGTGCAAGACAGGGATATCCAACGTCGCCACGCTATGCTCTAACACCCCCGCGACCCACTGGGTGACATCGCTTTGCGTGGCAAGCCAGCCTTCGTCAATGGCGTACTCTAACCCTTGCGAGTAAGCGTACGCCCCCACGGGCAAAGCCGGGCTAACCATATACATCAGCTTGAGTAAGGCGGTATCGGTTAGCATTATGAGTGCTCGTGCGAGTGACCGCTTGAATGCGAGTGGCTGTGAGAATGGTTATGGCTACTTGAATGCGAATGACTATGTGAGTCGCTATGTGAGTCGCTATGAGAGTGGCTACCAGAGTGCGAATGGCCGTCATCATGACTATGACTATCGCTATGGCTATGACCATGCGATGTACCCGCCGCATCACCGTGGGAATGATACGCCCCTGGCTCGGGGCAAAACGGGGCGTCTACGGTGGCAACGCTTAAACCCAAACCGCGTACCATATCGTCGAGGACGTAATCGCACAAATAACACAATTGTTGCTCGTTAACTTGTAACGGCACGTGGCGGTTACCTAAATGGTAGGCCGCACGCATTAAAACATGCGGCGAGGTGGCCGTGACCACGCTGAGCTTTTCTTTGGCGGCGCGCACCTCTATGCCATCGCCTTGTTCGGTTTGTAACCCTTCGCCCTGCGCTAAAATATGGCCGCGCTCGATAAACCAACCTAGCGTTTGGCCGCAATCGGTTTGGGTTTTATGGCGGCTTTTTTCGCGCTCGTCAAAACGTAACGTGACGCTGTATTTGGCCGCAGGTAATGCTGCCATTTGTTGTGCTGATAACACGGTAAATGCTTTTAACATGCTTGCCTCGGTTTAAAATAAAAAGTAACGCTGCGCCATGGGCAGCTCGGTGGCAGGCTCGCAGGTAAGTAAATTACCGTCGGCGCGCACCTCGTAGGTTTCGGGGTCTACTTCCATATGGGGTTGGTAATGGTTGTGTACCATATCGGCTTTTACAGCACTGGCGCAGCCTTTAACCGCCACTAAACGGCGCTCTAATTCATACGAGGCTTTAATGCCTGCATCTAATGCCGCCTGGCTCACAAAACTGACCGATGTCCCCGTGCACGCTTTACCAAATGCGCCAAACATCGGGCGGTAATGCACCGGTTGCGGCGTAGGAATAGACGCATTGGGGTCGCCCATGGGCGCGCCGGCAATGGCACCGCCTTTAATAATTAACGCAGGTTTTACGCCAAAAAAGGCGGGCTTCCACATAATGAGATCGGCGAGTTTACCCACTTCAACCGAGCCTACTTCATGGGCTACACCGTGTGTAATAGCGGGGTTGATGGTGTATTTGGCAATGTAACGCTTAATACGGAAGTTATCGTTGCGGCTTGAATCTTCGGGCAGTGGCCCGCGCTGCACTTTCATTTTGTGGGCGGTTTGCCATGTGCGGCAAATCACCTCGCCTACGCGCCCCATCGCCTGCGAATCCGATGCAATCATCGAAAACGCGCCTAAATCGTGCAAAATATCTTCGGCGGCAATGGTCTCTTTACGAATACGCGAGTCGGCAAACGAGACATCTTCAGGAATACTGGGGTCGAGGTGATGACACACCATTAGCATATCTAAATGCTCATCGACAGTATTAATCGTGTAAGGGCGCGTTGGGTTGGTCGATGAAGGCAACACATTCGATGAGCCGCACGCCTTGATAATATCGGGGGCATGGCCGCCGCCTGCGCCTTCGGTGTGGTAAGTATGAATCGTGCGGCCTTTAAAGGCGTTAAGCGTATCTTCTACAAAGCCGGATTCATTTAGGGTATCGGTATGAATGGCCACTTGAATATCGTGCTCAACGGCCACGGTTAAACAGGTATCAATTGAGGCGGGCGTGGTGCCCCAATCTTCGTGCAGTTTTAAACCGCATGCGCCGGCTTCAATTTGCTCGTTAAGCGCTAGCGGTAAGCTGGCGTTACCCTTACCTAAAAAGCCAATATTCATGGCAAATTGCTCGCCTGCTTGCAGCATTTTTTGCATATGCCACGGGCCGGGCGTGCAGGTGGTCGCGTTTGAGCCTGTTGCGGGGCCGGTGCCGCCGCCAATCATGGTGGTCACGCCGCTCATTAAGGCTTCTTCTATTTGCTGCGGGCAAATAAAGTGAATATGCGAATCGATGCCGCCTGCGGTGAGTATTTGGCCTTCGCCCGCGATGACCTCGGTGCCGGGGCCAACATTAATGGTAATGTCTGGCTGAATATCGGGGTTGCCGGCTTTGCCTATCGCGCTAATACGGCCGCCATTAATGGCGACGTCGGCTTTAACAATGCCCCAGTGGTCCACAATTAGGGCGTTAGTAATGACGGTATCGGGGGTATCTTGGCAGCTGGCTTGGCTTTGGCCCATGCCGTCGCGGATCACTTTACCGCCGCCAAATTTCACTTCTTCGCCGTAAGTGGTGTAATCTTTTTCGACTTCTAAAAACAGCTCGGTATCCGCAAGGCGTACACGATCACCTACCGTTGGGCCAAACATATCGGCGTAGGCGCGTTTATCTATTTTACTCATGATGATGTCTCGCTTTTGTGCTCGGCCAGCGGCCCCATAATATCGCCTCTAAAACCGTAAATAACTTGCTTGCCCGCAACTTCTACTAATTCTACGGTGCGGTCTTGGCCCGGCTCAAACCGTACGGCGGTGCCTGCGGCAATATTTAAACGAAAACCTTTTGTGGGCTCGCGGTCAAATTTAAGGGCGAGGTTTGTCTCGTAAAAATGGTAGTGCGAGCCAACCTGTATTGGGCGGTCGCCTGCGTTTTCGACGGTCACGGTGTGTGTTTTACGGCCAACATTTAACGCGATTTCGCCGTCATCAATAAGGTATTCACCTGGTTTCATGAGAGTATCCTTTGGAGTAAGTGGGCGCTAGACAATCGGATTATGAATAGTGACAAGCTTGGTGCCATCGGGGAACGTGGCCTCGACTTGCACATCGTGGATCATGTCGCTAATGCCATCCATCACGTCATCTTTAGTGAGCACGTTACGGCCTGTGTTCATAAGCTCGGCCACGGTTTTACCGTCGCGCGCGCCTTCCATGACCTCGGCGCTAATGAGCGCTATGGCCTCGGGGTAGTTTAATTTAACGCCACGCGCTTTGCGGCGCTCGGCAACCAAGGCCGCCGTAAACAACAGCAGTTTGTCTTTTTCTCTGGGGCTTAAATCCATAGTGTTTAACCTTTATCAATCTAACTGAATAAATAAATGTAACTAAATATCATTAACATCACGTGCAACTCAATCAAAGGCAACTCAATCAAAGGCAACTCAATCAAGCGCAATTGAATAAATAGCGCATCAACAGGGCTGTTTAAGTGTTCCAAATGCGGGGCGAGCATGCCTTGTGGCCATTTAGCTCTGGCCTAATAGCATGCCACAGCGCCTCAAAACCTTGTCTGCAATCGGTAACAGAATCCCCTAAATAGCGGGCAATAAACACGCTTTCTTTTTGGGTAATGCCCCACTTGCCGTTGTGTGTATTGTGCTGGCTGTCTAGTAGCTCGACCAAGGTATCTTGGGTATCGCGGTTTAACACCGTGGTGGCAATAAACGTGGCTACGGTGTTGGCGCCTTGTAATCCAAAGGTGCCATCAAAACTGGGGCAATCGGCATTAATAAGCGTTTTTTCTATGTGCAGTGGAATATCGTGGTGCCATAGTTCAAAACGTTGTAGGCACTCGCCTTGTTTAAAGTAATCTTGGCTGGCCACGCGGCCAAGGCGGGCGATATCCCACCCTATAAACTGTGCGTTATCGTGTAACACCACTTTATTAATCAGCTCGCCATTGGCACCGTTAAATAAAATGGTTTCTTGGGGGAGCCATTCGAGCGTGGCGTTTTCTTGTATTACGGCATCGAGCACCTGCCCCTGCTTAAGCGGCGAGCCTTTTGCGCTATACAGCTTACCCGCCGATGGCGTGGTAATTAATGTGTGCGCATGCGGCTCAAGGTGCAAATGAATAGACAATTTATCGCCAATCACTAAACCGCCCGGCGGGTGCAATAAGTAAATATGACAGCACCCGTTATTTTCGGGGTAAAACGGACGCTGCACCCTCAATGGGCCGTAATGCAGCGATTGCGATAATACGGTTTTTTTGCTTGTGGCTTGTGTGTTGGTAGCTTGTTTGCTGGTGGCTAGTTTGCTGGTGGTTGTTTCATCGCGCGCAGCAAACGTAAGGTTAATACCCGCTAACCACTCGCGTTTTGGGGCTGTATTTAATGCATCGCTTAAAACCGAATTGGGTGCATGCGTACAAGAAGTGTTCATCAATAGTGACTCAATGTTATGATCAAAGCGCAATACGCTACCATTACTTAGAGGTGTTTATCAAAAAAACGCAGCGAATAAACCTTATTTATGCGCTTAAAGACGTCATTTTTATAATGAGACCTGTGCAAAGGCTATATTTAGCGCACAAAAAACCCTATTTTTAAGTAGTCTATCTATTTTAAAGCAGCTTATAAGAAAGTAGCTATAAGAAACAACCAAGCAAACAACCAAGAGACAAGCAAATGATTGACCAATTCGCCAAAACCATTTTTAACAACGTCCAACAAGGCATGCAAGATCTCAACATAGAGCAATCTATGCCCGCCACACAACTCAAAGCCCTCATCGAATCGGGGCTACAAAAGTGTAATGTGGTGACACGTGAAGAGTTTGATGTACAACAAGCTGTACTGTTAAAAACACGTGAAAAACTAGAGCAATTAGAAAAGCAACTGGCCGAGTTGCTAGAAAAAGAAAGCGGGCAGTAAAGCTAACCACACTCAATACTAAAGGTTTTAAAATCACCTAAACAAGGATTGTTTATGTCGTTATCTGTTATTTATACCCGCGCCCAAATTGGGGTGGATGCGCCGCAGGTTTTGGTTGAGGTGCATCTTTCGCAGGGTTTACCTGGTTTTACAATTGTAGGTTTACCTGAGGCGGCGGTTAAAGAGAGTAAAGACCGTGTGCGGTCGGCGTTGCTGAATAGCCATTTTGATTTTCCGCAGCAGCGCATTACGGTTAACTTGGCCCCCGCCGATTTGCCCAAAGAAGGTGGCCGTTTTGATTTGCCCATTGCCTTAGGTATTTTAGCGGCGAGCGAGCAAATACCTAGCACGCTGTTAAGCCAATATGAATTTTTAGGCGAGCTGGCGTTATCGGGTGAGTTGCGTGGTGTACGTGGGTGTATCCCCGCTATTTTGGCGTGCAATAAGCAAGAGCGTGCATTTATTTTGCCAAGCGATAACAGCATTGAGGCAAGCTTATGCGAGCAAAGCACAAAGTATTTAGCCCATACATTATTAGAGGTCTGCGCCTTTTTACATGGCCGCACCGAGCTGCAACCCCCTGCTACGCCCCCTTCTATTACGCCGCACTATTCGCATAATTTAGCCGATGTAAAAGGCCAAGCGCAGGCACGGCGCGCATTAGAGATTGCCGCCAGTGGCAACCACAATATTTTACTTTACGGGCCGCCGGGCACGGGCAAGTCGATGTTAGCCAGCCGCTTACCCAGCATTATGCCGCAGCTTTCAAAAGAGGAAGGCTTAGAGGTGGCGGCGGTCAATTCGGTATCGAGTAAAGTCTCGCCAGATGATTTTAGACTACGGCCTTTTCGTAGCCCGCATCATACTAGCTCGGCGATTGCTTTGGTGGGCGGTGGAAAATTACCCACGCCCGGCGAGATATCACTCGCCCACAGAGGCGTGCTGTTTATGGATGAGTTTCCTGAGTTCCCGAGGCAAGTACTTGAGGTACTGCGTGAGCCATTAGAAAGCAAACATATTTGTATTGCCCGTGCGAATGCCGCTGTGGCTTACCCCGCCGACTTTTTATTGGTGGCCGCCATGAACCCCTGCCCGTGCGGGTATTACAACGACGGCACCCAGCGCTGCCGCTGTACCCCTGCACATATAGAGCGCTACCAACAGAAAATATCGGGGCCATTGCTTGACCGCATAGACTTGCACGTACCCGTGCGCAGTATTCCTATTGCCGATTTACAAAACGCCCCCGAGGGCGAAAGCAGCCAAACGGTGCAAGCTCGCGTGCAAGCCGCACGCAACATTCAACTTAAGCGCCAAGGCAAACCTAACAGTGCATTAACAGGCAAAGAGCTTAAAACCCACTGCCCGCTTGCCCCTAAAGAACAAGCCTTACTCGCCAACGCCATCGAGAAACTTATGTTATCGGCACGCGCCTACGACCGTATATTACGGATTGCCCGCACTTTGGCCGATATGCAAAACCAAAGCTGTTTAAGTAGCGCGCACATAAGCGAAGCGCTTAGCTATCGACCGCAACGGTAGTACTTAGAGATAGCGTGTAGGAATAGACCTCAGTAACAGCTGCAGGATATAAAGATAGGCATAGTGATGACCATGCCATTTTATACTAAAGTTAATAGTACTAACTTAACTTTATAAAACGCCACCAAAGTCATTATGCCATCAAGAATGAATACGCAAGGCTTTACTCTCATAGAACTGGTTGCCGTTATTGTTTTAGTCGGGATATTGGCTGCTGTTGCTGCGCCAAAATTTACTGACTTATCTTCGGCTGCACGTGCAGCCAATGTAAAAGCGATGAAGCTCACATTGGAATCTGGCACAAAGCTATTATTTGCGCGAGCCGCAATAGAAAACAAAATAGAAGGTGACGATACGCTCACCGTAGACGGAACAACCTATGCAATACATTCAGGTTATTTACAAGCTAAAGCTGAGGGGTTAAGTAGCTACCTCGATGTTCCTTTTGCACCCTTTGGCGAAAGTTTTGTATGCCCCATAGACTGGTGTGTTCGTGGCAACGCTTTAAATTTACCCAGCGGTATTAGCGCAGCGCCCGGGCGAGTTGCCAAAGTTTACCCCAGAGGAAAAAGCTGGGATGATGCTTGCGGCGCATATTATATCAATAGGCTTAATGGATCAGCACCTGTTATCGGCGTTGAAATAACAGACTGCTAAAACAAAAGCTAACTAAAACTGTAATTTGTTTGAGTGGTGCTATTTACTTCTCTGTATTTACCTCTCTGTATTTACTTCTCTGTATTTACTTCTTTGTATTCACCAGCCCGATCTTAGTTAAAAATACACGAGCTAATATATTCCTAATTAAAATTATAAAACTACGAAACGCATTAAAATATTTAAAATTCACACAAAGATAACCTACGGCTAAATAAAGATACGCTGATCTTTGCATTAATAAATGTAAATATTGCAAGGCTTTGTAACTGTGCATATAAAATAACCCGCCACTCTCAAATTTAAACATACGAAACCTCCCCGAAAAACATTAAGATATTGATATTTATAGCGTTTTTAATATTGGCACGCTTGTCGCTATATAACTATTAAACAAACGCAAGGGGATTCAGGCATGCTTTATTACTCAATTGTATTTTTCTTAGTCGCACTTTGTGCTGCTGTATTTGGTTTTGGTGGCATTGCTGGTGCAGCTTCCGGTATCGCACAAATCTTATTTATATTATTTTTAATTGCATTTGTTGTATCTCTCATCATGGGCAGAAGAAAAGCCTAAAACATATTTTAAATTAAAAGTAGATAAAGAAAATTTTAAACAAATAAAAAAATCATATCGATAAAGAGGGAATGATCATGAGTAAAGAACAAAATAAAACTTCATTAGAAGCTCAAAGCGATACTAGGCAACAACTCAATGATGCGTATGATCTCGCAAAAGAGGCAGCCTCTGATGCAGTGGACGCTGCCAAGTACAAGTCTTCATCCGAAGTAGAAAATGCTAAGCTAAAAGCGACTGAATTCGCAGACAAAACAGAAAGCTACATTAAGGAAAAGCCGCTAGTTAGTATTGGTGCAGCGTTTGTAGCAGGATGGGCGATCTCAAAACTGCTGAAGTAATTGAATACCGAGGGTTGCGTCATGTCATATTCACAGAATAAAACTGATATCAAAGACACCATAGCTTACAGGCATGGCGCGCAATCTGAGGAAGAACGAGCAAAACAAGAACACCTTACCGAGAGTTCGTCAAACTTGCATAGCGAGTTTGATGAGCTCACCAAAGAAGCAACCGAAAAATTCGAATATTATAAAAAAACAGGTAAACTTTTATCGCATCAAGCGACGGGTATCACCCAACTTGCTATAACCGAAGCCAAACTTACAGCCTCAGCATACACACGTATATTTAAATTAGTCGCTATTTTAGCCCCCATCGCTTTTATTTTCTATCTATCAATCTGTGTTTGTATTGGCGCCATTACCTACTCAGTGACGCAGTCAATCCTAATAACATCAGGTATATTCTTAGCCTTCCAAGCTGCAATAGTTGGTGCAATCATGTTAACGATAAAATCAACAACATCTTATATAGGCTTTGATAAAACCAAGCAACAAATTAAGGAGTTGAAAAATGAACTCTCTAACCTATTTTGAAAAGAAATCACAGATTATAAATACAGATTTAAACAATAACATTATGCTAATAAAAGAACATTCAAAAAAAGAAAACAAAAAAGAAATACGATATGAAAATATTATCTTATGTGGCATATCATTCTTTTTAGGATTAACCATACAGAAAAAATTAAACAAAAAAAACAAACAGATAACAGGAAGTTATAACAGCTCCTACGAGAAGAAAAAAATCAACCAATCTATCATAAAAGTTTTGTATACCTTTATTGAAACAAAGCTTATTCATAACATTATAAAATAGTGCATAGGTAATATTATGTTTCAATCTTTCCTACGATTTATTCTTTCTTTTACATTTATTATATCTGCATACAGCTTATCCGATCATATCTATGCTCAGGATAGTACTGACCAGGAAAAAATAATACAAGAGAGTGAAAATGAAGGTAAAATTAGCGAATCAATCCCTGTAGAGAAACTTTTATCTAGCTGGGAGGATAACCTTCAATCTGTATTATCTACGATTGGAATTGAAGGCCCAATGGAAGAAAAACTATTGGGCACGGGTATTATCATTGTTTTTCTGGCTATTCTTATTATATTAATAAAATTGACGACATACTTCATTAAGCCAAAAATAAAAAGTTTTGCTAAAAAAAGAAGTGTTCACTTATCAAACATTGACTTCTATTTCACCTTAATTAATAGCACCTTGTACTTTCTATTTTCTATTTTATCGATAATGGCGATACTAGAATTGTGGGAATTAAGCATCAATACTGTTATCTCTGATGAGGCGCTACTATCCCTTATATCTAATGTATTAAGCATTGTTTTAATACTATTACTAGCAAAACTACTTATAGACATTAGCTGCAGTTTAGTAGAAAAAGCATTTAGAAAATGGAGCCATGCGAGCCAATCACGTATTGATACGCTACTTCCTATTGCCAAAAATACTATATTTGTTGTTTTTGTCGTTATATTCTCATTGATTATGCTATCTGAGTTTGGTATTAACGTCATGCCATTACTCGCTGGTGCTGGCGTATTAGGCTTTGCCATTGGCTTTGGAGCTCAAACTATTATTAAAGATTTACTTACGGGTTTTATCATAATATTAGAAGATTTAATTCAAGTAGGCGATGTTGTAACCCTTGCTGATTGCACTGGTTCTATAGAAAAGATAACCATTCGAAAAGTACAAATACGCAGCCTAGATGGCACAGTATACACGGTACCTTTTGGTGAGATTGATATTGTTAAAAACTTAACTAAAGAATTTAGTTACGCTCTATTTGAAATTGGTGTCGCTTACAGAGAAAACATTGATAACGTTAAAGCATTATTACAAGAGATATATGACGACCTTAATAGCGACGATAAATTTAATGACAATATTTTAAATGATTTAGAGATATTTGGCTTAGATAAATTTGGCGATAGCGCCGTTGTGGTTAAAGCTCGTATTAAAACCAAACCAGCCGCGCAATGGTCCATTATGAGAGAGTTTAATCACAGAATGAAAATCGCATTTGATAAAAATAATATTGAGATACCGTTTCCGCATCAAACCATTTATTTTGGCGAAGATAAGAACGGCAACGCTCCACCATTACTTCATAAAAATGTTGGTGAACCAAAATTAGCCGCCAACGAGTAAATACAGAAAAGGCCTTATTAGTAATAAGGCCTTTTTCTTATAAGTTGAACTTAAACAATACAGTATTAATGCACTCTCACTTTCTCAACCAACCCTTTAAGGGCCGCTAAATTTATGGGTTTTTTTAATACTGTATGAATTTTATGCCGCATACCATGCGAGGTAATATCTTCACCTGAGGCGACGGCCACAAAGCAGTTCGGCGTTTCATATTTAAGCACATTAATCACATCAAAACCCGACCCGTCGGGTAAATTAATATCAGTCAAAAGGCATTGATATGTAAAGCTTTGAATGAGCTCTTCAGCATGCTTTCGAGTATGTGCAACGGTAACGTCGACATCCTGTGTACTCAACAGCATTTTTATTGCACTTGCAGCATCAATATTGTCTTCTACTAATAAAAACTGTGGCTTCTCTTCTTGATTCTTTTGGGGTAACACATTTTTTAATAACGCATATATTTCTGCTTGGTCTACAGGCTTAGAAATAACATCACTAAAACCTAATTCTATTAGCTTAGCTTTTGTTCCTTTCATAGTTGCGGCAGTGATCGCAACCACATTCAAATCAGGGTAGCTCTTTTTAATAAAAGTGACCGCTTTATCGCCACTCATTTCTGGCATATGAATATCCATAAGCACTAAATCGTAGGGCGTATTATTTTGATAGCTTTGCTCAAGATGCAACAATGCATGACGCCCATTGTCGGCACACTGTACTTTTGCACCGGTTTTTTTCACTAACAAGCCAATCAGTTTACGAATATCATCGACATCATCAACCACAAGTACTCTACCGCAACATGCCGGTAACGCCTGCAGGGCATGCTCCTTAGGTTTATTATGAATGGCGACAGGTTTAAACAATTGATCAGCTGTTTCACCAGCATCGACAGTAAATGTAAAGGTACTACCTACCTCTATTTGACTAGTGGCGTGAATATCACCGTTTAATAATTTAGCCAACTTATAGCTAATGGCTAAGCCCATACCTGAGCCCCCCACTCGCTTAGATACCACATCTGCAACTTGCTCAAACGGTTGGAATATCTTTTCTAAGTGATTATGCGCAATACCAATACCCGTATCAGTAATATCAACTTTTAAATGATTAGCCGAGTTTTCACACATACTAATATTAATAGCGACACTGCCTACATCTGTAAATTTAATAGCGTTATTAATAAGGTTCATCACTATTTGCTTGAAGCGAGTAGCATCAGTATGAATATACTCGGGTACAGCGTCAGAGCTTAATGTTAATGTTAACCCTTTTCGCTGCGCTACATGGCTCATCAAGGTATAGATATCTGTTAACATAACACTTAAATGCACGTCGGATAAAAAAATCTCTAGCTTACTGGCTTCTATTTTAGATAAGTCGAGAACGTCATTTAATAATTCAAGCAGGTGCTGACTATTACGTAAAATAATACTGAGTTCTTCGTCTAAGTACGAATGCGATTGCGAATGTATTAGGAGCTCGGTATAACCGACTATAGCCGTAAGAGGCGTGCGTAGCTCATGACTTAAATGAGCTAAAAACTGATTCTTTAACTTGTTATCAGCTTCTGCTTTTAAACGCTCAACACGCTCGTAAGCAATATCACGCCGCGCCAAGGCGTAACGCATCGCACGAGATAACCGCGCTACCGTTAATTCATTTTTTACTAAGTAATCATCGGCACCTGCTGCTAATGCGGTTTCATCTAAGCTATGGGTCTCTTGACCCGTCAACATAATTACAGGTGCATTAAAACCTAAACTACGTGCCTGCTTAAGTAGCTCAATACCGTTTACAGCACCCAACTGATAGTCTAAGAAGCATAAATCGATATGTGACTCATTAAGTAACATTAATGCTGTTTGTGCATTTTTAGCGCGCGTTATATTAAATTTTTCAAAAGTAATATCGTTAATTAAATCAAGCGTTAGGATATAGTCATCTTCGTCATCCTCAACAAATAACACATTCACTTCCGACATAGCCTAGCCTTCAAATGTAGGTTCAATATAGGGATATTCAACAAATTCGATCCAGTATCGGCCAAGTGCTTCCATTAACTCGACTAAATCTTCAAATGTAACGGGTTTAGATATGTATGACGCAGCACCTAAGTCATACCCTTTTATTTTGTCTTCCTCTTCCTGTGATGTCGTTAAAATAACAACAGGAATAGAGCGAAGCTTAGGGTCAGATTTAATTACCTCCAATGCCTCTCGGCCATCCATACGCGGCATATTTAAATCGAGTAAAATAATATCGGGGCGAGGTGCTGACCCTTTCTCAGAATAAGCTCCCTCATGACGTAAATACTCCAAAAGCTCGACGCCATCACATACCATTTTGAACGTGTTTAGTACACGGCTTTCAGCCAGCGCATCATGTGTCATCAGCCGATCATCATCATCGTCGTCTGCCATTAAAATGGTAATACTTTTTGTTTTTTTCATAGTCATGTCTAGATTACTCTTAAGGGTACTTTTACTGAGTACCACATCATTTCTGAGTGACTTTAAAACTGTTTTAGCGCCAAAGAATAGCATTAAGGTAAGCATTAACAGCAATAACGATATTTCATGGATCACTTACAGATTAAAATATAAGCGCTTCATTAATTTGTTTTAGCGCTGCTTTGCGGGGTGCTTCAGTGACACAAGCATAACAGCTATCTTTTTCAATAAGGTTTAAGCATGGTAAAAGAAAGCTACCTTAAGGCTCAAGCCGTTCAATATTAGTAATATCAATCGCAACAATAGGGATATATAAGTAAAAAGAGCTACCTTCTCCTATCTCACTGGTGACATCTATATGACCACCATGTCGCTCAATAATACGGCGGCAAATAGCTAAACCAATGCCCGTCCCATCGTAATCTTCGCGGGCATGTAAACGCTGAAAAGGAATGAAAATTTTATCTGCGTAAGTTGTATCAAAACCAATCCCGTTGTCGGCAATTTTAATACAATGATATTTAGCGTTGATATTTTGAATTTTTTTATTCTGAATGCTGTAATCAATGACAATATGAGGCTTAGTACTTGGCCGACTAAATTTAATAGCATTTGATAAAACATTTAAAAAAAGCTGATGAAGCTGGCTAGCGTCGGCAGTAATAACAGGTAGGTCATCTACAACAATTTTACCGCCACTTTTCTCAAGGGCCACCTCTAGATCGTCAAGTATGACCTCTATAATGTTATTCAAATCAACTTGCTGAAAAGGTTTTCCTCGTGTTTTAATGCGTGAAAACCCTAAAAGATCTTGTATTAAAGTTGACATGTGTGTTGCGGCATTATTCATACGCTGCAAGTAATCTTGGCCTTTATCATCGAGCCGATCGCTGCAACGTGTGATTAACCTATCCGAAAAAGTACGGATTTTTCGTAAAGGCTCTTGTAAATCATGCGATGCAACAAAGGCGAAGTCTTCTAATTCTTGGTTGCTACGCTTTAGTTCTTCTGAAAAAACAGTTAATTCTTGTGTACGCACTATGACTTTTTCTTCTAGTTCTTTAGCGTACTTAGCAATATCGATATTATATAATCGTTCTTTTTTTCTGGCTCTAAATTGTAAAATATAAAACCCTACTAAAAGTGAAGCGCTAATAAAAATAGAAATGAACAGCAATAAAAGAGAATCACCTTTACTTTTCTCTATCTTCTTATAAAGATTTTTCTGGTAAGTTAATTCTTTGTCTTCAAGTTTATCGAAAAGAGCAAACAGGCTAATAGATACTTGCTGGCCTACTCCACTTTCTATAACATCCATAGCCTTCTGTTTAGATGAGCTACTAAATAGATTAATGGTAAGCTTAAGCTCTGTCGTTTTCCTGTTAACTAAATCTATAATAGTACTCAGCTTAAAATCGTTATACTGTACATCTTCATTAATTTTTTTTACGGCCTGAACACGCCTATCTAACTCATTAACAGCACTGTAGTAAGGCAGCAAATAGCTTTCATTATTAGTGAGTATATAGCCACGCTGACCGCTTTCAGCAGCCAACACTGCATAACGTAAATCTTTTATGGCAATCATGACTTGTGTACTTTTTTGTACATTAAGGTGTAATTCATTTAAAAATCGTGCTGACTGTTTTGCCAAAAAAATATTGAGAATAATAACGCTCACGATGCAAATAAATATAATGGTTTCCCAATAAAATTTACGTTTATCCATTATGGTTGACTACTATTTTTTAAACTATTCAAAGTCATATCGCACTGTACACACGCTTCTAAAACAATATTAAGTGATTGCTGTATTTTTTCTACATTACCATCTTGGTCTATTAACATTTTAGCAACTTCGGTATGCATAGATACCTGATTAAGTTGGTTGCGAATAGTATGCACAACTGTATTTAGCTCATTTTGTATATCTGACATAGTAACCTCTTTAGATCCGCGTACAGCGGTGAAAAGATAAAAAAGATGTTAAGGAACCTCTGATTAACCTGGCGGCACCTCTGGCTTTCTGAAAGCCCTGAAGGGCGTGGCCTAGAGCAGTCACTTGCGTTGTTATCATTTTTGATAAATACTACAGCCATTAGCAAAAAAGGCGCCTAGCAATTAACCGCTCTAAGTCACGCAGAGACGCCACGAGGTTAATCAAAAGTTCCTTAAGTAGTTTTATATCACTGCTTTATAGAAGCGCTTAATACTAAACGCTTAAACAATTTCATCTTTGGTGTATTTATTAATACGGTTATACAGTGTTTTTAAACTCACCCCTAACATTTGTGCTGCGCGTGTTTTGTCGTTATCACACTCTTTCAGCGTTTGGGTGATAAGGTCTTTTTCGACATCTTCAATCGTTCGACCTACTTGATCTTGACCTGTATTGATTTGCGGTTTTTTGGTGAAAGGCGAGGAAAAATCATCAGGCAGCACAAGTTCATCCGTTTGCGGATCACTCATAATATAAGCACGGTGTATTGCATGCTTTAACTCCCTTACATTTCCCGGCCAATCATAGGCAGCTAAAAATTTGAGCTGATCAGGTGTACAGGTGATTCGTGTTCCGTGCTGGGTATTTAGCCCCTCTAAAAAGAAAGCAACAAGCAATGGGATATCTTCTTTGCGGTTGCGTAACGGGGGAATATGAATAGGAAACACCGCTAGACGAAAATACAAATCCTCTCGCATCACATTTTGCGTGGCGATCTCTTCCGTAGTGCGGTTTGTAGCCGAGATAACACGACAGTTCACGGTAGTAGCTTGCGCCGACCCTAAACGCGTCACTTGATTGGTTTCTAACACGCGTAATAAGTTGGGCTGCTCTTCGATGGGCATTTCGGTTATTTCATCTAAAAATAAATTGCCATCTTTGGCTTGCTCAAACAACCCTATACGCTTGGCGACCGCACCAGTAAAAGCGCCTTTTTCATGACCAAACAGCTCACTGCCAATGAGCTCTTTCGCAAATGCGCCGCAGTTTGTGGCTACGAGTGCCTTATCGCTGCCACTGGCATGATTAATAGCTTGCGCAAACACCTCTTTGCCCGAACCACTCTCACCCATAAGCAATACGTTAGCGTCACTTTTTGCTACACGCTCAATAAGCGGGTAAATTTTTTGCATGGCAATAGACTCGCCAATTAAGTGGCCAAAATGACGATCTATTTTAGAGGCACTTTTTGTTGGCTTGATCAGTACTGACTCTAATTTTTGCTTCGTAATAGGCTTTATGAGGTAATTAATATTGCCAGTACAAAACCCTGACATCGCATTTTTAACTGAGGGGTGACCTGTGGTGAGCGTGATGTTGATATTTGGCTGGTCGTCATTAATTTGATCAATTAAATGTAAGCCACTGCCATCTGGCAACATAAAATCGAGTAATACGTGATTGTATTTGGCTTTTTTAAGCTGACTGCTTGCTTCTTTTACCGAGTGGACAACGTCCACATCGTATTTCATCAAAAACAAAAGTTCGGCAATGGCGTGACAAAATGTTTTGTCGTCATCGACTAATAATATACGGGTCATGTAAACGTCTCTTCGCGTTTACCGGTGTGTAAAATGCACAATACAACGTCAGTTTTACATTCGGTGTGTGGTATTTAAGCGCCTTCTTGTGTACTTTTAATACTCAAAGCCTGGTTTTGGCTGGCAAAGTTAAGTAAAGCGATATTTAAAAACGCTTATGCTGGTCTGGCATGGCATGTGCTTTGTATGGTTATGATCTACTTCTATTACCTGCATACCTTGGATATTTTATGCCCAGTAAAGACCACTTAATACGATTATCGCAAATCATGCTGTGTTATCTCGCCATATTAGCCTCACTGTATACGCTATATTTAGCAAAAACTCTCTTTTTAACTATCATCATTGCCTTGTTCATAGCTTTATTTTGCGATCCATTAGTGTCACGCCTTGAAAAACTTAAGATACCAAGGGGCATTGGTGCTTTATTGACCATGGTGTTCTTTAGCACATGTCTATTTTTAGCGGTCAGCATGCTTAAACCATCTGCGCAAGTATGGATCACCAAAATACCGGCCATTATGGATCAAATGTCGCAATCTATTAATGAAGCCACAAACACTATTGAAAACAACACCGCAGTCGATAACGTTGAAAACCCCACATCCCACATAAACCGCTCAACCTTTATGCCATTACTCAAGAGTATTTTTTTTGCGACGCCTGTTTTTTTAGCGCAAGCAATGGCGGCCATGTTTATGATTTATTTTTTCTTGGTATATGGTCAAATTATTCTACTCAGGCTGATACAAATTAAATCGACATTTGGAGAGAAGCGTAATGTGGTCGAACTGTTTAGCGCAATCCAAAAAGAGTTATCGACATACGTGTTAACCATTACCGTTATTAATCTTTGTTTGGGCTTATGCGTGAGTATATTGTTTTACGCTTTTGGTATTGAAGATGCTTTTTTATGGGGAGCAATGGCTGCAGCATTAAACTTTACACCTTATTTAGGCCCACTTATTAGTGCCTGTATTTTCTCGTTGGTGTCGTATATTCAGTTTGAGCAACTGCACATGGCGCTATTGATACCCGCGCTATACTTGGGCATCAACTTAATAGAAAGCCAATTTGTCACCCCCACCTTTCTAGGGAGTAACCTTAACCTTAACCCGCTTATAGTGTTTGTTTGGCTGTTAATTTGGGGATGGATATGGGGCGCTTTTGGTATGCTAATTGGTGTGCCGTTACTAGTATGTTTAAGCATTTATTTGGAAAAAACGGAAGTGTTAGGAGAATGGTATTTACTGCTAAGAAACGAGAAAACAAGTTAATAACATTAAGAATATTGAATGAAAAAAGCCTTCAATGAGAGGTGTTCTTTTCGCTGTATTCTAAACAAAAAAAGCCAGCGTAGCGCTGGCTTTTTTTGTTGTTAAAAACGTTAAGTATTAACGTATCATCTCTTAACTATGGCGGCCTTTATGTTTTTCAAATAAGGCTTCAAACTCTTTTAAAAGCTCTGGCTGTTCATCAGATAGGTTGGTTGTCTCGCCGGGATCTTTGATAATGTTGTAGATCTCGATAGGCTTATCTAGGCCGTAACGTACAATTTTCCAATCGCCTTTACGTGCTGCCTGAATAGGGTCACCGACAATACCCGAGTTGGGGTCACCAATCTGGCGGCCAAACTCCCAATACATCACGCGCTCTTCTAACTCTAACGGCTCATCACTTAAAATACCCATAATAGAAACGCCATTTGTTTTCACGTTTTTAACGCTTTCTAAGTCAACATTGGCAATATCTGCAAAGGTAGGTAGGACATCGGCAAATGCCCAAGGCGTTGCATCTACACGTGGCTTTTTAATCGCCGCTGGCCAATGCACAATCATGGGTACATGAATACCGCCGTCGTATAAATCGCGCTTCATACCCTTATAAGGTTTTGATGCTTCAAAAAAGGCTGGGTCTGCGCCGCCTTCGTCATGCGGGCCGTTATCTGATGAAAAGATAATAATCGTGTTTTCAAGCTGACCTTGCTCTTTAAGCGTTTGCTTGATTTCACCAATGTAGGTATCTAGCGCAGTAATCATGGCGGCCATTGTTGCGTTTGGCTTTTCTACGGCTTCTGGGTAGTAGGTGGCGTATTTATCAGAAGGTTTACCCGTTGACATACCGGTATAAGGCTTTTCTTCAAATTTGTCGGCATATTGATCAACAAACTTTTTTGGCGCGGCTAATTCGGCATGCGGCGATGAATAAGCTAAGAAGGCAAAGAAAGGGTTTTCGCGCTCTTGCTTAAGGTACTTGATGGTTTCGTCGGTAAAGACACGCTGTGCGTAAGCGCCTTTTTTACCTTCTAAGTTTTCTTCAACGGTGAATTTTTCATCGTCTTTCCACAGGAATGTAGGGTACTGGCGGTGACCTTCTAAAATATGATCCATACCAAACCAAGTATCAAAACCCATCTGCGTTGGGCCTGTGTCGATAAGATCGGTACCGATTGAGTACTTTCCAAACAAGGCCGTGTCGTAACCGGCTTTTTTAAGTACGTGGGCGAAAGTCACATCACCTTTGCGCAGCTTAATCGTATTAGCGTTATCGTGCATGGTGATGCCGTCGCGGCCCGTAAACAACGATACGCGAGAGGGTGAACATACAGTATTACCCGCATAAGCCTGTGTGAACTTAACGCCATTAGCAGCAAGATCATCTAATACCGGGGTTTTAATTTGTGTTTGACCGTAAGCACCCACTTGGTGGAAGCCTAAATCATCGGTCAAAATAAATAAAATATTAGGGCGTTGTGTCGGCGATACACCAGGCTTATCTAACTCCGTTGCGGGTACAGAAACCACGGGTGCAGGGGTGGTGGTTTTTTCTTCGCCACAACCTACCATTAAGGTTGTTAAGCCCACGGCAGCAAATAAACGTAAGCTTGTGCTTGCAATACTCATATGTGTTGTCCTTTTATTTATTAGGATAAAACTGATTAATTATTAGGTATTTACGTCTTTACGATATACCCATGTTATTGTATTTTGTTTTTTTCTGGTCGATAGCTTGCAGCAATAATCAATACAATGCAATATCCACCCATAATAATTCAAAACTGCTCAAAAACCATTTATAACCAATAAACGAGTACATAAAATGAAAAAACAGAGTTTATTTAAAACCTCTCTATTAGCAACCAGCCTAGCCGCTGGCGTGTTGCTGTCAACAGGCTGTAAATCACCGGTAAGTAAGCCAGACCAATCAAATCAAGTGATTGTGAACGCGATCCCTGCAATTGCAGAGGTTTCGCCTTTACCTTCTAGTGCCGAAGTCATGGCGCAAATGGAACACGTTGCCAACTGGCAAGTGCCTCGTTTAGATAAATTAGATTACCTATCATACCGACGCAGCGAATCTGAACGCCCTAAATGGTGGGTTCAAGGCGCGTTTCAAACTGGTTTAATCGAATTAGCCGAGCGCTCAACTAACCCGTTTTATGAAAACTGGGTCGAAATGCGCGGCAACGAGCTAAACTGGGAGCTAGGCAAGCGCTATACCTTTGGCGATGATCAGCTAGTGGGCCAAACATGGTTATGGCACTACAAGCGTAACGGCGGCGAGCATAAAATTCAGCCAACCAAAAAAGCATTCGATAGCATCTTAGCCAACAAACCGACTGTTGGCCTTGAGTTTGATAACCAACAAAACAACGACCTTATACACAAATGCCAAACACGCTGGTGTTGGGCAGACGCCTTATTTATGGCGCCCCCTGTTTGGTTCTCTCTAAGCGAAGCCACTGGCGACCCGCGCTATTTTGAATACGCAAATGCAGAGCTAAAAGAAACCATCAACTATTTGTATGATGACGAGCTACACCTTATGTATCGCGATAGCCGTTTTATCGGCAAAAAAGGCGAATTTGGCGAGCAAATTTTCTGGGCGCGTGGCACAGGCTGGGTATACGCCGGGCTTGTACGCATTATGGAATACATCCCTAAAGATCACCCCGATCGTCCTTTCTACGACAAACTGTACCTTGAGCTTTCTGCCAAGTTAAAAGAACTGCAAAAGCGTGACGGTTCATGGGCCATGTCATTATTGGCTGGCGAAAAAATCAAAGAACCTGAAATGTCGGGCACCGCATTTTTTGTTTACGGTTTAGCATGGGGCATCAACGAAGGCTTGCTCACCAAAGAAGATTACTGGCCAACTATTTCTAAAGGCTGGAATGCATTAAACAGCTCTGTCCACCCAAGCGGTAAACTGGGTTGGGTACAAGGCATTGGCGCAGCACCGGGTGTGGTGTCTTACGACGACTCACAAATTTACGGTGTGGGCGGTTACTTACTTGCAGGCTCAGCGATATATGACTTAGCCCAAAAGAAAGAAATGGCAGAAACCAAAAAGCAGCGCACCACATACGGCCGTTATGTACCCGAGCGTTTAGATGATTTCGCATGGGAAAACGACAAAGTAGCGTTTCGTATTTATGGCCCAGACGGCAATGTTAGCCGCCCAGGTAGCGGTGTAGATGCATGGTTTAAGCGTGTACCTTACCCCGTTATTAACAAATGGTACGACGAGCACTTAACTAAAAATATCAGCTACCACAAAGATCAAGGCGAAGGCTACGATATTTACCACACAGGCTCAACGCGCGGTGTGGGCGGTACAGCGGTATTAGTCGATGGCAAGCCTTATTCTTCGCATGTGTTTAAAAACACGAAGATTTTGTCAAATGACGGCGAAACTATCACATTCCAAGTGAACTTCAACGACTTTGAAACACCTATTGGTTTTGTTAACGAAACAAAAATCATTAGCCTTTCAATGGGATCGCAAATGTATCATGCGAAATCGACGTTTGAGCTCAATAAAAAACCAGCCAAACTCACCGTGGCTGTTGGCCTAAATACACAAGATGAAAAATCAAAAGTGTACAGCAACAAAGGCACTGGCCGTATTTCTACTTGGCAAATGTACGACGGTAAAGGCGTAGGTACAGGCGCACTCATTAGCCCAGCTAATGGCGTAAAAGTACTGCACACACCCTCAAAAGAGAAAGACCGCAGCCACGTTTGGCTAGTGACTGAAACAACCGACAACGGCGAAGTAGAATTTAAAGCCGGTTTTGCTTGGGAAGGTGCGGGCGATATTACAACGCTAAAAGAGTGGAACAACTACTTAGATACTTATAAGTAGTCTTTTGGTAAGAAGCCTCTTGGTAAAATAGCGTCTTAGTCAACAGCGTCTTATACAAGTAAGCGACGTCGACAGTGCAACCCAGCTAAACAACGCTGGGCTGCACATGTTAGCCACCGCTGGTTCAACTTTCTCGAATAACACATAGCGCCCTCAAATTTATGGCATGGTTATCCCTAACAGCCATATAATTTGAGGGCGTTTTTTTGTATGGTGGCGGTCACAGTAAATTGATGACCGAGTACCCCATGACAAATACCCTTTTACACACACAAAAAGATGCCCTTCAGGCAATTGATCACAGCCAACTCAATGCGCCACAACCACCGCATAAGCCCCGTATATTATTATTGTATGGCTCACTCAGAGAGCGATCATTTAGCCGCTTAGTCACAGAAGAAGCCGCACGATTACTGGATTTTTACGGCGCAGAGACCAAAACATTCAACCCTTCTGGCATGCCGCTACCCGACGATGCCGACGAAAACCACCCCAAGGTAAAAGAACTGCGCGAACTCAC
>CAKZUG010000142.1 GCA_937920545.1 uncultured Saccharophagus sp.
AATTCTGAAATGCGTAAAGGTTCATTTATAAATGTATATTTGTCAGATGGCGAGCGCCAAACAACATCGCTGCTTGTATCGCTTATCCAGCCATAAAACCCCGAGTCAATCTGGTTAAACTCTGGCTGGCCAACAAATACTGGCATACCAAGCCCGTTCCGTGTGGGCTCAGCGGCGGCAAGCAGCGAGTAAAAATACGCTTCAAGCGTGGTTCGCTCGGCATTAACGAGACTATTTCTTAGACTGTTATGTAAAATAAGAGCAATAATAAAAAGTAGCAACGGTACAGTTATGGCCGACGCGAGAACCAATCGCGTGAGCAGTGATTGGCGTCTATACCTCTGGAGCAAAACGGTAGCCTAATCCGCGTACAGTTTTGATTGGTTTAACCGTGCCTTCTGGGTCAAGTTTTTTACGTAATCTACCAATAAAAACTTCAATAACATTGCTGTCGCGCTCAAAGTCTTGATGATATAAGTGTTCGGTTAGCTCTGTTTTCGAGACTGGGCGATCTTTATTGAGGGCTAAATATTCAAGTGTGTTGTACTCGTAACTTGTAAGCTCAATAGTCGTCTCGTCAACAGTCACTGTTTTATTTGTGGTGCTAACAGCAATATTACCAAAGACTAAATCGGATTTGATATTGCCGGTTGCGCGTCTTATGAGTGCATGAACACGTGCGCGTAACTCTTCTTGATGAAAGGGTTTGACTAAGTAATCATCTGCACCCGCCTCTAAACCGTCGACTTTTTCTTGCCAGTGGCTACGAGCGGTTAAAATAAGAATGGGGAAGGTCTTGTTTTGCTCGCGTAATTGCTTAATGACACTAATGCCGTCTAGTTTTGGTAAGCCTAAATCAATAATGGCAAGGTCGTAGTTAAATTCACTGCCAAGATAAACGCCTTCTTCACCATCTTCGGCGGTTTCAGCTACATAGCCTTGTTCTTTAGCAAAAGCGGTAAGTTCGTCGCGGATATTTTGTTCATCTTCAATAATGAGTAGTTTCATTATGTTCTCTTTAATTTTAGATGTGTCATGAGATGGCTGCGTGATGTTGGATTGTGTCTTTTTATTTTATACCAATATTTATCATTAACGTAACTGTTAAATATTGGCACTAATATGTATGGCTTATTATCTTAAGCCTAAGGTTGTGCTGTATGGCACGCAGTATGCTATTTATACCGATGGTGGGTATGTACCGATGGTGGGTATGACGGGTTACATGGCAATAGTGACAAGAACAACACGACCATCATTTTGAAGAAGTTTGATTTTAAATTTGTCATCGAGCTTTTTGACTTCAACAACCTTGCCGCCGTGCTTAGCCTTTGCCTCTTCTGCAGCTTGAGCTTCTGTTTTGACCGCAAATGCAGATTGAGATACGCCTATCAAGACAAATAGCAAGCTCGCTTGTTTTACTATTTTTGCTGCGATTTTCACAGGTTGAAAGTGAGATAAATTAAGCAAGAGAAGACCCTATTAAAAATAAAATGGTTGGATATGTTACTTTACGTATACGTTATCGTGTTTACAGGACATTATAAACAAAAAATACGTTTAAAGTACCGATGATTAGCCATGAAGAACAGGCGTGACCGCTAGGGAACCTCTGATTAACCTCGTAGCGTCTCTACGTGACCTAGAGCGGTTGATTACTAGGCGTCTTTTGCAGCTAATGGCCTTAGCCCTTAGCAAAAAAGACAACAACGCAAGTGATTGCTCTAGGGCTCGTCCTTCGGGGCTTTCAGAAAGCCAGAGATACCACGAGTTTAATCAGAGGTTCCCTAGATAATTTAAGCATATTAAAGCGTAATGTATTACCGTTGCCTGAATGGAAATTATCTGGGCAATCTCATAGATTACATTTCTAATATAGCGCTGATGCGCTGAATAAAATATGAACACTTTCACAGGTTAAAAGACGAATATATGAAGCATACATTTTTTGTGACAGGCACCGATACTGACGTAGGAAAAAGCGTTGTGACTGCAGGCTTACTCGCAAAAGCGAATCAGCAAGCGTTACGCACTATAGGGTTAAAACCCATAGCCGCTGGCTGTGAAAAAACAGAGGAGGGGCTGCGTAATGCCGATGCCTTGCTTCTTCAGAAAACGGCTAGCGTAACGTTATCTTATGATCAGATTAACCCCGTTACGATAGAGCCTGCTATTGCCCCCCATATTGGTGCTGCTATGGCGGGTAAACGTTTAACTGTCGATAGGTTAACGGGTTATATGCGCGGTGCGTTAGCGAATAAAGCCGACTTGACCCTCATAGAGGGTGCCGGAGGCTGGTTGGTTCCGCTGAATCCAGTTGAGCAACTATCAGGGTTACCTGTCGCGTTGAATACACCTATTATTCTAGTGGTGGGGATGCGCTTAGGCTGCCTTAATCATGCATTGTTAACCGTCGAGTCGATTATAGGTAAAGGCTTACCGCTAGCGGGTTGGGTCGCTAATTGTGTGGATGCTGATATGGCCGCTCAAGAAGACAACATTAATACTCTAAGGGCTATGTTGCGTGCGCCGTGTTTGGGTGTCGTCCCTTTTATTGAAGGAATAAGACCTGAGCAAGCGGCGCAATATTTAGATGTTGCACCGCTTGTGGGTTGATAGTTCAGGTCTTTTAGTGCAAGTAATCACTGAAATAGACAATTGAGTGATTACTTGAGCAATAAAAGGTCTTTCATGTCTTTTGGTGTCGAGAGTGTTTCCCCGCCCTTGTTTGCACCAGATAACCACCAGTACACCATGCCAGCATCTGAGCAATCAAACTTATTATTCTGAAACCCTACTACTCCGTCTTTTTCGGCGTAATCTAGCATGTCCCAAATATAGGCAATACCGGCATGTTGATGTGATTTTGCCCAATCCCAAGCGGTAACCGCTGTTTGCAATTTCACATTCTGGTCACCTATTTGGTGTTCTTGCACACCAAAATCTAAGATTTGCTGCCATGTGAAATAATCGCCGCTGTTATCGTTTGCTGGATGATGAGAGATAACATGCACGTGTTTTCTCGCATTTATATTCGCGGCCTCTAACGCATAACCTATTAAATCGGGTTCGCCAGCCTCGATAATCCAGAGCGGGTCGTTCTCTGTTGAGGCGTTAATTGCGTCACGCAAGTCATTGGTCGCCCCTTGCTGATCTTCACGGCAGTTATAGTGATCACGCAGGTTTTTGAACGGCCCGTATAAGCGAATACCTTCATCGCTTAGCTCGTCTAATTTTTGTTGACGACGCTGTTCATCTTGCGCATTAATAGTTTGCCTACTTTGGCCTTTGAACGGATCTAGGTCGCATGAGTGTGAAAGATGCACAAGGCGATCGGTTAACTTTGCCTGACTTAAAATACCAAACATGACGGCGGTTGCGCCAATATCATCTGGGTCGGGTGAGTTACCATCGGCGACAACGGCTAATCGGCCTTTTGGTGGTGAAACCAATGATGTAGTGGTGCCTTCAGGTTGCGTCTCGCCTTCATACATTTTGGCGTTCAAGCCTGCGCCTTCAGGCATATAGCTTTCGGCTTTGGCCATAATGATTTTATCTAGCTCAAAGCCATCCTCACGCATTGAGACCGAAATGGTGTGGATACCTTTAGAGGGAATATTTATGCGTATTTCGCCTTTGCCGCCACAGTGAAACTCTTTTGGGTTATTCCTTTGTGCGCGTGTCCATGTCCATTTGTTTTTACCCGTACACCACTGCACCCTCTCACCTGTTGCGGGCCACGTATTATTAATACCTACATGTACGCCGTTATCTTCCTTACCTGTCGAAAATGCACGCATCCACACATAATAGGTGCCTGGTGTATTGAAGAAAACGCGATAATTAACTGTTGGGCCTTGTCCGCCTTTCGCATGAAAATTCGTATTGGCTCCCTCGCGAATAATCGCGTCTTCTGGCTGTTTATCGTTGTGACCATAGACGCGTGTATCGGGTAATATCTCCATATATGCCGCACCACTGGCGTTGCTTGCATGGCTTGGATCTGGGTCTGGATTAATATTGGGTGTTTTATCTTTTGTGGTTAGGTGCCATGATTTGCTGCTACCTTTGTTATCGATAGAGTCATAAACTTCGGCCTCAATAGCAACGAGTCCATCTTGCTCTAAAAATATTTTAGAGCTAGTTACAACGGGCGTTTCTATTGGCGGTGTAGGTATATTGGGTATGATGTCTGGATTCGCCTTTTGGATATCGATGTAGTTAATATTAATACCGCCTTGTGCAAAGCGTAACTCAAACTCATGGTTTCCCGCTGTTATCGCTACATTACGCAGCCAAACATCTCGCCATTCAGCCCAGCCTTTACCTGGAGCATCAAATGCACCTACTTCTGTGGAGTCTATCGCCAGATTGATGTGTCGGTCGTCTTCTTTAGACGCAAGGCGAAGTAAAATATCATATTGACCTGTTTTATCTACAGATACTAAATAGCCTAATGTCTCATCTTTTGACGTCCACCCTACAACGCAATTACCACCTTTAGAATCGTTAGATTTAAGAATGTCCACCCCAGTGTCGTGACTATTTGTACATTCACTATCACCGTTTTGCTCAGCGTCTTTTTCGAAAGCAAAATGAAACGTCTCGGCTTCAATGACTCCGGGGATATCTATATATTGATCCCCTGAACCTGATGACGAACTGGAGCTGCTGCTCGATGACGAACTGGAGCTGCTGCTCGATGATGAACTGGAGCTGCTGCTCGATGATGAACTGGAGCTGCTGCTCGATGACGAACTGGAGCTGCTGCTTGATGACGAACTGGAGCTGCTGCTTGATGACGAACTGGAGCTGCTGCTTGATAACGAACTGGAGCTGCTGCTCGATGACGAACTGGAGCTGCTGCTCGATGATGAACTTGAACTGCTGCTCGATGATGTATCGAGTGGTTGATCTGCTACGTTGCTATTTTCCCCTCCGCAGGAGGCTATAAAGCAGGTGCTGATACAGCAAACGAGTAATTTTTTTAGTTTGGTTTGAAATGGCATTGTTGTGTACCTTTAAGGAGGTTGCTCACTAAAAGTAAGCTTGAGCTTATATCGAGCATGTCGTCACTCGGCAATATCTTGCACAAATAGAGAAAGTCTATTTTGATAAGCGGTATTTTTATTATGAATAGTAATAATACGCATTAGGTGTTTATAAACTATCGACCAATTCAAACTTTTGATGTTTTAAATGGCTGGGTAGCCTTGAAAAAATCTGAGACAAATCTCGTTTTGCGATGCGCTGGATTTATCTGCCAGTTATAACTGATGTTTATTTAGTCTGTAATAGTCTAATAGGCGGCAATAACCTGCCGCTTTTTAGGTGAAATACATGCTGTTGTTGCGTACAATAAATGTACAAGGCGCCGATGTGTATATTTTAAAACCCTAAAAATGAAAAGCTAAGTGTTAATATTTGTACACATTTTGTCTATTTTGACGTGCATGGTTATGCCGTAGTAGGAGATCATTATTATGATTAACTCAATTACCAATGAAGGTGTACGCGGATTACAAACTGCGTCACGGGAATTGCAAAAGTCATCGCAAGATATTGCCAATTTATCTTTACCTAAATCACCAAACGCCGCGCCACAAAACCCAAGTGATGTGACGCTGCCGCCGGTGAATGATGCCAACAAACCTGAAGCAGTCGGCAATATTGCAGAGCCTGTTATTGAGCTCAAGCGTCAAGAGTTACTGTTTAGCTCGTCAGCTAAAGTTGTTTCTGTGGGCAGTCAAAATGTGGGGACACTTTTGGACACTAGCGCTTAAGCATCATTGATATGGATCTACCTCTTGATAATAGATTACCGTTACCTACCCGCAGCCGTGTATTTGCCGACGGCAATCCGCCTATATTAAATGGACTTAAAAACGACGTCACCGAGGCTGCTAGTCAGACTAAATTGACGAGTCAAAAAGTGGATAACTCGTCTACTTATACTGGTGTTACGTTAGGGGAAGGGCATGTCCGCAGCGCGCTCGATGTGACTTATCAAAACCTGAATCCGTCTTCATCGCCAGGGTCGCAGGAGCCAAATCAAAACGATTATAATAAGAATACAGACGATAACCATGAGCAAGCTAAACAACAAAAAGCGGATACCAAAGAGCAAGCTGAGCTCGCTTTAATACAAGATCAGATTACGCAGTTAGCTGCCCGCGATAGAGAGGTTAGGGCGCATGAACAAGCACATATGGCCGCAGGTGGCCCATATGCTGGTGCAGCGAGTTACACTTATGAGCGCGGCCCAGATGGTGTTAATTATGCGATCGGGGGGGAAGTTCCCATTGACGTTTCACCCGCCGCAACTCCCGCGCAAACTATCGAAAAAGCGCAGGTGGTTAAGCGTGCGGCATTAGCGCCAGCTGAGCCGTCACCTCAAGATCGCAAAGTCGCATCTCTTGCAAGCGCAATGGAGCAACAGGCGCGAGCTGAATTGCTACAAGAGCGAAATGCATCGCAAAGCCGTGAGGACGATAGCAGTATCGCAAGCGATGTCAGTGCTGCAGTTGATGGCAGCATACCTTCTGCACTTAACAATAATGGCTCAAATGCGCATATTGACTCGATAGGAAATGAGATATCGCAAGCGTCTAAGGGTTCTCCCAGCTTAACCAGCCGTGCAACATTTAATGCTATTAACACGCTAAACTCTATTCAATCTTCACCCCTAGATAATACGCGTTTTACTGCGTTTGCTTAGTTTTCGTCATGAATAAAATTTGGCGTATGTCTACTTTTAATTATGAATAATTGGACTATAGTTGGATTATCAGAGCGTATTTTTATGAAGTCGTGCTTATATTTTATGACGATTTATATCGCTTTATATATGTAACGTTAACTATATTTGCCATATTGTCAGGAGACAGAATGCAACTTAAATCGCTTCGGGTTCAGTACTCCATCCCCATTATCATTGTCACTGTTGTGATTATTATCACGTATTTGGCTCAGTCGTATTTACTCACACGCAAAGATGCATTGATACAAAAATATGATGAGGTGTATACACCCGCTTTATCGTTAGCGCTCAATGCAGACAGAGACATTTACCAAGCATATATTGCTCAATACGAAATGCTTAATAACTATACCGCTTTGAGTTTAAAAAAATATAATGATAATGCAGATCAAGTCTTAGAGCGCGTCAATAAATTTAAAGAGACGATGTCCTTTTCTTCAGATGTCATTCGCTCTGTTAGTGGTTTTGATGTTGCGTATACCAATTGGCGTCGCTCCTCCTCGCGTTTTATTGAGGTAGCAGAATCAAGTACGAATTTGAATCAGAAAATGGAGGCCTTATCACGTGTTGAGGGTGACTTTTCGAGCGTGCGCGAAATTTTGGATGACGCGGGTGAGGCCGTTGAGGTAAACGAAGCAACCACGGTGGTGGCGGTTAATAATCAAATTGATGCGATTGCTATTATATTAAAAATGATTATTCTTGCTTCTATTGCCGTGTCTCTTGTGATTACGTATTTATCCCCTAAAAGATTTTCGAAAGATTTATACTTGTTGGCTGAGCATATTAATACCATTGCAAAAGGTGAGGGGGATTTAACGAAACGTTTGTCTCTTGATCAAAATGTTGAGCTATCTACTGTATCGAAAAATTTTAATGCTTTAATGGAAAGTTTAGCGTCGTTAATTAGAACGATTCAAAACGAATCAGAAACGCTTAAAATGAATATATCATCACTTGATGACACCACAGATAAAACCAAAGAAACAATGAAAGCTCAACAGGATCTTGTTTCTAATGTTGTTTATTCTGTGAGTGAATTATCGCAGGCAAGTGAAGAAATTTCAGTGGTGGCTGTTAATTCGGCAACAACCGCAACTGACAGCAAGAATGCAGCCAGCGAAGGTAAAGTACAATTATCTAATGCGGTTGTGGGTATTAAATCTGTTAATGAAAGTGTCGAGAATGCTCATGACATGATGGGCGTTTTGGTAGGCGATTCAAACGAAATTGCTTCAGTTATTGACGTTATCCGAGGTATTGCCGAGCAAACCAATTTACTCGCATTGAATGCAGCGATTGAGGCTGCACGTGCAGGGGAGCAAGGCCGAGGCTTTGCTGTTGTCGCTGATGAAGTGAGAACCTTGGCAACACGAACTCAGGAGTCAACCAATAGTATTCAGGAAATGATAGAGAAACTCCAGGGTGGCGTTGGTAATGTATCTGCATCTATTAATTCTGGCGCTGAAGAAACAAAGAAAGTTGTCGAGCTTGTATCTCACGTCGAGGTGCTTTTTGGTAATCTACTTTCTATTGCCGACGATGTAACAGGGTACTCTCAGCAGACAGCTGCTGCGACAGAAGAGCAAACTCAGGTATCAAAAACTATTACGCATTCACTGCAGGAGTTACAGTTATCATCTGCGAATAATCAGCAGGCAACAGACAAAACTATTGATATAGCAAAACACGTAGAAAAGTCTGCCGAAGTTGTGTATAGCTTGGTTTCACAGTTTAAGACATAGTCGTGACTCACGTTAATTATATCGTTTTTAATATACTGATTTGACACCTGCTTAGAGCGATGAGTTGTCATTAAATCGGCAGGCATAGCTAACCCTATATCATGGCTATGTCTGTTTGTTATTTTTACGAGCGGTATGGGGTTTTGTTCATTAAGGCTGATTTTTTTTAGCTTATTATCAGTTATAAAATATTGTTTTAGACTTGTTTTTTTAAATAAAAAATATGCATATGTATTTTTATTTCTGTATTTATATTAAAGAGCGTTATTAACACATAAAAATAAACAGTACTTGAACTTCCGTTCACAAACTAAATAAAGATTTTATTTTTAAAGGTTGCCTTATGCCGGGTGCTTATTGTTAGTGATTAAGTAGTCATGTCCAAAAAAATGTACATTATTGAGCTGTTCGATTTCTACGTAATTATTAACAAGATACAAAGAAAGAATACCTTTGGGTATGAGTCCATCGGAGGCAGGATGCCGACGTAGAGCGTATAGGGACATATTTAAAGCGTGCACCATACGCAGGGGTATTCTTTTTAACTGCCCCAGTAGCAAACACCTAAAATATTCAATTTATCTATAAATATTAACCAGTCACAAATAAACCGTGCTCGAAATTCTACCTATAAGCTAAATAAAGTTTTTATTTTGAAAGGTTGTCTTACGCAAGGTACTGATTTTTAGTGATACGGTTGTATATAAAGAGAGAACATCTCTTTTTGGCTGTTTTTTTATACCTTAAATATTAATAATCAACGTTTTTACTATTTCTTTTTATATTTTTTCACGTTTATCTAATTATCCTTTCCGTTTGTCAAATAGAACGCACGACTTTTTATTTTTTGTCTATATTAGTTTCACAGAGAGCATATTCCTGCGAGCCTTTTAATACGGTAAGGCAGGTGTATAAAAAGAGAGTGGATGTTATGTTAAATTATCGGAAAAAAGTTATTTTTTTAACGGTTTTATCCGTTATTACTATTAATTGTGTAAAGGCGGCTGTGACTGTCGATAGTTATGCGTCTTCTCCACCGCTTTTAACGGATGCGTCATCGGCCTTTGTCATGATCAATTTATCCGTAGAGTCACCGCAGCTCGGTGAGGCCTATACCGATGGAGAGCAAACATATGTCGGTAATAACACTTACTGCCCAGGCCGAGTAGACCGCGTTAATATTGACGGCCGTTTTGGCTCTAATGATATCCCAAATACGACAGGCATCTGCTATCACAAGGATGAGGAGTATATTGGGTATTTTGACCCTAATAAATGCTACATATACGATCGTAGCGATGCCAATACGCGTCGTTTACAAACCGCAACTAGCCCCAGTACAAATTCAAGTGATGCAGGCCACCCTAACCCACATTATTTCCGGCCAGTGGCTTTTGTTAGTGATGGTCATAAATGTTCGGGTAGCCGGTTTAGTGGTAATTTTATGAACTGGGCGAGTATGGCTGCTATTGATCAGTTTCGTTACGCTACCACGGGCGGCGCTAGGTTGGTCGATACATCTGGTGCAGGCGCTAAAACGTTATTGACTCGAGCCAACCGTACGGGTTGGCGTTTCGTCAATAAGGCCATAAGTACCTCAGGCTTGTCATTGAACGGTGTGTCTTTTGCCAATGCACCTAAAGATGTGACGCCTTTTGATGTGCCGCATTTAATTGTAGAGGGGCATGAGGGGCGTAGTTACAATGGTCAGCTTAGAAACACCACTAGCTTTTATTATTTGAAAGGGGGTGAGCGCGTAGATTTGGGCACGTTTAACATTATCGTGGAAGTGTGTAATCGCAGTGTGGGTATTGAAAGTAATTGCCGTGAGTATACTGATGGTACCGATGTTTGGTACAAGCCTGAGGGCGTCCTGCTTGAAAATTCGTTAAACATACGTTATGCCTTAATGACGTATACAGCACAAGGTGGGTCTAATTCAGACGGCGGTGTACTGCGTGCGCAAGCAAAACATATCGGCTATTTCAAGCCATTAGAAAATGGTGGGATAGCGGTTAACCCTGAGGCTGAAATAGATCAGTATGGGCGGTTTGTGTTTGATCCCGATAATGCGATATCGCAATCGGGTGTTAACAATAGTGGATTAATGAATTACATCAATAACTTTGGCTTAGTACGTTATAAGAGCAGAGACCCCATTGGTGAATTATTTTATGAGGGTCTGCGTTATATGCGTGCGCTCCAGCCAACGCCTGAATATATAGGCCGTAGTAATACGCCTGGTTATACTGTGCGCTTCTCAAATGCAGATAAAGATAATTTCCCTATTATTGAGTCGTGGGAAGACCCGATACAAGGCCAGTGTCAAAAAAATTATATGGTTTCTGTGGGAGATCAGTTTGCTTGGTCGGACACTAGCTTACCTGGTACATCTTTTTCCGTACGTGAGCCATCCGTACCCGACAACTTTTTCAATGTTACCGAATCAACTAATACGGTCGGTCAATTAGAAAACTACAGAGGTAATGCTGCGAGTTTAGGTTTGGCTTCTCGTGGTCGCGATAATAATAATTTTTATATTGCGGGTATGGCATATCGTGCAAATACTCAAGATATTCGCCCAGATTTACCGGGTGTCCAAACAGTTAAAACGTTTATGGTTGACACCCAAGAGTTCAAAATTAATGCCCCTGAAAAACAGGCGAATCAACTATGGTTAACGGCTAAGTATGGTGGGTTTAATGATTTAAACGGTGATGGAGATCCGAATAACGGCTCTGCGCGAGCAACAACCGATGAGTGGGACGAAGATGGCGATGGTACGCCTGATGCTTATACTTTGGCGAGTCAGCCTGCTAATTTAATCAGTGGATTACGCTCGGCATTAAATGAAGTGTCTGAATCGGTGAATGCCAGCTCTGCGGTGGGCGCTGTGAGTAATACGATTACGGGTCAATCTTTATTAGTACAGGCTTTATATAAGCCTAAGCATACGGCGCAAAATGGGGATGTTATCGAATGGGGCGGTGTTGTACATGCTCTATTTTTAGATGAGTTTGGTCGCTTTAGAGAGGACAAGCCCGCTGATGGCACGTTTAAAGGTGATGGCCGTATTACTGATGAAGACCCTGCGATTAAATTTGTTAGTACGCCAAATGGCGATACCTCTGTGAGCCGTTTTCGTGTGCGAGGACAATTTACTGAATCTACGCCGTTTGAGTCTGGTGTGTCTTTAGAAAAGCTCAATACTGTTTGGAATGTACGCGACGAACTGTCTTTAATTACGGACCTTAAAAAAAATCGACCTTACGAATCTGAAATTGGTTCGGGTGATAATCAGGGCCGTTATATTTTTACCTATGTCGATAAAAACGGGGATGATATTGTTGGTAACGATGAGCGTATAGCCTTTACCGCTGAAAATTTTGACCCTAGCTTACCCGATGGCGCTGTTAATGCACCGTTTTTAGGTCTCCCTTTAAGCCGTATCGATCAAAGCCCTGATGTGGTTAATTATATTCGAGGCGTCGATCAAATGGGTTTTCGTGAGCGCACTGCAGCATTTCGATTAGGTGAAGCTCCTCGGTCTTGGCTACTAGGTGATGTTATTGCTTCATCGCCACTTATTGATGCTGGTTCAGCCTCTTCACCACGTTATGATGTCACTTATAATGATGAGACATACCCCGCTTTTTTAAACAAATATAGAAAAGCGCGTCACATGATATATTTTGGTGCGAACGATGGATTGCTTCGTGGCGTAAATGGTGGCTTTTTTGATCAAGATAATCAGTCATTTGTTCGTTCGCTTAATAATGAGACGGCGCATCCACTGGGCAGCGAAATGTGGGCATACGTTCCTAAAAGTGTTCTACCTCACTTGCAGTGGCTAAGAGAGCTCGATTACAAGCATAATTACTATGTTGACGGTGTCGGTCAGGTACATACCGTCAATATTTTTCAAGGCGAAGATCCGAATATCTACCCGAACGGTTGGGGTAAGATTCTAGTGATGGGAACCGGCTTAGGCGGTGGACGTTTTGAGATAGATACCGATAGTGACGGTACAAATGATCGGATTACATACCCTTCATTTGTTATTTTAGACATTACAGATACCGAGTCTCCGCCTAAATTACTTGCTGAAGTGTCACACCCTGAATTGGGTTTTTCGACATCAAGACCGACACTGGCGTTTTTTAGGCAGCGTGGTGATGACGGTACTTATTTTAACCCTAAGCGAAACGATTGGTATCTCATGTTTGGTTCTGGCCCAAATGGAACGGACGCCCAATCTTATACTTTGGCAGCTCGCCAGGGTGTGAGTAATAAAACCGCGAAAATTTTTGTTTATGATTTAAAGCGTAGGCAATATGTGAATTTTGATGATTCAGGCTATTTTGATGTATCTACCCAGCCACGTTCATTCATTGGTGGCTTGACCGCGGTTGATTGGGATAAGCGAAATGGTTACGGTACAGATGCCGTGTACTTTGGATCAGTACGAGACGATAGCACTAAATCATGGGGGGATATGCTGCGTTTTATTCCCGGTGAAAATGGTGACATGGTTAACCCTAAAATCAACCGTTTATTGGTTAGCAGTGAAGGTAAAACACTACGGCGCGCGGTGCAAGGCGTACCTGCTGTGGTAAATCGCTTAGGTGAGCAATGGGTGTATTTTGGTACTGGGCGCTTTATTGGTGAAGGTGATTCTAAAGGCGAAAATCAGATGGGTTTTTATGCCGTGCGCGAATTCCCAACTAACGGTCGCTACTTGCAAACTGAATACCGATTAAATAACTTAGTGAATACTAAGGGTTTTAATGTGGAGTTTGATGATGAAAGCAGTGGTGGTAAATTAGTAAATGAATTTGGTGGCCCGATTAACGGGAGTTCACGTGCATTTTCTAGTGATACCGATTTGGCTTTTCAAGCAAACAGTGAACAGGCTAAAGTCGAGGATTTAAGGGATTATATCTCGATTTCTCAGGGTTGGTATCGAGAGTTTGATAACCTTGCCGATCGGCAGGTGGGTGTGGTTGGCCATGATAACGACGCTGTTTTTTACACGGTGTACACCGCTAATTCTGATGATTGTAACCCACTTGGTTCAACAAAAATTTATGGTGTTGGTTATGATATTGGCGTGTCGCCAGCCTATTCGATTCTTGGTGATACAGAATTTAAAGGAAGTACTGAAGTCGCCTCTCCTGATGCGTTCTTCTCTGAAGGGCTTGTAAGGGATGCATCCGTTCTCACTGGTGTTCGCTTTGTGCCAAGCTTGAGTATCGATAATGTCGAAGACCTAGAATTGAACCCTGATGGCGAACTTGTAGACCCTGATTCAAATGTGAACCTTATTGGTTCGGGTTCTAACGGTAACGGTGGTGGTAATGGATCTGGCGGCTCGGGTAATGGATCGGGCCAGGGCGGGGCGGGTGGTACTGGCGGTGATCAATCAGGTGAGCCTTCACAACAGAATAGCAACAGTAACACATGCGAAGCTATTGGATCGCTTATTGGTAACACTGCAAACAGTAGTATTACTAAAATCGATATTCGT
The DNA here is from genome assembly GCA_937920545.1 of uncultured Saccharophagus sp. Lineage (GTDB taxonomy): Bacteria > Pseudomonadota > Gammaproteobacteria > Pseudomonadales > Cellvibrionaceae > Saccharophagus. The sequence goes on from CAKZUG010000142.1 coordinate 14,033, forward strand.
AATTGCCGGCGCAATTCAGGCCGCTTGTCTTGGCGTGAAATTGATATCCCATGGTAATCATATGGAGAGCGTCTTGAGTTGAATGTTGACGTTTTAGATCGTTATTTTTAAAAAACAGAGGGATTTATGCAACAACACATAATTATCGCTGCGCGCGGATCGAGAGTGGGCCCGCGTCATCAGCACGGTGCTGTACTGATTTTAAGTATGGTGATTTTACTCATTATGACGCTTATTGGAACCGCGAATATGCAGTCTTCGGGGTTCCAGCAAAAAATGGCTTCCAACACGAAGGCGCGACAAGAAGCGTTTGAGGTAGCTGAAAGCACACTCCGTTTTGCTGAAGATGTCTTTGTTAGATCGTACAACCCGAATAAATCAGAGCAGATTCTGATTTTTAACTGTAGTGACGGTGATTCTACTTGTTTTGAATCGACCTGCGCAGGAGGGTTGTGTTTTGACGGAATGTTAGATAATACGTCGCGGCCAGCATGTCAGGTGAGAGACAGTACAGCGTATCTTGATAAAAATGTTTGGGATCAAGATGCAAAGCATATGAAAGCAGTGGGTTTACTTGGAGGAAGGCAGTCTGATTATCTTTCTGAGCCCAAGTATGTGATTGAGTTTCTTTGTTACGTTAAAAAAAGCAATACCCTACTTTGCGATACAAATAATTCATGCGCCCCTTATTTTCGTATTACAACTTTGGTTGAACGCAGGGGTGTTGCTTCAAGAGTGATGCTTAGTTCAACTTTTAGGGTGACGGATTAAGCTTATAATAACGAGTTATATATTTGTTATTATTTGACATTCAAAGCGTACGTGCGCGCACTTATTAGGAAATACAATGAACAAACAAGCAGGTTTTACTCTGATTGAAATTATGATTACAGTCGTTATTGTTGCTATTTTGGCGGCGATAGCCTCGGCATCTTATACAGCACAAGTGCAAAAAAGCCGCCGCTCATGCGGTACTGGCGCGCTTTTAGAAATGGCTGCACTCCAAGAGCAACGGTTTTTTCAATTTAATGCTTATCAAGGTGATGTGGTCAATTTATATGGCGCTAACGTGTGCCCTGAAGAATTTTATACATTAAGTGTTGCGACAACACGAGCAGGCGGTACTTGCGCAGATAATAGTTGCTATACCCTAACTGCTACTGCACGAGGCCCGCAATTGGGTGATGAGCAGTGCAGGGTGCTTACGTTAGATAATTTAGGTGTAAGAACGGCGTCTTCTGCTGATAATGGTAATGGTCGTGCTGTTACCACAGACGTGTGTTGGTAAGGCGTGTATTAAAGTGCATTTACCCTACGCTTAGATACTTACTTAACTTGAACTGCTTCACAAATATTTTGATGGGGCGATAGGCGACGACCTTTCGTCCTTCGATCCTTTCATTTTATCTATAGCAATGTGTTTTATATTTTTTTTATGCTTACTATAAAGCGTATTCAACAAAGAGAACATTATGTTTCAATATCATCAATACCTAAAGTGCCGAGCATTCATACCGTACCGCCTCAATAGAGGTTTTACTCTTCTCGAGTTACTTGTCACCGTTCTTATCGCTGGGATATTACTTGCCGTGGGTATTCCCGCGTTAACCGACAGTATTGAACGTAATCGTATCGTGGCTGAAATGCGTGAGCTGAATAACAATTTAGCTTACGCCCGAAGCGAGGCGGTATCATCCAATACATTTGTGTCTGTTTGCGCTAGAGCAAGTAACAGTGCATGCGGTACAAATTGGAATAATGGCTTGCTGGTATTTAACGACAATGGTGACTCGGGGCGAGGTGATGGTATTCGTACTAATGATGAACCACTGCTTCGTGTTTATGATGGTAGTGGTAAAAAGAATGTGTTAACTGCCGTAGATATCACGGGCCAAAGTATTAACAGTATTATTTTTAATTCACGCGGTGCGCTGCATGCCTCGCTAGTTGGTGCGACATTGTCAAATCGTCCTGCGCGCTTATCGTTTATTTTATGTGGTCAACAGAAAACGCTAGAATTGGCTCGCGCACTTATTTTGGAAATCACAGGTCGTGCCATTCCTTCAAGGGATACCAATAATGATGGTAAACATGAAAATGCTACAGGAGCGGCTATCTCATGCTAACAGCGTTTACAGTAAAAACAAAAATGCAAACACAGAGAGCCTACCAAAAAGGGGTGGGGCTTATTGAAGTGATGATTGCAGTGTTGGTCTTGGGGGTGGGTTTACTGGGTATTTTAACCTTGCAAAACAATGCCTTAAAGTTGAATCAAGTCTCTTATTATTACAGTCAAGCTTCTGTAATGGTAAGTGATATTACCGAGAAAGTGAGGTCGAATATTGCGTCATCAAATAGCTATAGTCTCAGTTTTGGTGAAACCCCTACAAGCAATGTAGATTGTATTGCGACACCTTGTAGATCCGAGCAGCTCGCGCAATGGCAGCTCGCGCAATGGCGTTCTCGTGTTGCGCAAATGTTTCCATCAGGCGATGCCCAAATAGAAATTTCTACAGATATTAATACGCCGTCTAATGTTGCTATTACGTTTGTTTTAGATAGCGCTGACCCGGTTCAAAGTACTCAGCGCATACAAGTGGAGTTTAGATTATGAGACACTCTATCCGCCTTCAGGGAGGCTTATCTCTTGTCGAGCTGCTTATTTCTATTGTTATTGGTTTATTTATTATAACCGGTGTAATACGTGTTCTTATCGACAGTAAAGAGAGTTACTTGCTAGAAGAAGAAACAGCTTACATTCAAGAGAATGCGCGTTTTTTAAATGACCAGCTACTTTATGATCTTCGTTTAGCTAGCTTTATTGGCTGCCCTATTTCTTTGCTTGATGCTACTGCTGGTTCAAATCCTGAGCCTATTAATGGATTGACTGATGCGGCCACATTGCCGCAATATTCATCTTTGGGGGTGCGTGGTCATGGCAGCGAAAAGGATACGTCATATGAAGGCTCGCCAGAGCTACCTGAGGCTTATGATCGTGTTCAGGAAAATACAGATATTATGGTTATTAATTATGCTGAGAAAGTTGATGGCGTAGAAAGCATTAGCCATACCGATAATATCGTAACATTTGGCGTTGATGCTAATGTCAGTAACATTGATTGGGGTGAAAAAGATGATGTTATGGTCATTGCGGACGGTAAGTGCAAGCGCGCCGCGATTTTCCAACAGTCGTCTGTTGGCCCTAATGTTAGTTATGAGCCCAATACATTGTTGGGTGGTCAGTTGTTTAACGAAGGGTCTACTCTTTATCGATATCGATCACATGGCTATTACATTAGGTCAGAATCACCAACAACAGGTTTGCCTGCGTTATATCGAGTATCACTTGCTTCTGGTGGCGTTATTGAATCACAAGAATTGCTAAGCGGTGTGGAAGATATGGACATCTATTACGGTATCTATGATGCGACTCAAGCATCACCCACTATTCAATACAAAGAAGCCTCTGATGTCGGCACAAGTGACGAGGCATGGCGCGATGTTATTTCTGTTCATGCCGTGTTTGTGTTGCGCTCAACGCGTCCGGTTTTTGGCGTCAATACGGCTGTAGATCTTGGTCAAGGTAACCCTTATTTAGGGAAAGAGTATACTTTTGACGATCGTTTTTTAAGACAGCTTGTCACTATTAGTACAAATCTAAGAAATAACTGAGGTTCATATGCATAACATTAAACACTACGGTGGGCTTAGCCTAAAGAATGATCAAGGCGGTGCTGTGCTTATTCTTAGTATGGTTATCTTGCTTATTATGACATTGATTGGTACTGCTAACATGCAGTCTTCTGGCTTTCAGCAAAAGATGGCGACCAACGCAAAGGCACGCCAAGAGGCTTTTCAGGTTGCCGAAAGTACATTGCGCTTTGCCGAAGCAAGATTTCAGAATCAATACAACGGCGGCATATCAGAGCGTAATTTAATTTTAAATTGTCAGGCGGGCGCGAGCAACTGTTTCGAAAGTACATGCAGTGACGGTTTGTGCTTTTCGGGCAGCTTAGATTTCAGTGGTGAGCGAGCCTTATGTCAGGTTCTGCCTGCAGGTGGTGGTAGTGTTATAGACGCAGGCGCTTACTTAGATAAAAACATATGGGCGTCAGATGATCGTCATTTAAAAGCGGTAGGGATCCTTCCTTCTGATGACTATGAATCTGATCCTAAATACGTCATTGAATTTATGTGCTATGTCAGAAAAGACGCATCCCAAGATTGTATAACTGGCGGCGGTGCAGGTTGTAGCCCGCTATTTAGGGTCACAGCGCTCGTTGAGCGCAAAGGCGCAGCGGCAAGGGTAATGCTTAGCTCAATGTTTCGTGTAAATCAATAATAAATATGAACATTCAAAGGTAGGTAATATCATGAATAAAATTTCCCTTTATAAAGTTAGTACGCTCGCTTTAATGATGTACTCGGCAACCATAGCTGCTATGCCAAGCGTCTCCGATTACGCTGCTGCACCACCTATTGTGTCAACGAATTCATCTGCCTTTGTCATGGTCAACTTGTCAGTAGAAAGCCCACAGCAAGCAGAGGCGTTTACTGATGGTAAGCAAATTTATGCGGGTAATAACACTGTTTGTCCTGGTCGTATTCGTAACGTTAATATTACTCAAGATCAGTTTAATGGCGGTAACTTAACGCCTGGGCGTTACAATGCCCTTGTTCGAAGGGGTGCTGTCCATACAGACCGAAATGAAGATGTAGGTATTTGTTACCATGAGCAAGAAACCTATATTGGCTATTTTGATTCAAATAAGTGTTACCGTTATGTTAGAGGGAATGACCGCAATAGAAATAGTATTCAAACGCCTACAAGCCCGCAGCTTTCTGTGTCGGGCAATAATGCATTGCCTTCGCGGTTTGTGCCACAGCGTTTAGCCGATGCAGGCCATAAGTGTCCGGGTAATTTATTTAGCGGAAACTTTATGAATTGGTCAACAATGGCCGCGATTGATCAATTCCGTTACGCGACTACTGGAGGAGCGCGTTTATTTGATACCGCTGGTCGCAACGCGGTGACTTTATTAACTCGCGTTCACCGTGATAGGTTTGACTTTGTAGATAAACTGATTAGTGATATAGGCTTAACTCATGACGCAGAGACGTTCACCAATAAGCCTATTGATGTGACACCGTTTGATGAGCCTAATCTTTTTATTAAAGGTGACCGATCTCGAGTAGATAATGGCCAGGATGAGAATACGGTAGAGTTTTACACTATTAATACCAACAGATCCGGTCGTGCAGCGCAAACGTCACTCGGGAAGTTTAATGTTATTGTCGAAGTGTGTAACGCGTCTGTAGGGCTTGAAGAAAATTGCCGTGAATATACTGATGGCACCCATACATGGTATAAGCCCGAGGGCGTTTTTTTAGAGAATGCCTTAAATATTCGCTACGCCTTGATGACATACTCATCTAGATCAGGAGCGGTGCGTTCAGGGCTACCTATTGGTGGTGGTGTGTTACGTAGCCAAGCTAAGCATATTGGTTTATTTGAGCCGCTACCTGACGGTGGTGTAAAAGCGAATGCACAAGCTGAAGTGAATGAATTTGGTCAAATGATTTTTGATCCAGATAGCCTAGCAGGTAAAAGCGGTGGCGTTAATAACAGTGGTTTTCTTAATTATATTAATAACTTTGGATTAACGCGCTATAAGGCGAGGGATCCCATTGGGGAGTTATTTTATGAAGGTATTCGTTATTTTAAAAATCTAGGGCCGACTCCCGAGTATTCGGCTTCTCTAACTAGTCGTGATAAAGATAATTTCCCTGTCATTATTAATTGGGATGATCCTATTACAAATGCCTGTCAGGTCAATTACATGGTGTCGGTTGGGGATCAAAATGCATGGGGCGATTATAATTTACCCGGCACTTCTATTCGTGGGACTGCGTCTTCCCTTGCCGCGGCAGAGCCCTCTAACCCAGATAGAGATATTAACGTCACCACACTCACAGATACCATAGGGCGTTTGGAAAATTATACTGGGCGCTCAAACCGGTTAAGTACAGAGATTCGAGGTATTAATCGTGTCGATAACCCTGTCGACCGCGATAGCAATAACTTTTATATTGCAGGTTTAGCTTACTATGCCAATACCCAAGATATTCGCGATGATTTAGACGGCAAGCAATCTATAAGAACATTTATGGTTGATACCCAGCAGTTTAATCGCACGCCAGAGCAGGGCCGTGATAATCAGTTATGGCTGGCAGCCAAGTATGGCGGCTTTATTGATACAAATGATGATAACGACCCCAATAACGGAACACCGCGTGCACAAACCCAAGAGTGGGATGCGAATAATGATGGCCTTCCTGATACATTTACCCTTGCTAGTCAGCCAGATAACCTTATTGCTGGTTTACGTAGTGCGCTAGGTGAAATCTCTGATTCTGTTAATGCAGGCTCAGCTTTGGGTGCCGTCAGCAATACCTCATCGGGTGAAACGTTACTTGTGCAAGCGCTCTATCAGCCAAAATTAACGGCAAACGATGGCCGTACTATTGAGTGGGGCGGTGTTGTGCAGTCGTTGTTTTTAGATAGTTTTGGGCGTTATCGAGAGGATAAGCCTGTTAATACTGATGGTTCTGGTGACGGCAGAATCACAGATGAAGACCCTGTAATAGAGTTTACTAATAACCCCGCAACAGGTGCGTCAACAGCTAGTCGATTCCGTGCGTTAGGGCAGTTTACTGAACGTACGCCATTTGAAACAGGTATTGAGCCAGAAAGTCTTAATGCTATTTGGAATGTGAGGGATCAACTCGCGACATTAACCGATCTTGAAAATAACCGTGCTTATACTACGCCAGTAGGTGCGGGCTTAAATGAAGGCCGTTATATTTTCACCCATATCGACGCTAATAATGATGGTGTTGTTGCCAATACCGAAATCATCCCATTTACTGCAGATAATTTCAGCAGTGGTATTAATGCAGCCTACATAGGCTTGGGGCAAAACAATACGGCGTCTCCACAAGAAGTTGTCAATTATGTGCGCGGTGTTGAAAGCGCTAAATTTCGCTCTCGGTCACTTGATTTTAATAATATTGGTCAGCGCCAACGTTGGTTGTTGGGTGATGTGATCTCATCTTCACCT
>CAKZUG010000143.1 GCA_937920545.1 uncultured Saccharophagus sp.
GTTCATTAAGCGAGTTAATAACAATTTTCCTAACAAACCCCGAAGTCTTATCTTTAATCTCTTTTTCAGCCTCTGTAACGATTTCGTTAAGTTCATCTTTACGTTCAGACTTTTTATGCCTCGTAACAAGCCCTAGTGAGACTACAACGCTGAGAGCAATAATGCCCGTTAAAAACATAGATAAATTACTATATAGTGAGCTAGTGCTTTCAATGACACTGACACTGTGCTCAAAAGCATCAGTGTATTTAGCTTCATAAGATTGCCATTTAGCATCTTGACCCGTTAAAAAACTATCTATGACCCCTTTTAAATTTGATACGTCATTGCCAAGATTTTGTAAAGCGGCATCATGCTCGGCTAAATCTTCATTTAACTCACCAACCTTGTCACGCAAGCATGCGTTTTCGGCTACTAACCTTGCGATTGGTTCCCCTTTGCTATTCAGGGTATCAATATCAGTATAATCACAAAATTTTGTCATTGGCCGCCTGCTTTACCGCTTCCTTACGCTAGAATACTGTATATATACTCAGTATTTTAACTTATATCCATATTATTTCAACGCACAAATTGCGCAAATGCGCACACTTCTGAATTAAACGCTTTTAAGCCTTTGTGTGTCTTCATGTGCCTATACGTGCATATAATCACATTTGCGCAAATGTTACCCCATACATGCCGATAAAGCGATATTATTTCATTCAAATAAATTCTAGTTATTGCATTTGTCAATAGATTTTTACCATTTAAATGCATTTATTGGCACTTATGTATTATTTAGTACCAGACAGGCATAAAAAAAGGGGCTAATTAGCCCCTTAAATCGTTAACCGCAATTGCTCTTCCCTAAGGCCCCTTTTTACAATTTTGCAGGGGCGGGGTTGGTGGTTGACGATATCAATGAGTAGCCCGCCTATTTTTACCATGCGGTTTTGGGTGATGTCGTCAATGAGTGGGTTGACGCTTTTTGTGTGTATTTTGTTGGCGACGCTTGAGGCAATTAGCAGTGCTCGACCTAGGCCGTCGGCTTGTTCTTCGTTGAGTGTGCCGGCAAAGCCACAGGTGATGTGGTCGCCTTGGGCGCATTCTTGTATTTGCACCAATGGCATAAATAGCACGCTGTCACGTGGGTGTATGGGGTCTATTTGAAAGGTCGGTTTTCCGTTGATTTTGCTGTATTTTAATTTCATGTTTCGGCCTCTTTAGTCGGTGTAAACGGTGCCGTTAGGCACCTGTTTGTGTGTGTTTTTTGCCTTTTGGCTTGCGCGTTTTTGCCTTTAGCATGGCGGTTTGGGCCTTGCGTAAATGGCTGATGGCTTCTTCTTTTAGGTTGTTATCTACCCCGTGACACATTAAGCATGTCTTAGATAAGTTAATTGCGCTTTGAATTTGCTCTGTTTCTGCGTTGGTTAGCATGGCCATGGTGCGTCTCTCTTATTAGTTTTCAGTGGTGTATTCATCACATTGTGATGTATGAATGGGGTGTGTTTGCTGTGCGTTTTTAGCCTGTTTGGCGGCACTACGCAGTGCGTTTAAGTGCTCGGTGAATGCCGCTTTTTTATCGGGTTGCAGGGCGTGTAAGCGTGTGCGTATGTCGCTGCTTTTAAGGGTGAGTAACCACACCCACGCGTAGCATTTGTCTAATGCGGGCCTAAGCTGGGCTTGGGCGTTGGGGGTTTGGGTGGCAACAAACGCGTTTATTTGCACGTGCGTTTTGCGGCTAATTAACCACCACGCTAGGCACTGCCTTATGTGTAAAACACTGTTTGCGTCTTCGGGTTGCTCTATAAAGGGCGGGCGCGGTAAATGCCCCGCCACGACTTTGCCCGTGTATTCATCACTTTGTATAAAGTGCCCTACTGTGTCGCTTGTGGTGTGTGTCATGGTAAATCCTTTTATCTCTGTGTTTGTGGGTTGTGGGTGGCGGCAATTACAGTAATGTAAGCCATTGTCGACCAGTGGCGTGTTCGTAAGCTTCTGTCCAGCAATAAATGGGCTCAAAAAGTCCCCACGCTTTGCGCTGATCATCTTTTGTGATGACTAAATGGCAAAGGCCATTCTGCGTGAGTTCTTCTTCGATATTCCATCCTTCTGCCCCAATCGCGTGGTGTGCCTTGCCGATAAAAGCACTAACAATCAAAAGACGCCGATCAACAAGTCCATATAGATCAGTTTTTATGTCTTGGGTATCGCGTTCATTTATGCTTGTTTTATCGTCTGTCATGGCTTTCTCCTTTGGCTTATAACCATTTTTTTGCAGTTTTGTGTTTTTTGCCTGTTTTGGCGTCTCGTTCTTCTTTTTGGCGGTTTTTACCCTATTTGCTTATATGCCCTATTTACCTAAAAAAGGGGTGGGGGTAAAAAAAGCGGCAACATCGGCAACATTGGTTTTTCAGTTTCTAAAATGTCGATATAACTACTCTGTAGCGACTTTTATGTGTTGCCACTCATCGGCAACATTGCGGCAACAACAATTCTTATTACTCCACCGAAAATCGTCTTAAACCCTTGTAAATAAAGGGCTTAGCGGCAACTATCTACACTAATAAAATGTTGCCGCTAACTAGCAACATGTTGCAGCTAATTTTTCTTGTGTTGCCGAAAATGTTGCTACTGTTGCCGCCGTGTTGCCGTTTTTGTTGCCGATAAAAATCAATAAAAAAATAATTAAGTTATTGATATATATAGTATTTATTTTTTACGCATATAAATGTTGCCGATGTTGCCGCTTTTTTTACCCCCCTCCCAACTTTTTAATATTTAGTTTTTATAACGCGTAGGAATAAGTAAATTAACCGCGACATATGCTTATATCCCCTCATTTTGTTGACCAACTTCAAAAATATGGCATTGAACAACAGCACCACTCTTAATCCGCGATCTAACTTTTTTAGATTTCACAAATTCATATCGCCTCGATGACGGCAATAACTCTTTTAACGTTTGTAAGTCGGGTATCTTTTGGCCCTTTAACCGGCATAGCTCCACAAAGTGGTTTAGGTTGATGGCAATAAAGGCGCTGTCTTTGCTGTGGTTAAGCACATGGCGGTTGGCGGTGCGTTTGCCTGTTTCGTCGTCGATCATCACGTAGTCGTCATTTAAGTAGTGGTAGGTATCCCAAAACTCTTGCAGTACGGGGTGGTCTGAGGCTAAACGGGCGTTGCGCTGGTGGGCAATGTCGCTTATGTACTCGCATACTGTGTCGGCACGGCCTTGGGTAAAGCCGTCTATAGTCATGGTGAGGGCGTCTACGGCGGCCATGAGTTGGGCGTGGCAATCCACTAGGCGCTGGCGTAAAGGGGTATCGCTGGCCAATAACGCGGCGCGGTGTTTGGCGTAGGCGTTAAAAAACAGCTCGAGGTAGGCTTTTTCGTTTTTAATCACGTGGTGCAGGTAACCGCCCAGGGCTTTAACGGGCATGGTTTTGAGTGTGTCGGCAATTTCCATGTTACTTTGTGTTTTGTGGGCGGTGGTGCAGTGCATATGAACAATGCGCTCCATCATGGCTTGGCTGGCTTGCACCTGGGCGTTTTGGCTAATGACTAACGAGCCTCTAAATATGCGCTCACTGGTTTGGTTATCGTTGGTTTTTACACCGCGGGCATCTACCACGCCGTCTAGGTCAAAGATTTTTTTAAACATGTCCCAATCAACGTTTTTACCTTTACCGCCTTCTCTGTCTGATTCAATCATCACAAACGGTAGGTTGCTGAGCTTACTTAGGTGGCGGCCGTAGGCCGATTCTGACGCACTGAGTAAATCAACACCTTCGTAGTTATCGCGCCCCAGTAGCTTCCAACAAAAGCGTATTAGCGTCGATTTACCCGCACCGGGTTCACCGGTTAGCTCAAAAAAGTGCAGGCTTTGGTGGGCTTCTTTAATTTGGCGGGCAAACAGGCTGGCGGTAAAAAACGCTAGGGTGGCAATGCCGTTGTAATGGAACACTTTAATAAAGTCGTTTATCCATTGGCCGCCGTCGTAGTCGTCGTGTTCTAAAAACTCAACGCCTTTTAGGTTGGTGCGTAGGGCTTGCTCGCCAAATTTGATGTAGCCTTCTTTTTCGCTGGCGTGCTTGCGGCCGTTTTTGTAGCCAAATTTGGGGAACACGTAACTGCGTGTTTGCTCATCAAAACCAATAAACTGCAGGGCTTCTATCATGGTGGTTTTACGGTCGAGCCAACGGCGGTGCAGTATTTTTAAATCGGCAGACGATAAATCAATACTGGCGGCATTGGTCGAGCCCAGTATGGCGGTGCTAAGGGCTTTGGCGTCGTTAATGGCGGCACTCGATAAGCGGCAAATGGTGGGGCGTTTTTCGTCCATTTTTTGCACTTTAAAGGCGTAGAGGCGCTCTTCTGTGAACAGGTCTTTTTCGACATAGCAAAAATCAATGGTGCAGTTGCTTAGGCAAATAACGGTAATGGCTTTTTTAAATTGGTCGTCGCATTCGCCGTATTCAAAGGGCATGCCTTCCATGGCGCGGCTAAACTCGGCGCTGTCAAATTGTGCGCTGTACATGCGGCCATTAAAGTCAAACACTTGGCGTATAAACGGGGTTTGGCCAAACATGGCGTAGGCACGTTTAACCGGTGTGGGGGCCATAAATATGCGCCCACGCCATATGCATTGCTGTAGGTAGGTTTCGTTTATGGTGTTGGCTAGGTGGGCGTCGTTCCAATCGGTGCCGGCTTCGTTTAGGCGTACTTCGGTGTGCTCACCGGCTAGCTCAAACGCGGCCACGCATTTGTTAATGCATTTGTAGCCTGCGGCGTCGTTATCAAAGCTAATAACCCAGGTAATATTTTTGCCTTTGTGGTCATCTAGCAATTTGGTGGGCACGTTGTTAGAGCTTATGGCCACCACGGCTTTTTTGCCCAGGCTAATCAGTGATAAGGCACAAAATATCCCTTCTACTACGTACACTTCGTCTTCGGCTTTCAGGTTTTGGTAGGCGGGCATCCAGTAGTGCCCACGGTAGCTGGCTTGGGGGTTGTGCTTTTTAATGCGGGTTTTGCCGCTACCGTCTATGGCTATGTGGTTGTCTTCTATTAGGCGCTCCCATGTGATGCCTGGGCATAGGTCAAATTTCACCGTGGGGGCATAGGTGCCGTTTTTTAGCCGGTGTTGGCCTTGGGTGTATAGGGCTTTAAAACCGGGCTTATCGAGGCCACGCTTGTATTGCATGTAAGCTTGCGCGGTGGCATGGGGGTTGGTTTGGGTAACGGGGTAGCGTTGTTGCCAGTTTTGGAATAGCTCGGGGTAGCGCTCTTTTATGGTCTCGGTGTAGCCGCACTTCGCTTCTCTGTCGCAGCGCAGCATCCACGGTTGTGTTTTGCCTATCCACACGGTTTTTTTACTGCATTCTGGGCAGGTGCCCTCGCGCAATATACCGCCTTTGTCTTTTAAATTAAGAATGCCGTCGTTGAGCAGGCAATCAATAATTTCGTGGTTGGGTATGTTCACTTAGTGTCTCCACCGGTTGTGTCTTCTATGCACTTGGCGGCTTCGGCATAGGTGTTCACCAAACGGCGCTTACCCACTTTGATGGTGCTGACGTAGCCACGGCTAATTTGCTTTTTGAGGGTTTCTTCAGAGATGCCTTGTAACTCGGCATAGCGTTGGGTGGTCATGGGTGGTGAGATGTAAAAGGGGGTTGTGTCGTTGCTCATTGGTATATCTCCACAAAGAAAATTTAATCTAAAAAGTAAACATATTTAACTTAGGAGACAATATTAACTAACATTTCTTAAAAGTAAAGAATAATCTGACCTTTTTAATCCTTTGAGTGCCATTAAATCCTTTAAGCTATATAATTAAATTTTTGAAGATATGTAATAAAGTAAAATTAATTCAAGTAAGTCGTGATTATTATCTAATTGAAATAATTACTAATTTTCAAATGTCATTAAAATACAATAAGATGAATTACGCGACATTTGGCTTATTGCCCTCATTTATTGGAATTACCCATGAAGACAGCAGGAAGTAGAATTGCTTGGTTGAGAAGTACCTTAAATATGAGTCAGTATGATATGGCTGAATTGATAGGTTGTAGCGTTCCAAGATTAAAAACCGTTGAGTATGAAAAAGCTAGAGTAAGTGAACATGAATTTGACCCACTCTGTAGACGGTTTAAAAATCTATGTCATTTTATTACTTACGGCGAAAAAATTGACGTGGAAAAACTGGAAAATAGCGGTGAACCGCTAGAGAACTTGTTGGCAGTAAAAATCAAAGAGCGATTAAAAGCCATAGATACTGAAGGTTCTTATGTTGCCAATACCAATATGGATAATTAGCTATAGGGTTATGTATGGAAACAATGAGCAGCAGAATGGTGTGGTTACGCAAAACTCTAAATATGACTCAGAGGGCAATGTGCGAATTAATTGATTGTGATTTTTATAGGTACAAATCACTTGAACAAGAAAAAGCCAGAGTAAGTGAACATGAGTTTGGCCCACTGTGTAAGCGCTTTAAAAACTTGTCACTTTTTTTAGCTTACGGTGAAAAAATTGACGTGGAAAAACTGGAAGCGAGTAATGAACCGCTAGAAAACTTATTGGCAGCAAAAATCAAAGAACGATTAAAAGCCATAGATGCTGAAGGCGCCTACCTTGCCAATACCAATATGGATAATTAGCTATAGGGTTATGTATGGAAACAATGAGCAGAAGAATTGTGTGGTTGAGAACTTCTTTGGGAATTACCCAACGCGAGATGGCTGGTTTAGTTGATTGCAATTTTTCTAGGTATAAAAATGTAGAGCATGAAACCGTTCGTGTAAGCGAGCAGGAGATCATGCCTCTATGCAAAACATTCCAAAATTTATGTCATTTCATTACATTCGGTGGAAAAATTGATTTAGAAGCCTTGGAGCTTAGCGACGAACCGCTTGAGAAATTATTAGCTGAAAAGCTTAAAGCTAAACGTGTATCGCTTGAAGCTGAGGACACGTTCTTTGTGTCTAAATAGTTGTTTTAAATGGATAAAAATCAGAGATATTGATGGAAACAATGGGCAGCAGAATTGTGTGGTTGAGAACTTCTTTGGGAATTACCCAACACGAGATGGCAGAATTAATTGGCTGTGGATTTTCTCGGTATAAAACAGTTGAGCATGAAACAGTTAGGGTGAGCGAATTAGAGATTATGCCTTTGTGCAAAAAGTTTAAAAACTTGTGCCACTTTTTAACTTATGGAGGCGAGATTGATGTGGATGCTTTAAGTGCAAGCCCCGAACCGCTGGAGGCTTTATTGGCTGCTTACATAAAAGCTAAGCCAGAAATAATGAGATTGACCCCATCAGTGGAATAATAAAACCATCATTGTGTTGCATTCATTTTAACGCCGCTTACTCGAACCCTCTTTTATAAATACCACTACATAAAACCATGCTGTAAAGCGAGAAATACATGCCGTACCCTAAAAAAGCCGACAAAATTGAACCCGGCATATGGAAAACTGTTGATGGCCGCGTGATGGTCGATTTTAAACCGGGTGGGCGCACGGGTAAGCGGTTTACGAAACTGGTGCGCACACAGGGCGAAGCACGCGAGTTAAAGCGCCGCATTGCATCGCGCTATGAACGCGGCGACGCGCTAGTGACACAACACGATAACCGCACCCTTAGCCAACTCAGTGATGACTGGTTTCGTTACCACGGGCATACGCTGGCAAGCGGTAAAAAACGCTTAGGTATTTTACATAATATGTGCCGTGCAATGGGCGACCCACAAGCTAAGCAATGTAAGGCGGTGATGTTTTTGGATTATCGCCAAGTGCGCATCGAGGCGGGTATTACTGCCAACCATATGAACCATGAGCTTGCGTACCTTAAGGCGGTGTTTAATGTGTTGTCTAATATCGATAACTGGAAACACGATAAGCCTTTCGACAAAATTAAAAAGCTAAAGCTGGTTAAAAAACAGTTACGGTTTTTATCTACAGAAGAACAAGACAGCCTACTCAGCGCCGCAAGCGAGAGCGAAAACCCCGATTTGCACACCGTGATAGAAACATGCTTGTCGACAGGTTGCCGCTTTGGCGAAATAAACGGGCTAGAAGCCGAACATGTGCGCCCAGGTATTATTGATATTATTGACAGTAAAAACGGCCGTAACCGTTCTGTGCCTATTGGCCCCAAATTAGAGCAACGCATACGCGAAGGCCGCCCCAAAAGCGGTAAACTGTTTAGAAATTGCTTTAATTCATTTGATACGGCGTTAGCAAAAGCCAGCATCACCCTACCACGCGGACAAAACACCCATGTGTTGCGCCATACCTTTGCCAGCCACTACATGATGAACGGCGGCCCCTTTTTAGAGCTAAATAAGATACTGGGGCACGAGACAGTACAAATGACGCTAACGTACGCGCATTTAGCCCCACAACACCTTGTATCGGCCATTAAATACAACCCGCTTGATTTCAGGAACAGTGAAAAGAAGTGAAACCCCCCAAACCCCGCCCCGCCCAGCTATAACGTGCAATAGCACTATTCACGGTTAGCAACAAAAAAACACCACCACCAAAAAAAACGCAAAAAAAAAGCACAAAACCACACCATGCTTTTTTTCTGCGTTGCTAACTGGTTGCAGACTAAGAGAATTTTACAAATAAAATAGAGGGATTTATCAAAGATATAAAAGAAAGGAATTTAGCAAGAAGCTAGTATTCATAGGGTGTGCAGAGAATGGTGCCCGAGGCCGGAATTGAACCGGCACGACCGTGAGGTCGGGAGATTTTAAGTCTCCTGTGTCTACCAATTCCACCACCCGGGCATATCGAGAAGTTTTTTATAGTAGGTATTGGCAACCTACTTAGTACAGTACTTTTAAGCAGATATGGAACCTGTTTAAAAGTGGAGGCGCGAGCCGGAGTCGAACCGGCCTACGTGGATTTGCAATCCAGTGCATAACCGCTTTGCTATCGCGCCTTGTTATCTCGCTTTGCGATGCAACGTTTGGCTTGTAGCAACGTAGCGATCAAACTCTCTGTAAGCTGTACTGCCTTCAGAAGCTGCGCATTCTATAAGAGTTTTTTTTAAATGCCTAGCTTTTTTTTATGTTTTTTTCGTTATTTTTAAAATTACTGCTTTTTTGTTTTTTATGTAAACAGATGGTCGATATTTTATACGCCATTCTTTAAAGATGGCCACGCAGCACGTAAATATACGATCATCGACCAGAGGGTTAAGGCCGCAGCCACGTACAATAAAACGTACCCTACCGTATTCAATACACTAAAATTAATAGGATCAAACGCTAACAACACAATAATCGAGATAATTTGCAGTGTGGTTTTCACTTTACCTATCATGGACACTTTTACGGTTGCCCGCGCGCCTAATTCGGCCATCCATTCTCGCAGTGCCGATATTACTATCTCACGACCAATAATGACGGTGGCAGGTAAGGTAAACCAAATACTGGCATGGGTTTGTATTAGCACGGCCAAGGCAACGGCGACCATCAATTTATCGGCAACAGGGTCTAAAAAAGCCCCAAAGGGTGTGCTCTGGTTGTATTTACGTGCCACATAGCCGTCGAGCCAATCTGTTAACCCTGCTAAAGCAAATAAGCCCGCACTGATAAATGCACCCCATTTAATATTGGAATAGTACACAATGACTAACAACGGGATAAACACAATGCGCCCAAGCGTTAGCTGGTTAGCAAGATTAAACATATTTTTTTACCTTAAACAGATGACGAGCCATTTTAAAGTGGCACACTACTCACTATGCAACACATTGTAAATCTCTTGCGCCAATTTTTTACTGATGCCATCCACTTTAGATAAATCTTCTACATTCGCAAGGCGCACCTCTTGCAAGCCACCAAAATGATTAAGCAAGGTACGGCGGCGTTTTGGCCCCACCCCCTCAATTCCTTCTAGGGTGGATGTGCGGCGTTTTTTATCGCGCCGTGCTTTGTGGCCTGTTATTGCAAAACGGTGTGCCTCGTCGCGTATTTGCTGAATTAAATGCAACGCGGGGTCATCACCTTTAAGGACTTTTTCATCGCCGTTTTCAAAAATCAGCGTTTCAAAGCCGGGCTTACGGGTTGTACCTTTGGCAATACCCACCAATAACATATCAGTGATGCCCAGCTCACCCATTACTCTAATGGCCTGCGTGAGCTGCCCCTTACCGCCATCGATAAACACAATATCGGGCAAGGTTGCCTGCTCTTTTTGTAAACGT
The DNA here is from genome assembly GCA_937920545.1 of uncultured Saccharophagus sp. Lineage (GTDB taxonomy): Bacteria > Pseudomonadota > Gammaproteobacteria > Pseudomonadales > Cellvibrionaceae > Saccharophagus. The sequence goes on from CAKZUG010000143.1 coordinate 10,210, forward strand.
GAATAACGCCGCGTCAGCACTTGCTCCATGGCGGCGTAGTCATCACCGCCGTTAATACCTTCAATATTAAATTTGCGGTAGTCGGCTTTTTTTGCGCCCTCTTGATCAAACACCACACAGCTGCCTACTGTAAACTCGCCGCTGCTGTGGCTAATATCAAAACACTCTAGCCTTGCGGGTAGCTCATCAAGGTTTAGGGCCTCTTGCAGTGCAACAAAACGATCGATCACATTCTGCTTTTTACTCAGGTGGTTTTTAAGGTTCTGCCTGGCGGTTTCTAGTGCCATAGCCAACCATTTTGCACGATAGGTACGCACATTATGAATAAGGTTCACGTTTTTGCCAGCACTGAGCTTAATGGCTTTGGTGATCACGTCGGTTTCTTCGTCATCGAGCTTATGGCTTAAGACAATATCGGGCGGCGTGTCCATGGCACTGCCACTTAAATAATGGTGGCTAATAAAGGCTGCCAACATGTCTGGCTCGCTGCTTTGTAGCTTATCCTTAGGAAAATAACTTTTACTGCCCACTACACGCCCCGTACGCACATAGAGCAAATGAATACAGACGGTATTGGCTTCTGTCACACAGGCAATCACGTCTTGATGACCCAAACCCGACTCCATCACTTGGTGCGCTTGCACATGGCGTAGCGAGGCAATCTGATCGCGAATAAGCGCGGCTTTCTCAAAATCTAAGGTATCGGATGCGCCATGCATTTCTGTTTGTAATTGTTTGGCTAGCGTATCGCTTTTGCCCTCTAAAAAAAGCACGGTGTGCTCTATATCGTGGGCGTAATCGGGTTCAGATATCGCTTTCACACAGGGGCCAGTACAACGATCAATTTGGTATAGCAAACATGGTCGGCTGCGATTTTTATAGGTTGCATCTTCGCACTGGCGTACGCGAAACGTTTTTTGTAAAAAGCTAAGTGTTTCTCGCACCGCCATCGCATTCGGGAACGGCCCAAAATAATGACCTTTTTTGCGTTTAGGCCCACGGTGCAATGATAAGCGCGGGTAGGCTTCTTTGCTCGACATAAAAATATAGGGGAACGATTTATCGTCGCGTAGCAAAATATTAAACGGCGGCTTTTGCGCCTTAATTAAATTATGCTCAAGCACCAAGGCTTCGGCTTCGCTGGGGGCAATGGTCACTTCAATAGACGCAATACGCCGCACCAATGCCTGCGTTTTTTTTGTAAGGCCCGATTGCCTAAAATAACTGGATAAACGATTTTTCAGGTTTTTGGCTTTACCCACATATAAAATATCACCTAACTGATCGTACATCTGGTAAACGCCAGGCAATGTGGTGACATTTTTTAGAAAGGTTTTGGCGTCAAAACTAGGTAAATGATTAGTTGAATGATCAGGTAAGTGAGAGGCTTTTGCCGCTTGCGTATTAAAATTTGCGGAAGGCTCTTTTATTGCTAAAGGCTCTTTATCGGCTAAGGGCTTTTTATGGACTAAAGGCTCTTTATTGGCCGAAGGTTCTTTATTGGCCAGTGTACTGGGTAAGGATGTTTTGGAAGCGGAAGTATCTGACATGTAAAACCGGTCTATAAATGAAAAAGGGGCTTATGTGCCCACCAAAATAGCATTAGCACAAACTTATTATATTTATACGCAGCTTTATTACAATACGCGTTAGCGGTAATGGATTTTGCATGTGGTAATAAGTGAGCAATATGGGGTGGGCTACTAAGGGGGGAACTACTATCTGCTGTGGATTGAATAGCTATTAAGTTGGACTACGGCTTGAACCGTATAGCTATAAACAATATATATAAAAAACAACTATGAACAATGTAAGCGTAAACTAAATAGGTATGGGATAAATTGGTATGATCGATATAGTCACATAACCGCTACACAGTAACTATATAATTGCTAAACAGTTACTCTATAGCTGCTAAATCGTTAAGTGTTAAATAGGCATGCACCATGAGGCATCTACCATCCATCATTCAAATAGAATACAAATCAGTCGAGTTTACAGAGATGAAACATGTGAGCTACGAAAGATCACCCAAGTTTAAATCGACCAATTTATGCTTTATTGCCAATACGGTTAACTCAACATCGCTGTCTATTTCTAATTTTTCATAAATACGGTAGCGGTAGGTATTCACTGTTTTAGGGCTAACAGAAAAAGCCAGTGCAATATCCGCCACTTTTTTATTATTGGCAACCATAACAGCCGTTTGTAATTCACGCTCAGACAACACACTAAAAGGTGACTGGCCTTGCATAGTGGGTGTCACATTTTTTAAAGCCACTTGCTGCGCCATGTGTGTGCTAATGTAACGGTTACCTAAAATAACGGCGTTAATGGCAGTAATAATCTCTTCAAAGCCGGCTTCTTTGGTGACGTAGCCATAAGCGCCTGCTTGCAAAAGTTTTTCAGAAAAAAGAGGGTCGGCTACCGACGTCACAGCAATAATTCTACAGCGCTTGTGCCCTTGCAATATTTTTCGCGTCGCTTCAAGCCCACCAATACCGGGCATTTTCACATCAGTTAATACGACATCTGGCATAAGCTTACGCGATAAAATAACCGCGTCTTCACCATTTTTAGCTTCACCCACGACGTTAAAGCCACTTACATCATTTAACATACGAACAATACCCGTACGTACAAGATCGTGATCATCCGCGACTAAAATAGTTGTCATGCTTCATCCCTTTAAAAATGCAATATAAGTTAATTATTTTTTATAACAGACACACCATAATCGAATTATGAGGTGCAGTAAAGGTGTAAAAGTTCGCCCCTAGCAACGGTAAAGACTGATTAAATCAATCACTACTTAACCAAATAATCTAGGCTCGATTTCGAGCATAATATTAAATGTTTGCTCAACAGCTGCTTGAATAATATTCGCAGCGTGTAACACGCAATCAACATTGTAATGACGGGGGTTGGTCAGCACTAAAGCTTGATTTTCGTGTACAACAATGCCTTCTAGAGAGCGCCCCTTGAACCCCAAGGCATCAATTAACCAAGCCGCTGGAATTTTATAATTACCATTGCTATCTGGATAAAATACAATTTCAGGGTGAGTCAACTTTAGGCGATGCAGATGCGGCTGATTTACGACGGGATTCTTAAAAAAGCTGCCTGTGTTCGGCACTTTATCTGGGTGCGGTAATTTAGCATTACGTAAACTGACGACAGCCTGCATAATACATTTTAAGCTGGGTGTTGCCCCTGAATTAAACTGTGTCGCCAATGCTGGATAGGTCAGTTTTGCCGATGCAACTTGCGATAAACGCAAAACAACTTGAGTAATAATATAATTACCCTGCTCACTTTGCTTGAAAATACTATCACGATATCCAAATTCACATTGCGCAGCATTAAATATTCGCGCTTCTTGAGTGTGAACATTTAACGCGGTTAAGTGATCAAATACGTCTTTTAACTCAACGCCATAAGCACCAATATTTTGAATGGGTGCTGCGCCTATGTCGCCAGGGATAAGGGCCAAATTCTCAATACCGTGCAAATGGTTCTCCACAGCCCACTCTACGCTTTTATGCCAATTCTCCCCAGCATTAAATGCAACCAAAGTAGTGTGCTTGCTCTGACTCACAATCTGACGACCAAAAAGTTTAGGCTGTATAACCACACCCTTTATTTTTGGCTGAGCAAGTACATTACTACCGCCACCTAATACCCATACGGGTATACACTGCTTCTGGGCGAAACGTAAGGCTTGCTGCAACTCATCCGTTGTCGATGCTACGCAGTAGTATTGAGCAACAGAGGGACAAGCAAGTGTATTATGCGATTGAATATCATAATTCTGATGAATGTGCATCGTGGTCTTTACTTCATTAATAAGACAATTGAGATTATAAGACAATTGGGATCAAACGTATTTAAACCCATGCATGTCAGAGTACGTCTATTGAGATGACGGCTTATTCATATTATTTTCGCTTAGCAATGTCTCCAGTAGCGCCTCACAGGTTTGCTCGATTAAATCTAGCACCAATGTAAAACCGCTTGCGCCCCCAGAATATGGATCGGGCACTTCATCATATTTACTTTGCTGGGAGTAATGTAAAAACAATGACAATTCGGCAGGGCTATTAACAGGTTGAATACGCTGTAAATTCGCCAAATTTTCATTATCCATTGCTAGAATATAATCGTAACGCTTAAAATCATGCGACGTAACTTGGCGCGCACAAAGGTGATCAAGCGCATAACCCCGCTTTTTTGCCTGTGCGGTACTTCTTGAATCAGGTGCGGCACCTTCATGCCATGCCGATGTGCCTGCTGAATCAATATGAAACAGATGCGACAATCCGCGTTGTTCAACTAGATGCTCAAAAACACCGTGCGCTGTTGGCGACCGACAAATATTGCCCAAGCAAACAAACAGTACACCAATTGTTTTATTCGACATTTCACACCTCTTTTATCATTATTTTATCATTATTATTTTTAAACATTAAAATACGCTTGCACGCGCTGTAGATCTTGTGGAGTATCTACGCCGCTCGGCACTCTTTCGATGGCTGGCGCAACATGTATTTTATGGCCGTTATACAAAATACGTAATTGCTCTAAGCTCTCTAACTGCTCTATAGGTGCAGCAGGCCATGTCACAAACTGGTTAAGCACGTCTACTTTATAGGCGTAAATGCCAATATGGCGAAAACCAAGGTTATCACTTTCTATAGCTTTGGGGTTATCAAACACCCCGCGCTGCCACGGTATAGGCGCACGTGAAAAATACAATGCCATATCATGCGTATCTGATACAACCTTGACCGCGTTAGGGTTAAAAGCATCGTCGCTATGCACTATTGGCTCGCTAAGCGTGGCAGCGCTGGCTTGCGGATGACCCATCAAATTTCGGGCAACTTGATTTATAACACTTGGGGGGATAAGCGGCTCATCGCCCTGCACATTAACGACCACATCGGTTTTATCTAGCGCAAGCAAACGCGTCACTTCTTGTAATCTATCGGTACCCGACTCGTGATCAACCGCCGTCATAATTGCGTGATAACCGCATTGCTCAACATGCTGCTTGATACGCATATCATCAGTCGCAACAATCACTCGCTCTGCGTCACTTTTTAATGCCTGCTCAACCACACGCACAATCATCGATTTACCGCCTATCATGGCAAGGGGCTTAGCGGGCAAACGGGTTGAGGCGAATCGTGCAGGAATAATAACGGTAAAACTCATTCTGGTTCTCACAAAATTGTAAAGTTATGTTAAGGCGAAGCAGTGTTAATGTGGTATGGAAAGACTAAGCAACTCTTGGTTTTAACTGGTGGACTTTGCGTAAAAAATCCACCTCAAATTGATCGCTCACTGTTATATCTATTGCCAAGTACCACATATTATCTGTCGCAAAAGAGCGGCATTTTACAGCATCTTTTTCTGTCATAATAATAGGATGATGAGATAAAAGCATAAAATCTTTAGGCGTAAACGCATGGTGATCGGCAAATATATGCTGAGTAAACGCACCATTAAATACCTGCTTGAGCGTGGTAAAAAATCGCTGAGGATTACCAATACCGGCAATAGCAAAAAGATTATCGTGATGATTAAAATATTCTAATGGCAACTGCTGGCCGGTTTTTAAATGGGTGAAACAGCGCGGCTTAACCTCAAAAAAAGCAGGTTGAGGCCAGTCGTGCTTACTTTGCAGCTGACTTAAAGCCATAGAGGGCTGACCGTTAACTAACAAAAACTGCACATTATTTAAACGGCTGGGCGGCTCTCTTAGTGGGCCTATAGGCAAACGATATCCGTTACCTATTAAGCGAGTCGCATCTATGACAGCTAACTCTAACTGCCGATCAAGTGCGTAGTGCTGCATGCCATCATCACTTAGGATAATGTCTAGAGGCTGCTCGGCACTAATATGCTTAACAGCTAATACTCTGTCTTTACAAATAACCACGGGACACTGGGTGTGCTTAGCAATAAGTAATGGTTCATCGCCTGACTGCGCAACAGGCGTAACGGATGTTACGTTAAAGGGTAAGTGGGTACTTTGCGTGGCGCCGTAGCCACGAGAGACCACGCCTACACGTAAACCATGTCGCTGCAGTAATTGAACAAGGTAAATAATAACAGGCGTTTTACCTGTTCCACCTACTGAGATATTTCCAACAATACACACTGGCACAGCGCTTAACATGTTAAGTTTATTTTTTTGTGAACGCAAATATAAGCGCCTTCGAAAAAAGCTCACTACGATAAACACACACCACAACGGCATGAGCAAATATAACCAAGTAGGCTTGCTATACCACTGCCGCTCGATACATTGTTTGAACCAATCACCCACGCTTAAAGGCTCATTAATTGGCTTGTTCGGCCGGGTTTATCGCCGTAATACTAATATTAACAATACCCAACTGCCCCGCCGTATTCATGACCTGAACAACCGACTGGTGCGTTGCGGCTTTATCGGCTGTGATAATAAACGGAACCGTTTTATCGTTATTGGTATAAGACTCTATGGCCGCCTTTAATGTTGACGCCTGATTATTTACCAAAGCACGACCATTAACCGAGTAACCACCAGATGCATCAATAATCACCTCAATTTGCTCTTTAGCAGTACTAGCAGGGTTGGCCACAGCCTCGGGCAAATCAATATTAAGATGCGTTTCTTTTGTAAATGTGGTGGATACCATAAAAAAAATTAGCAGTAAAAATACCACATCAATTAAGGGCGTTAGATTAACCGACTCTTCGGCTTTGACTTGTCGTTTAAATTGCATAGCCATGATAGTTACTCTGCTTTCATATCGACACGACGGTCATTGTGCAGCGCATCCACTAACTTAATGGCTTCTTGCTCTAAAGTCACAACCAACGCTTCTACACGGCGTACAAAATAACGGTGCGCCATCATAGCGGGAATGGCCACTAATAAACCTGCCGCCGTCGTCACAAGTGCCTCAGAAATACCACCTGCCAATACCGACGCATTACCCGCGCCCTCAAGGTTTAACGCGGTGAACACTTTAATCATACCAATAACTGTACCTAATAAACCAAGTAAAGGGGCGATAGCTGCGATAGTACCCAGCGCACCTAAATATTTCTCAAGCTCATGTATCACTTGGTTTGCCGCCTCTTGAATACTGTCTTTCATCACATCGCGCCCGTGGCGTGAGTTACTTAAACCCGCCGCAAGAATTCGACCTAACTGAGACGACTGCCTTAACTCTTTGAGCTTTTCACTCCCTAGCTGGTTGCCTTTAAGCCAACCCCAAACTTGGCCAGCCTGATGCTTAGGCGCAACTTTAGACGGGTTAAGTGTCCAAAACCGCTCGACACTGATTGCCACAACAGCAATAGAACACAGTAAAAGTGGCAGCATAATAAACCAGCCGCCGGATGCAATAATGGAAAACACGTGATGAGCTCCTAGTAAAATAATAAATTAAATATAAGTATTTTTATAACAGTTTAGCTTAAGCCATACGCATTAACACAATCTAAGTCATTAAAGGCTCAGCTTTTTTGGCTCAGTTATCAGATATTAATTAGCGTAAAAGATCAGATTGACTTCGCGCAGTTTGAATATGGTTGACATGGTAAGGCTTATTAATGTCATAGAGCAAGTACACTTCACCATCTAAGGCTGTATTAAACGTTTTAATGTTTCTCTGCGTATATTTATTAACCACTAACGGGTGCGGATGCCCATATTTATTTTTATAACCGCTACTAAAAATCACAGCGCTAGGTGCTAATGCGTCAATAAACGCACTACTTGATGATGTTTTGCTACCATGGTGCGCAGCGATAAGGATGTCAACCTCGGGCAAACCTAAATCAACCAACACTTGCTCTACTTTACGGTCGACATCACCTGTTAATAAAATACTCAAACCATCAACCTCTACCAGTAAAACACAAGAGCGGTTATTTGTTGATACTAATAAATCTGCATACTTTTTATTATTTGTGGGCCACAAAGCTGTTATTTTAAACATAGATGTAACGCCATCGTCGGCTGACACTTGCGCGCGAGGTGTATTACGTACACAAATATCTATTTTAGGCTTTGACGATGCATCATTTTTTTTATGGGTGCGTAAATGAGCCGCTTTATTTGGTAATAATTCTTGCAGTGTGAGCTCAATATCCGCCTTTGAAACCAACAAACGTTCAACAGGAAAAAGATTCAATAAACTTGCAGCCCCACCTTTATGATCATTGTCTGAGTGGCTAATTACGAGCATATCGATCTCACGAACATTACTGTGATGAAGAGACGGAGCAATAATATTTTTACCCATATCAAATGTAGGCGAAAAATATGCACCTGTATCGTAAAGCAGCACATGGTTTTTATACGCTATAACCACTGATAAGCCCTGCCCCACATCTAACACTGATAACCTAAAATGCGGCGAAGGGTTAGGCCGTGATAATAGCAACGCAAATATTAAACCCAATGACGCTAAACGAACACCAATAGGCTTGAAAACAAAACAACAAGCTACCGCCATACAGCCCAATATAATAGCCAAAAGAGGAAATGAATCAAAAAACACATAACGCGTTATCATATTTTGAAGTAACGCTAAATACGCTAATAGAGACCATGCAAATTCCATAATCGTATCAGATAACGCCAATAAATTATTGGCCATAACAGGCGCAACAATAAATAAAACCGCAATTAAAAAGAGCATAGGCACAATCACAAATGAAATTAACGGCACCATAAACATATTTGCGAACGGCGCTATCCAACTGACCTTACCCGTAAAAAATAAAACAGGAAATAACAACCCCAAAAACAATATCCACTGCATTTTATTTAACAGAATAAAATAACGTTTGGCGGCGTATATACGGCCACGTATACCTTCACCACCTACATAGACTGTATCGGGCTTATACACCAACAATAAAACAAATACCGCGCCAAAACTTAGCCAGAACCCCGTAGCTAAAAACACAAAGGGGTCAAGCACTACAATAATAAGAGCGGCCAAAAAAAATATCCGATATAAGCTCACGCGGCGCGCAAGAATAAAACACATGTTAACCGTACATACCATAATCAGCGCACGTAGAGTCGGCACACTAAAACCTGCTAGCCCCGCATAAAAATACGCAGTAATAACCGATACACCATACGGCAATAACCTAAAAGCCGAACACCAATAAAAACGTCCCGTAATCTGCCAAAAAACACGTACATTTAATTTTATGCACAACCGAGATAACATAAATCCTAACCAAGCTGCTAAGCCTATATGTAAGCCTGATATAGCCATTAAATGTAATGTGCCAGTTTGTTGCAAAACTTGCCATTGCTCTGGTGTTATCTCGGTTTTATCTCCCAGCAATAACGCCTTAAATAATGGCCTAAAATGAATATTTTCAGCACTATTAATATGTTCATTGAAATATGATCTTAAAGAACCAAAGCCCCAACCTGATTTTTTATTAATAACAAGAGTTGAAGGTAAAATATAACCTTTGGCATAAATACCTTGTGATAGTAGCCATGTTTCGTAATCAAATAAACCACGATTAACAAGCCCCCTAGGCCGGCGCAACCGTACTTTGGCATGTATAAAATCACCCACGTTTAAAGCGGAATGGTCAGATAATGGCGTCGATATTTCCGTTGAAGATATTAATGAAGACTTAGTATTATATGCTGTCAATAAAACTGTGTTTTTCCAACCATGAAGATCATCGCACGCTTGCCTATAGGATTGCTTTTCTGCTGGCCAACGCTTACTAGGCTTCTCACAAACCAACGATATAGTCTTAGCGTTAAAAGCCATGCCGTTAGATTTTAATGTTGGCGCTGACACCACCTCAAAATAACCTTGCAGCGTAGCAAGTTCCACTGCATCAGGTAGCGTCTTCTGTAGCAAAATCTGCATATGCAACCACCCAATTAGGCACGCCAAGAAAAAACATATCCCATAACACGTTCGATATCGTATGCACTCAAATGCAGCGAGTAAGCAAGCACCTATCATCATAAAAATATTAGGAGAGGCAAGTACAGGCGAGCCTAAGCCAAAAATGAGGGCAACTAAGTAAATAACGTGGCACTCCTTGCCATTATTTTTTACACTTGATGAGAGAGGCTAACTGATTGCTTCTTAAGCATAGCCTTAAAACGAATTTTACAGGATTGTTATGCATTATCACGCCAGAGGTGGCATAATGGAGATCACATTATTGGTGTATAGTCTATGCTGTGCTTATGCTAATTAAAGCTACAAAAAAACAGCTCTTTAAGATAAACAAAAAGAACTCAATTAAACATTAAGACTAATCATTATGCCAAAAAAGTTATTTAAGCAATGGTTACCCGACCCAGAGGTGATGAAGTCTAACCCTGCGCTTAAGTTTCTTGGTTTTTTATTTGAAGATCCAAATTTATTTCACCTAAACAGACGTTCTGTTTCATTGGCTTTTTTTGTTGGGCTATTTATTGCTTTTTTACCTATTTTGGGGCAAGTACCGTTAGCTGCATTCCTTGCTTTTATAATACGCTGTAACCTACCTATCACAATTAGCCTTATATGGATAAGCAACCCCATTACCCTACCTTTTATCATTGTAGCCACTTACAAGTTAGGCAGTGCCTTATTACAACTACCGCCGCGCTCACTCAATTTTGAATTAACGTGGCAATGGTTTACAACTGATTTTGCGGCATATTGGCAGCCTATTTTATTAGGCAGTGTGATAGCAAGTATATTTTTTGGGACACTAGGGTATATCTCTATACAAATGCTGTGGCGTTGGCATGTTGTTAAACGATGGCAAAACCGCAATAAAAAATAAGCACATAACAAGCAAAAAAAAGGCAATACCGAATAACGGTATTGCCTTTTTTTAATTAAATGCGTAAATTCCCCGCATATGCATACGGTCGCGATGTGTTTCTACTGTGCTACTTAAACGCTTAAAGTCAGCCTTTAGAGACATGTTTTCTTGTCCACTTTCATCAACCTCAACAATACCTTTCAATAAATCATCGAACCGTTGAATAACGACATTTGTTAAGGTATATATTTGCTCAGTAGATTCACTTGAATGGAAGATGCGCTTATTTTTTACTGTTTTTAAATAGTCATCGCATTCTTGCACCCAGCTTAAATGCTGAGATAAATAGTTTCGCGTGTTACGAATACTGCCTTTATACTTTGTATTTATTTTTTTATTTACAAATGTATCGACACTACTTAGCGTTGAACTTAAAAAGTCTTCACGTACATCGCGGCAATAATTAGACGTCACATATTTAGGAAAAACGCGATTCTCTTGAGCATCTTTGGTTTTTTGGCAATCTTTATCGCACGCAAAAGAAGGAGCGGAAACGAAAATTAACGTGTTCAACATGGCAAAACGGATTAAATGCTTCATGGCCATACCTTTTGTTTTATTATTTTTTATTTAATATAATAAAATTTACACAGTGGTTAGTAAGCCGTCAATATATTTTGACATAAAGTGCAGTTTAACAACAAAGATGTTTAAAAAACAAATCTGAATATAACTAAAAACACTTATAGAGATCAAAAAACAACCATTTAACTGTGTTTTTTGTGACAAGATTCACATAAAAATACAGATTTTGAGAGACATCGCACAATCCTACCTCTCAATAACATATAGTTGCATTCGTATCAAATCAATTCATTAAAATCATACCCACTGCACTTTACGCTCACTCTCATTATCTTCTGTTCAAAAGAAACGATCTTGAGGTTATGCATACTGTAGTGAGTGAGCTTTAGCCAACAAAAGTTCATAAAATGTATCTGCATCATAAACCCTATATACAGATACAAAAAAAGCCACAGAAGTGGCTTTTAAATACAGTACATGAGTGATTTATTGCTTACTTATTCCCACTCAATAGTCGCAGGAGGCTTACTTGATACATCGTAGCTTACACGTGATACACCGCGAATCTCATTAATAATGCGGTTAGATACTTTTTCAAGTAACGTATAAGGTAAATGTGCCCAACGCGCTGTCATAAAGTCAATGGTTTCAACGGCGCGCAATGCAATTACCCACTCGTAACGTCGTGCATCACCCACCACACCCACTGATTTAACCGGTAAAAATACAGCAAAAGCTTGGCTGGTTTTGTGATACCAATCGGCGGCGTGTAACTCTTCTAAAAAGATCGCATCGGCTTCGCGTAAAATATCGGCGTATTCTTTTTTCACTTCGCCTAAAATACGTACACCTAAACCTGGACCAGGAAAAGGGTGACGGTAAACCATATCGTATGGCAAGCCTAACTCAAGGCCAATTTTACGGACTTCATCTTTAAACAACTCGCGCAACGGCTCGACCAACGACATTTTCATGTCTTCAGGTAAACCGCCCACATTATGATGCGATTTAATCACATGCGCTTTACCTGTTTTAGACGCAGCCGACTCGATTACATCGGGGTAAATAGTCCCCTGCGCTAACCATTTAACATTGTTTAACTTGGTAGATTCTTCATCAAAAATTTCAATGAATGTGTTACCAATAATTTTGCGTTTTTTCTCGGGGTCTGACTCGCCTTTTAACTTACCTAAAAACAAATCGGCTGCGTCAGCACGAATCACCTTAACACCCATATTTTCAGCAAACATGGCCATCACTTGGTCGCCCTCGTTTTTACGAAGCAAACCGTTATCAACAAACACACAGGTCAACTGTGAACCAATTGCTTTATGCAGCATGGCAGCCACCACCGATGAGTCAACACCGCCAGATAAACCAAGTAATACTTGATCTGTTCCCACTTGCTGCTTAATACGCTTTATCGCATCATCTACAATATTAGCCGGCGTCCAGAGAGCATCGCACTTACATAGCTCGAGCACAAAGCGCTCAAAAATCTCGCGGCCTTTTAATGTATGTGTCACTTCTGGGTGAAACTGAATACCATAAAATTTCTTTTCGTCGCAAGCAATAGCGGCAATAGGGCACGACGGTGTAGAGGCAATAACACTAAAACCTTCGGGAATAGCCACCACTTTATCGCCATGGCTCATCCATACATCAAGTTGTGTTTGGCCATCGTCTTTTTTATGGTCAAAAAAACCATCAAAAAAGGCTGCGCCTTGTGTAACATCAATTTGCGCATAGCCAAACTCATGTACATCCGAACCTTCAACTTTACCGCCTAACTGCTCGGCCATGGTTTGCATACCATAACAAATACCCAGCACTGGAATACCCATAGTAAAAACACAATCTGGGGCGCGCGGTGCCACACCTTCACCTGCGGTGACAGATTCAGGGCCACCCGCTAAAATAATGCCGTTAGGGGCAAACTCGCTGATATCTTCTGGGCTAATATCCCACGGGCGTATTTCAGAAAACACCCCCACTTCTCTTACTCTGCGAGCAATAAGCTGCGTGTATTGCGAACCAAAATCTAAAATTAATATACGCTGAGAGTGAATATCACTTTGCAAAGCAGTCATACGGGGCCTTTAAATATAAATGAAAGTAAAAAAGAGGTTTAAATAGGATACAACAAACTGCCCGCAACACGACGGTTACGGGCATAGCCATTAACGGCCAGAAATAGGATAGTTGGGTGCTTCTTTTGTAATGCTGACATCGTGTACGTGGCTCTCGTTCATACCCGCAGAGGTCACACGGACAAATTCAGGCTGTGTGCGCATTTCTTGCATATTCACAGAACCCGTATAACCCATAGACGCACGTAAACCACCCATTAACTGATGCACAATGGCGTGTAGTGGGCCTTTATACGGTACGCGACCTTCGATGCCTTCAGGCACAAGCTTTTCAGCACCTTGGCTAGAATCTTGAAAATAACGGTCAGAAGAACCCTGCGTACGTGACATTGCACCCAAAGAACCCATACCGCGGTACGATTTATACGTACGGCCTTGATATAGTTCTACTTCGCCTGGGGCTTCTTCTGTGCCCGCAAACATTGAACCCATCATGACGCAATCGGCACCCGCCACAATCGCTTTAGATACATCGCCAGAAAAGCGCACACCGCCATCGGCAATCACGGGAATATCGGTGCCTTTAAGTGCAGCGACTACGTTAGCTATCGCAGAAATTTGCGGTACGCCTACGCCCGTAACAATACGCGTCGTACAAATAGAACCGGGGCCAATACCTACTTTAACGGCATCTGCGCCGGCTTCAGCTAAGGCTTTAGCTGCTGCGCCCGTAGCAATATTGCCACCAATTACTTGCAATTTTGGGTGATCTTTTTTAATTTTAGCCACACGATCAAGTACGTTTTTAGAGTGTCCATGCGCCGTATCAACCACAACCACATCAACACCCGCGGCAACTAACGCATCTATGCGGTCATCTGTGTCTGGACTTGTACCCACCGATGCGCCCACACGCAAACTGCCATCGCTGTCTTTGCAGGCATTGGGGAACATCTCAGATTTGTTAATATCTTTAACAGTAATTAATCCAGCCAGGTTGTAGTTATCATCAACCACTAAGACTTTTTCGATGCGGTGTTTATGTAGCTTATCTAATACTTCTTTACGGCTTGCACCTTCTTTTACTGTTACAAGCTTATCTTTTGGTGTCATGATGCTTGCAACAGACGCTTCTAAGTTTGTCTCAAAGCGTACATCACGGCCCGTAACAATACCCACAAGGTCATCACCGTCTAAAACAGGCACGCCCGAGATATTATTTTTTTGTGTTAAGCCAATTAAAGATTCAATGGAAGACGCGGCATCAATGGTAATAGGGTTGCGTACAACACCCGCTTCAAATTTTTTAACAGCACGAACTTGTTCAGCTTGCTGCTCAATAGACATGCTTTTATGCACAATACCAATACCGCCTTCTTGCGCAAGCGCAATGGCTAAACGCGCTTCGGTAACGGTATCCATGGCCGCAGAAAGCAATGGAATATTCAGTGAGATACCGCGCGTTAGGCGGGTTTTTAAGTCGACATCTTTGGCCGTGACATTCGAATAGCCTGGCACAAGTAAAACATCATCAAAAGTAAGGGCTTCTTGAGCGATTCTTAACATTGGGAGAACCTAATTTAAAAACAATTAAAAGAGTAAAACTGCATCAATAGCTACGTTGCACTTGCAATGCAAACACGTTAGCTTTTAAAACAGGTAGAAATAAAAAATAAATAACTAGAAAACGGCTACAAGTAAAAAAACGCTTATATATCCAGGCTAACATGTCTTATGGTTAACCTGATGTAGGCTAAATACATTAATAAATACGCTAACTAATACATACGGTTAAGTTAATTTTGTTAAGCTAAATACGTTGGGTTAATTAAAGAGTTAACCCGCACTAACTTATTTAGATTAGCGCTAGCTTATACATTCACATTGCGTTGACCATAATGCTGCAGCATCGCTTCCACGGCATACTTCAATTCTAACTTTAAATGCCAGTTTAGAATAAATCACTAAAAGTTAACCAACTATTATACCCGCTAGATGCATTAATGGTAAGCCCTAACAGCATTTGGATAGAAATAAAAGCACAAACCTATCAACAACCATTTAAAACAGCTCGATAAACCTATGTGATTTGCGTATATTTACACTACGCAAACCACATGACAGTATGAAGAAACCATGACGCTCGCCCCAACAAACACCCCGCCAAAAACTTTAAATGTCTCACAGCTCAATAAGCTGGTTAAAAATTTATTAGATTTACATATCCCGTTGCTGTGGGTTGAAGGCGAAATATCAAATTTTAGCGCGCCTGCATCGGGGCATTGGTACTTTTCGCTTAAAGATAAAAACGCCCAAGTGCGGTGCGCCATGTTCAAAGGCAAAAACAGCCGACTAGCCATTAAACCCAAAGCGGGAATGAAAGTACGCGTGCGTGCAAACGTTAGCCTTTATGAAGGCCGAGGCGACTTTCAAATTATTGCCGAGCACATGGAAGAAACAGGTTCTGGCCAGCTACAACAACAATTTGAAGCGCTAAAATACCAATTAAACAAAGAAGGGCTATTCGACGAAGCCCGCAAAAAACCCTTCCCCGCTCACCCCCAACATATTGCTGTTATTACTTCACCAACAGGTGCAGCCATAACCGATGTATTGAGCGTAATAAAAAGACGCTTTGCGGCACAAAACATCACGATCATTGCCAGCCAAGTTCAGGGCGATACAGCCCCGCAACAACTCATGAACGCATTAGATCAAGCCGTTAAGGCCAACTGTTTTGATGTTATTTTGCTGTGCCGTGGCGGTGGCTCGATTGAAGATTTATGGGCGTTTAACAATGAAGCGCTCGCACGTAAAATAGCCCACTACCCACTGCCTATTGTGAGTGCAGTGGGCCACGAGATAGATTTTACTATTGCCGATTTTGTCGCCGATTTACGTGCACCTACGCCATCAGCGGCGGCTGAAATACTCTCCCCAAACGGGCAAGAGCTCAATGCTCAACTCAGCGCACTAAAAGTACGGCTCACCCGCGCCACGGCACAATGTATTGAGCAAAAACACCAGTATGTACACCAGTTACAATCCCGTATTACGCACCCATTAGATAAACTTAACAACCTAAACCAGCGGCTCGATTTTTTAGAATCTAGGTTGCGCCATGCCATAACACACACATTGCAGTTTAACGAGAAAAAAGCGATCAAAGCACACAACATGCTTTTACAGCAGCACCCTCAAAACCGTATTGCACAATTACACCAACGGATCGCATTACAAAAAATGCAGCTTGAAAATACGATGAATGCCAAGCTCAACCAGCAACAAGCCCGCTTTCGCCAAGCAGCAAGCTTACTTGAGATAGCCAGCCCTCTTGCCACACTTAACCGAGGTTATGCCATCGTGAAAAGTAATAACAAAGTGATTACACAAGCTAAACAGGTGAAAGAAAACGATGTGCTGACGATATCTTTAGCCAAAGGCGACATCTCTGCTACCGTAGTAAAAACGCTGTAATTTGATAAAACCGACATAAAACTTATATAAACTCATATAAGCCAACATAAGCATTAAAAGAGAAAACAAAATGGATTTAACCCTAAGCCATCTTCATGTGCCTTATCTTTACGAGACAATGGCCTTTTTATTCTGTGTTTGCTTAATTGTGCCGCTATTTAAAGCCATCAAAATTAGCCCTATTTTAGGGTTTTTGGGTATAGGCGCGCTGATTGGCCCTTTTGGTGTTGCGTTAATAAAAGATGCCGCCGCGGTACAGCACTTTGCTGAAATTGGCGTCATTATTTTACTTTTTACCATAGGGTTAGAGTTATCGTTTGCGCGGCTTAAAAGCTTTGCCAAACTCATTTTTGGTCTAGGCGCATTACAAGTTGTGGTCAACGCCATTGCGATTGGGCTATTTGCGTATTTTTGGGGCAACAGCGTTAATGCATCGATTGTGATTGGCCTGTGTTTGGCGCTGTCGTCCACCGCCATGGTGATGCAAATACTGCATGAGCGACACGAGTCAGCCACACCGCAGGGGCAAGCCAGCTTTGCCGTTTTGTTGTTTCAAGATCTCGCCGTTGTACCCGTATTAATTTTACTGCCTATTTTAGGGGGCGATAACGATACAACACTCACCACAGCGCTGCTCACCGCCTTTATTAAAGCAGCTGTTACCATTGGATTTTTAATGGTGATTGGCAAGTACGTGCTGCGCTTCGCCTTTCGGGCGATATCAAAACTACATAATATCGATGTTTTTACTGCTCTTACGCTACTGGTGGTGTTGGCTACATCGGCCATTACGGGTTTGGCGGGTTTATCTATGGCGCTGGGGGCTTTTTTGGCGGGTTTATTATTAGCCGAGACAGAATTTCGCCATAAAATAGAAAACGAAATTGAACCCTTTAAAGGGTTATTTTTGGGCCTGTTTTTTATGGGCGTGGGTATGAACCTCGATTTTGCCGTGGCTTTTGAGCGCGGTGCCTGGGTAATACTCGCCGTTATTGGCTTACTGACCATTAAAACCGTTATTACTACGGTCATTGCACGACTATATAAACTGAGCTGGCCAAAAGCCATTCAAACCGGCTTGATGGTCTCGCAAGGCGGTGAATTTGCGTTTGTTGTTATTGGCCAAGCGACGTTTACCTACGGATTAATCCAACAAGATGTCGCGCAATTTATGGTGGTTGTAGCGGGCTTATCCATGGCCTGTACCCCGTTTTTAGCTATATTAGGTGACAAAATCGCCGATCGCTTCCCAAAACCACCCATTACCCCTATGGATGCCAGTGAACAATCAGAGCATGTCGTGATTGTTGGTTTTGGTCGTGTGGGGCAAGCGGTGGCCAATATTCTAACCAAAAACGCCGTTGATTTTATTGCACTTGATACCGATGCCGCACAAGTGCGTAGAATGCAAGAGCAGAACTGCCATGTGTTTTTAGGTGACGCCGCCAAAACGGAAACACTCAAGCATGCGGGTATATTAAAGGCCAGCACCTTGCTTATTACCATGGATAACCCCAAAGCAGCCAAGCATTTACTCGAGCAAGTACGCCACGCCTACCCTCATTTATTTATAGTGGTACGCTCAAAAGATAACGCCCATGCAAAAGAGCTTATGGAAGCAGGTGCGAATCAGGTGGTGCCCGAAACACAAGAAGCGAGCTTCAGGCTTGCGGCACAAG
>CAKZUG010000144.1 GCA_937920545.1 uncultured Saccharophagus sp.
AGCATTCGGTTCTATTTTACTGAGCCACCCAAGAAGCATTTGTACAACATGTTCAACCTCCTACGATGATTTAGTCGATGTGCTGGCTAATGGTGTGCCGAATTCGCCCATGCCTGCTTGTCAGCCAGAAGGCGATTGTGCCACACAGCTGGCCGATTATGTTTGGGGCGGGTTAAATGGTAAAGCATTGCCTGTATTAAATTCGCCTGCTGCTTCTGTTCCGTCTTCAGCGCCAAATTCATCCAGTGCAAGTGGTTTTATTGTTGAAGATTTCGAGCAAGGCGCATTAAATGCAGTACCTGAAGGCTGGAGAACATTTGTGGGGTATGTACCCGACAATAACAATTCGGCTTCTCAGGTATTTGTTGATGATACACGTGCTTTTACGGGTTCAAAATCACTTAAAGTGGATGGTGGTACTGGCCCTGCACAAATTGTAAAAGCCATACCTGCGGGTGTAGAGCGTGTGTACATGCGTGCATGGATATACATGGACCGCGCCATGGGCAGTGATAGCACCGATAACCACGATCATATTTTTGCTATTAAGCAAGATGAGAACGGCTCGTTCTCGGCCAATAACGAGATTCGTGTTGGTCAAGGTAAAGGG
Organism: uncultured Saccharophagus sp.; assembly: GCA_937920545.1. Lineage (GTDB taxonomy): Bacteria > Pseudomonadota > Gammaproteobacteria > Pseudomonadales > Cellvibrionaceae > Saccharophagus. The sequence continues at coordinate 611 of CAKZUG010000144.1, forward strand.
CATTTAGGTTTTAACATTTTACCCGATAGTGATGCAATATCGCCACCTAACAATAAATGGTTTACTGGCCCGCAAACGCCGGTTAACCAATGGTACTGTGCTGAAGCGGCCTTTATTACCGATACAGCGTTTGATGAAGTGCATTTTTATGTTGACGGTGAGTTAGTTAACTCAGCAAAATCGGCGGCCGACTGGCATGCACCCGTTACCGCTGATTGGTTAAAAGGCGACTTGGGTTTTGCAGCATTTGGTTGGCAGAGTTTTAGTAACCATGAGGCCACCATGTGGATTGACGATATTGTTGTATCAGAAGCGCCTATTGGTTGTGAGTAAGTGGTTGTGAGTCAGCATTCTGCTTAGATATCAACTGAGCGTTAATGAATGTGCTAATCATTTGGCATAGCAACGTATATAAAACCCCGCTTATTTAAGCGGGGTTTTTTTTGTATAAATTTTAAGGTGTTTTGTGTGCCTGTATGTAGCAGGTATGTGCTTAAGCTAGGCTAATTGTATTTGTATGATCAACGGGTAAGTTACAAGCATACTTTGCCGGTTTGCTTTATGCCGTCTGGTTGCACTCAATTTAGGTGAATTACATGTAAGTAAAAGTGGATTATCAATAGGTTAAGAGCAGGTTAAGAGCAGGCTGAAAAGTTTATTTAATAACATCATCATAGGGCGTAAAAATGAACACAGTGTTCAAACTGTCATAAAAAACCGATTTCTTTAATAACATGGTGCAACGGTATCCATTCTATTAAGTCCATATGTAGGTATGGCGATACTACATTAAAAGCCAATGTAGTATCGTGGGTGATTTTTATGTGTGTCGCTTTGGCTAAGTACCTAACAGCGTATGTTGCAGCAATGTAAATTGCAATCAAGCAATTTAACGCACACTCTCAAAAAGATAGGCTCTTACTTGTGGGGCGAATATGTATGCCTATATTGACTGGCGCGGAGTGGGCTATTTTTTAGCTGGTTATCAAGCGGGTTAAAATAGCCCGCAAGTTAAATAATATATTTAAGTGTCTATTCTAGCGGCAATGTGAGCCCGGATATTAACGTTTAATATCCGGGCTAGCTTTTCGTTTTTGCCCTAACTACGTTTACTGCTTTTGCATAAAAATAGTTACTTCGGCCATCACTAAGCCAAACTTTTTGATGTAAGAGCGGTTCATTAACGTGTTCTCATTAAACGACCACATCCAATCATCAAAAGAAACTTTATAGCTTTTATCGCCAACGGGCAATTCCATTTTGTATTGCCATCTTAATGCGTTACCAGACACTTCACCTGTGGCAGTATTGAGCATATCGGATGCTTCGCCCGAATAAGTGGTTTCTGACAATTTTTTAATGGTCCATACACGTTTTTTGACACCGTCACCCATACCGTATTCAAATTTTTCATCCAGTGTGAGTATGTCATTTTTAATGGTGCCATTAATATCAACAATAAAACGTTGTACCACATTACCTGAACGGTTTTGTACAATGCCCCATGCTTTAACATCCCCTTCAAAAAAACCGTATAAATCAAATTTAGGACTGACGCCTTTATATTTATCTTTATCAATGGAGTGACTACAACCTAGTAATAAGATGAATGATAAAAGAATAGCGGTGGGTTTCAAGGTTTTTACAATGCAGCGCATGAGGGGCATCCTAGTGTTATATTATATTGAATAATTCTACTTACTACCGAAACAGTTGAAAAGAATACCCTTGAGTATGACGCACACTGTAACTATATCTCTATACGCTTTGCGTCGTCATCCTGCTTCCGATGGCCTCATACCCAAGGGTAATTCTTTCTTTGTGTCGTGATGATACATACACATACGCTTTTGTATGCTGTCTGGTTCGCTAGTGTGTATGAATAGCGATTAAAAGCGTTTGTGGGCATGTCTAACGCTCAGGATGTTGAAGTACTTTCATTGAGAGACAGTAAAAAGTAATCACCAACAGTAAAAAAATAAAGAACTAAGTTAAGGCGGCGCACGTAGCTTCTCAACTACAAGGTAGACGCTATAAAGGTAGACACTATGAATATTTTAATAACAGGTATATCGGGTTTAATTGGGCGGGCACTTACACAGCATTTTTTAAAAGCAGGCCACACTGTATTTGGGTTGACACGTAACCCTCAAAAAGTGCAAGCGCAGTTAGGCCAGCAAGTAACGTTATACAAGGGCTTGCCGGATACATTTGATGCGCCATTAGATGCGGTTATAAACTTACAAGGCGAAGGCATTGCCGATAAACCGTGGAGCGATAAACGAAAAGCTCAGTTACATGCATCGCGTGTGGATTTTACCGAGCAGCTTGTTTTATGGCTACATACTCATTCACTTAAGCCAAAGGCATTTTTGAGTGCGTCAGCTGTGGGTTTTTATGGCCGGCATGGCGATACAGTGGTTGACGAATTAACACCACCTAATAACGAATATACGCATAGCCTGTGCAAAGCATGGGAGCAAGCAGCTATAAACAATAACCCCAGCCAAAAAATAAGTATTTTACGTTTGGGTGTGGTATTTAGTGAGCAAGGCGGCTTTTTATCAAAATTAAAATTGCCGTTTAAATGTGGTTTGGGCGCTAGGCTAGGCAACGGCAAACAATATTTAAGCTGGGTGCATTTGGCCGATGTGGTTAGCGCCTTCGATTATGTTTTGAACCAGCAATTAGAAGGCACGTTTAACTTAACAGCGCCAGAGCCCGTTACCAACGCCACGTTTACTCAACGCTACGCGAAAGTATTAAGCCGCCCAGCTATTTTTTGCATACCCGGATTTGTGCTTAAAATTGGGTTGGGTGAAATGAGTGACTTGCTCTTAACTGGCCAACGAGTACAACCCAAAAACTTACTGTCTGCAGGTTTTGGTTTTACTTACCCTAATGTGGATGACGCGCTAAAAAACGTGACGGCGTAATAGATTAATAAGTACTTAATGGATCACTAAATGAGGTGGTTGCTAAACGTGTTATCTATTTGTTTATTTATCTATTAGTTAAATCTGTTTAGTTAATGTTATCAAGGCCTTCGGGGCTTTCAGAAAAATCTCAAGCAACCAGGGAATCTGTCTGCGTTGACCTCGCTCAAAGGGCAACCAGTCCGTCTTTCTCAGCTGCTTAAACAGGAAGACTTTCTGAAAGCTACAGGTGCCGCGAAGTTAATCAGAGGTTCCTTAAGTTTGCGTTGGGCTAATTTACGCTAAATAAAAGCACGTTAAGAAAGCCTTTATTTTAAATGTTGTAAGCCTTGCTCAATGTGATGTTGCGAAAAAGGATCGGGCTGATCAATATACCGCATAGCCGAGTGTATATCTTTCCAACCAACATATTTCATGAGGGCTGTCACATCCCAATTATGGCTATTTGCCCAGTTTGCAAAGCCGCGTCTTAATGAGTGGCTGGTAAACAAATGCGCGTCATCAATCCCCACTTTTTTACAATAGCTCTGAATAATATGCATCACGCTACTGGGTTGAATGGGGGTATCATTAATCTGCCCCCAACGGTTAATACTGCAAAATACCGCGCCCTGTTTTTTATTTAATACGTGAAGCCAATCATTGTAGGCTTGCACTGGGCACAGTGTGCTTAATGCGGGCACACGAAAAACACGCCCGCTTGATGTGCGATCAGATTTGCTGCGTTGTAGGTGAATCTCTAAGCCGTGATTGGGGTGGTTTTGTATATCTTCTACATGCAGCCTTGTGAGTTCATCACTGCGAAAGGCGCGCCAAAATCCCAGTAAAATAAGGGCTTTATCACGTATCAATTTATTGCGGTTACCTTCGTGGTTTTCTAGTTTAAGTGTAATATGCGCAATTATTTTTTGAATATAATCTAATTGCAAAGGCTTGGCTTGTTTGGCTTTATACGGGTGTAATTCTCCAATGCCTTTTAATACTTTTTTAACATGTGAGGCTTTTGTCGGATCAGGGAAGCCTTGCTCTTTATGCCATACCGATAAAGCCGCTAAGCGTTGTTTGAGTGTGCTATGCGCCAATTTGGCGGCGTAAAAAGCCAAATACTCCGCCATGCTGTCGGCGGTGGCCGGTAAAAACCCGCCCCACGTTTGCTCAAAATGCACCACCGCAGATTGGTAGCTTTTACGCGTGTTATCGCGTGTTGCCGCTGTAATATAGGTATCAATGCTCAGTGGCGTTTGTGCATGTTTATCTATTTTTTTACTGATGTTTGTATCTGTTTCTTTGCTTGAGCGCTGGCTTACTGGGGGGTTATTTTTTTGCATCGTTTATCAGCTTCTCAGCAATAAGCGTCAATAGAAATGTTTCTCGCTCAATAGATAACCCTTTTTTAGGGCTGTTCGCTATGACATCTTTATTGTGTTTAATCGCGGTATGGATATTCACCCACCGTGCTGTCATACCATTACGAATTTCATGCGATTCGAGCGCAGTATCGCCAAGCTTGTTATCAATGGTACAGGTATAGCAATACGATACCATATGCATAATATCGGCGTTGTCTTTATGCCAAGGGCGGTACTCATCGTAGCGGGTAAAGTAGCCGATATTGGTGATGTTTTGCGCGCCGGTTTCTTCTTGTAGTTCGCGTATTAAACCCGCTGTTTGCTCCTCCCCTTTATCAAGGCCGCCGCCGGGCAAGCTGTAGTCATCGTAACGCTCGGTGTACAGTAATAATATATTTTCACCTTTAAGTACAATGGCGCGTGTGGCGTGGCGAGTTAGACATATAAGCGGGCTATCGGGCTGAATATCAGCCACGGTAATGCTTGGGTGGAATGCGGTTTTAATGGGATGCATGTAAGGGCTTCATGTAAGAGTGTTATTTGGCGTTTAGCGTCAAAATGTTATGTCATTTATATGCTGCATCAAATTAATAGCATTGACTGGGGTAGCGTTGTAATACGACAGAATCAACTTACGCTTAATCAGAGCTAAATATCAGAGCGAGCTGTTAGAGCGAGCCATCATAACATTGTTGCTTTTGGGTTAGCTATTCAAGAGGTATAAAAATCAGTGAAGTCATAATTAACGCTATTGACTCAACGGGTGGCACTGCTATTTATTGAGCAATGAGTACAGCTATTGGCAAAACCTAGAGTGTTGTTATGGGTGTCAATTTGTCTTATTTTGTGACGTATTATGTATTTTAATTCTGCAAAAAAAAAATCATACACTACACTTTTTGTGGGCAGTAAATCATGGCTCGCCCAATTATTACAATAATAAATAATTCATCCGTCTTAGCGTGCCGCTTTTACGGTCTATTAAGGATAATATCAATGAAAAAGAAATTACTATCAGCCGTGTTGGCGGGCTTGATCTCGCCTGTCAGTTTTGCAAATATAACATGCGAAATAAGCGCACTCGATACGTGGGGCAGTGGCTTCACGTTAAACAATATTACCGTCACTAATACGTCAAGTACACCGACAGATGATTGGGCCGTAGATATTAACTTCAATAATGACATTACACTTGTTAATCATTGGAGCAGTATGGCCGTCGCGCAGAGCGCCCAAACACTGCGTTTTAGTGGCGTAGAGTATAACCGCAAGTTAGACGAAGGTGACACAGCACGTTTTGGTTTGCAGGGTGGATTTACGCAGGCATTTGATTCGGTCACGTGTGATGTTGTAGGTAGTTCAATTGATGCTGGTGATACAGGATCTGATAGCAACAATAATGATGGCGACGACACAAGCAGCACGCCAGCGCGGCTAATCACATTACCTGGGCGTTTAGAAGCCGAGCAATATAGCGCTTTTACCGATTCAACAGCCGATAACCTCGGCGGGCAATTGGGTGATGATGGCGTTGATATCCAGCTCACTACTGACAGTGGCGGTGGTTACAACGTGGGTTGGATTACGGTCGACGAAACCCTTATTTTTAACACCCGTTTTACGCAAGCTGGTAAATACCTTGTTACATTACGTGTTGCATCAGCATCAAACGGTGGTTTGTTATCGCTAGCAACAGAGAGCCAATCTGTCTCTCAAGTGGTCGAATTTGCGGCAACAGGCGGTTGGCAAACGTGGGAGTCGGTTTCATTTGAAGCTGATTTTGAATTAGGTCAGCAAGAATTAATACTCACTATGCTGGCGTCGGGTTTTAATATTAATTACATCGATTTTGAGTGGATTGGCGAATCCGATCCAGACACAGATACAAACCCTGATACAAACCCTGATCCTGATCCTGATCCTGATCCTGATCCTGACCCTGACTCAGACCCTGACTCAGACCCTGATCTAGACCCTGATCCCGGCACGGATACAGACCCAGATGTAGACCCCGACACGGATACAGACCCAAACGTTGATCCAGATCCAGTATCGGATAATCACGATGACTGGTTGTACACAAGCGGAAATCAAATTGTGACCCGTGACGGTAACCCCGTTTGGTTAACGGGTACTAACTGGTTTGGTTTCAATACCGGTACAAATATGTTCGATGGTTTGTGGTCGGCCAATTTGGAAGAGGCCATCAATGCGATGGCTGAGCGTGGTATTAACTTATTACGTGTGCCTATTTCTACAGAAATAGTCTGGCAGTGGTCTAAGGGCGATTTCCCCATGCCTAATTCATTAAATGGTAATGCGAACCCCGGTTTGGTCGGGTTAAATAGCCTTGAAGTGTTTGATCGCTTTTTAGACGTCGCAAAAAGCGAAGGCATGAAGGTAATGTTGGATTTTCATAGTGCCAAAACCAATGCCGTTGGCCATTTAAAACCCATGTGGTACGAAGATGAAATTACCACCGAAGTGTTTTATCAATCGTGGGAGTGGATCGCCGAACGTTATAAAAACGACGACACCATGATTGCCTTCGACTTAGAAAATGAACCGCACGGTAAACCGTGGGAAGGTGCGCCTTTTGCTATGTGGAATAGCTCAACCGATGGCGATAACTGGAAGCACGTTGCCGAAACCGCCGCAAAACGCATTTTGGCGATTCATCCAAATATTCTTATTATGGTCGAAGGCACCGAAACCACACCCAAAGAGGGCGACAGTTTTGCATCGCTTAACGAGGACGACTACCACAACAATTGGTGGGGCGGTAATTTACGTGGCGTAAAAGATCATCCTGTCGATTTAGATGAGTATCAAAATAAATTGGTCTATTCGCCGCACGATTACGGCCCTTTGGTGTACGAACAACCTTGGTTTAAAAAGGATTTCACGATAGATACTTTGTACGAAGATGTGTGGCGTGACAACTGGGCATACATAATGGAAGACGATATCGCACCGCTATTGATTGGCGAATGGGGTGGATTTATGGATGCAGGCCCTAATCAAAAATGGATGCAAGCAATAGCCGATTACATTCTTGATAATAAAATTCACCATACCTTTTGGTGTTTTAATGCCAACTCGGGTGACACGGGTGGTTTAGTCGAAAGTGATTTCAAGACATGGGATGAGACAAAATACGCGCTTCTCAAACCCACTCTTTGGCAATCGCCGCAGGGTAAATTTGTGGGGCTTGACCATAAAATTCCGCTAGGGGGTGAGCAAACGGGTATGACAGTCACTGATTATTACGAGCTTAACTACACGCCACCGGTTAGAGCGCAAGACTAATTCATCAGATTACTTTAATGGTTCATTCAAACGGCTTACTGATGTAGGCCGTTTTTTTTTAGGGAAAAAAGTAGACGAAGGTTATCAAGCTCTGACCAAAGATCACGCTCAAGGCGAATATTGCTCAAGGCCGTTAGATAAACGCTAGGCTATCAAGTACAAGTAACAAGATCGTGCCTCGTACATTTTGTAAATACTTGCGTATAACAAACAGCTTGGCTGTGTTAATAGATTTAAACCATCGCTAAAGGTTTATCAGACAGCAGTAAAGATGCTTAAAATGAAGTTCATAAAAACAGAACGTATGAATCTATTTAATCTGATTTATTAATCATTACGTTCTCGTTAAAGTAACACCCATCAACAGCTTTATTACATTTTGTGTTTCATTTTTTAACTAAGGATATAACATGTTAGATAACAAAGAAGGCCAGTCTATACCACAGGTGACTTTTCGTACGCGTCAAGGTGATAGCTGGGTAGATGTGACGACTAACGATATTTTTAAAGATAAAACGGTCATTGTATTTGCACTACCTGGTGCGTTTACACCGACGTGCTCATCAACGCATTTACCGCGCTATAATGAACTAGCACCTACCTTTAAATCTGAAGGCGTGGATGACATTGTTTGTTTATCGGTAAACGATACCTTTGTCATGAACTCATGGTCGGCTGATCAACACGCCGAAAATATTACTTTTATACCCGACGGTAATGGCGAGTTTAGTGACGGTATGGGGATGCTCGTAACCAAAAATGATATTGGTTTTGGCAAGCGTTCATGGCGTTATTCTATGCTTGTGAAAAATGGCGTGATAGAAAAAATGTTTATCGAACCAGACCAGCCAGGCGACCCGTTTGAAGTGAGTGATGCTGATACTATGTTGGATTACATTAATCCAAAAGCGGTTTTACCTAAGCGCGTGACGCTGTTTACTAAGCCTGGTTGCCCACATTGTTTACGTGCCAAAAAAGCGTTAACAGAACACCGTTACAGCTACGAAGAAATTGTATTGGGCGATAAAGGGATTACATATAGCTCTTTAGCTGCTGTTACAGGCGCAGGTACTGTACCGCAAGTCTTTATTGACGGCGAGTTAATTGGTACGGCTGATAATTTAGAAAAATGGTTGGCTGATAAAAAATAAACTTTGCCAGCTATGATTACGATAAAAACCGCTTTTACAGCGGTTTTTTTTATCGACAATTTGCTTGTGATTATACTGTACATAAAAACAGTCTTTATTTATACTGTTAAAAAACATTGATAAAGAGGTTTTACCATGGCGATTATTGTAAAGTATGTAGTTGAGCATAATGGGGAAGAAAAGCTTGTGACAACGGATAAAAAAGAAGCAGACCAGTACGACAAAATGTTAGATATCGCTGATAACCTGGGCGAATATATCATTGCAAAAGGTATTGAGTTAGAAGACGATTTTGCCGAAGAGCTCACCATCTTACTGTCTAAAAATAAAGATGCTGTTACCAAATTATTAAAAGGTGTTAGCGCCAGTACCCTTTTAGAGAAAGAGTCGGCTGACGTGGTGGATATACAAAAAAGCCAAGCTTAATCTGATTCCTGTTTCTGTTCTTTTGATTGCGGGCTTTAGTCGTCCGCAGTCATTGACACCTTCTTGTTTTTTCTGTTTCTTCTTTTCCCGCTTGTACCATATTTACCTTTGGGTTTTTGATTTGCTTGTGCTGGTTTGCCTACGTCTATTTCCCTATTTATAAAGTATGGTTTTTTGTCGCGTATTATTCTATTTAGCTATTACTTTTGTGTTCTAATTGCCTTTGATGATATTTTTCGTCAAATTATTGTTGGCTTATCGGGCGCTAGCGCGCAAGCCAATTGATGGATACATGGAGATAATAATGGAATTAATACGTCTAACATTTCAGCAGCAAACCTTAAAACACTTTTCAGTTGATCGTTTAAATCGGTTTTTATTCTCACGGAGATTCTGTTTTTTATGGCTTATTCTAGCCGGGCTTTTGGGTCCACGGCTGTACGCTCAGTCACTCGAAAGTGAGTATAAAAATCAAACTATTTTACTCTCAAGCCCGTCATTAGGTCAGCGTTTTGTTGCTTATAAGAAAAAGCATGGCCAAGCACCCAATGCAGGCATACAGCAAGCATGGCAAGCCAAAATAGCGCAAGAGCAGGCCGCTATTATTGCGCGTTTACCGAGCAGTGCGGTTGTTACTGGGCAGGTTTTTAGGGCAGTCAACGCGGTTAAAATTATCACGCCAGTTGATATCGACATGGCTATGTTAACGGATGTTCCCGCAGAGAAAGTCTACGATACATCGACTTTTGAGCTTGATTTAGCGTATTCGGTGCCTTGGACGGGTGCTTCACTCGCGCACAAATACGGTGTCACGGGTAAAGGCATACGTATTGGTATTTTGGATTCAGGTGTCGATTACATGCATAAAAGCCTTGGCGGTACGGGTGTGGGTTATGAAAATAACAACCCTGATATTGTTGAGCCTGGTAGTTTTCCTAACGATGTGGTTGTCGGCGGTATTGATCTAGTTGGCGATAGGTTTAATGCAAGGTCACCTAATATGGAAGACCGTATCCCTAAACCAGACGGAGACCCTATTAGCTTTAACCAAGATCACGGCACCCATGTGGCATCGATTGCAGCAGGCCGTAGTATTTTTGGTTTTGGCGGTGGTGTGGCTCCTGAAGCTGATATTTATGCTATTAAGCTTGGGTCTGGTCAGAGTGGACCATTGACTACCGTAGCAGAAGAGGCAATGGATTACGTATTAGACCCCAACGGCGATTTTGATTTATCCGATAGGCTCGATGTGATCAACATGAGTTTTGGTCAGGCTTTTGGTAACGTTAATAGCCCATGGGCTATTGCTGTGCAAACTGCGTTGGATATGGGCGTAGTCGTCGTGAGTTCGGCGGGTAATAGTGGCCCAACGCCTTATATCACAAGCTCACCGGCAGCAGTAGACAGCGTACTGTCGGTTGCAGCCAGCGCCAGCGGTAATTTACCGTATATCCCGTTTGAAGTCACTTTCTCAGATGGCGATGTGTTAACCGGTAATGTCACCTTACCCTTAAGCGCCGCTTTAGTGGACACACAGATTGAAGGGGACGTTGTTTTTCATGCTTCTAAGTTATGCAGTACCGAGCGAGATGTTGCCAACAAAATTGTCTTGATAAGCAGTAATCGACCTGCTTGCGGTAACGCAGCGTTTGCGCGTTATTTACATACTGTTGGTGCTAAAGCGTTGGTCGTCTTGCAGCGTGCTGAGCATGTCTTAAGAGGGGATATTACTGTTCAAGAAAACACGGTTCCAATGTTTATCTTGTCTACACGTATTACACGTTTGCCGCGATATATTGTTATTAATGGTGACGAGCTGTTTTTTGACTACCCTGCAGAAAAAATAGCCAGTTTTTCGTCGCAGGGGCCTGTAAATGGTACGTTCAAACCTTCTTTAAGTGCACCCGGTGCTCATATTGTTGCAGCCAAAGCGATTAGCGGCGATGCCTACACCGGTAAAGGCGGTACGTCTATGTCGGCACCGCATGTGGCCGGCGCGATGGCACTTTTAAAAGTGGCACACCCTATGCTGGACAGAGACGGGCTTAATGCGTTAGCCATGAATTATGCGAGCTTATTGCGTGATGGCGACGGGAATTTTTACCCTTTATCACGACAAGGTATGGGCGAAATTGATATTGTATCCAGCCTAACTGCGCAATTTTTGGCACAACCCGCCGGCATTAATTTGGGTTTGTTATCGTTGGACAAAGCCGAAATTATTGCTCGTGATATCACCGTCAAGAATTTTTCAGATATCGATCAGCATATATTGGTGGATGTGCATAATATTAGTCAGTTGCCGGGTGTGAAAGTGACACACGCTAAAAGGATCTGGGTTGAGGCGGGTGATAGCACGACTATCGAAATCAAGTTGCAGTTTAACCCTTTTGATATGAGTGCGCTTTATGTTGCTGATTTTTATGAATATGGTGGCGTGGTTAGTTTTACTCCAGCCTTACAAGGCGAGACGTTTAACGTGGGGGTGCAAGCGGTGGTTAAGCCCATTACGCAAGTCGATATCACACAAGGTCTTGAGGGGAATTATGCTCTCGAGAATATTTCACCTGTACCTGCGGTGGTCACAGCGTTACCTGAAAGGGATGTTCGCTTCTTTTCAGCTGGTCAGCGGCAAACACGTGTGGGTGCGCAAGTTGTATCATTGGATAACATTGACGTTTTACGTATGGCGCTTGCAACAGAGCAGGCGTATTTATCGCCAGGCGAGGTGAGTATACGACTGAGCTTATTCTTTTTAGAGCCTGAAGGCCGAAAAAGATACAACGCCAGCTTTCGTTTTGTTGTTGGAAGTGGTTTAGATATGCGGCTTATTGATGCATCAACCAATGAGCTTGTGATGAGCCGTATTCTTCCCACACAAACAGATAGTCGCCTGATTGTATTGGACATACCGATTGATGGGTTATATTCAACAACCATTGAGCCAACAGTGGATGTGTTGTTTTCTTTAAGTGATCGAAGACGACTGACATTATCACGTGGTTCGTTTACTGTTCCTCTTGCGCCGCAGCCGCATACTGCACCGTGGATTGAGACTATTAATGAGTGGAAAACTAACCGTTATACATTTGATGGAACACAGACATGGTTATGGTTAATCCATAATGCTGCGCACCACGAGCAAGTGATACTTGTGCAGTAGTGTTTGCGCTTAACGTCATCAAATAGACTGAAACGAAAAAAGCCAGCTTGATGCTGGCTTTTTTTATGGCTACTATTTTACATTGCGCTATTTGACGCGCTATCTAAAATGCTTTGGTGGTGCTTATATACGGTTATCAATGTCTTTGGCTTGCTCAATGGCGTTACCAATATAGTTAGCTGGCGTTAAAGCCAGTAACGTTTGTTTGGCGTGTTCAGGCATGTCTAACGTGTTCACAAAGTTTTGAATCACTTCTTTGTTAATGCTTTGGCCGCGCGTAAGCTCTTTCAGTTTCTCATACGGCTTTTCAATACCGTGTACACGCATTACTGTTTGAATAGGCTCGGCGAGGACTTCCCATGCGTTATTTAAATCGTTTTGCAGTACTTTTTCATTAATTTCAAGCTTGCTGATGCCTTTTAATAAGCTGCCGTATGCAATAAAGCAATAACCAAAACCCACACCCATATTACGCAGTACGGTTGAGTCTGTTAAGTCACGCTGCCAGCGCGAAATAGGCAGTTTTGCGGCCAAATGGCCGAACAATGCATTGGCAATGCCCAAGTTACCTTCTGAGTTTTCAAAATCGATAGGGTTTACTTTGTGTGGCATAGTCGATGAGCCAATTTCGCCGGCAATGGTTTTTTGCTTGAAAAAACCCATTGAAATATAGCCCCAAACATCGCGGTTAAAATCGATAAGAATGGTATTAAAACGGCTAATAGCGTCAAATAATTCGGCAATATAATCGTGTGGCTCAATTTGTGTGGTGTAGCTGTTAAAACTAAGGCCTAGGCTTTCAACAAACGCTTGTGCGTTTTCTTCCCAGTTGATATTTGGGTAAGCACTGATGTGCGCGTTGTAGTTACCCACGGCACCATTAATTTTACCCAGTAACGAGACGTTCTCGATTTGCGTAATCTGGCGGCTTAAACGTGCAGCAACGTTCGCCATTTCTTTACCCACAGTGGTGGGGGAGGCCGTTTGGCCATGTGTCCGTGACAGCATCGGGATGCTGGCGTACTGCTTTGCCAATCCGGCAATGCTATCTTTAATTTGGTTAAGCTGTATTAGCGTGGCTTCGCGGCCGGCTTTTAGCATTAAACCATGCGATAAGTTGTTAATATCTTCAGAGGTGCAAGCAAAGTGAACAAATTCGCTAATCGCATTAAGCTCTTCGTTATCGCCAAACTGGTTTTTAATAAAATATTCAACGGCTTTTACATCGTGGTTGGTGGTGCGCTCGATGTCTTTGACGGCCTGTGCGTCTTGCTCGCTAAAATGAGCCACAATATTGTTAAGCAGCGTGTTGGCTTCGTCGCTTAGTGGCGCAACTTCTGTGATCTCGGTATGTGCAGCCAGTTTTTGTAACCAACGGACTTCTACTTCTACGCGGCATTTGATTAAACCAAATTCGCTAAAAATAGGGCGAAGATCAGCAGTTTTACTGCCATAGCGGCCATCAACAGGGGTGACGGCAGATAACGATGATAAATCCATAAACAAGCTCGCGCATAAATAGTAGGGTGAGTAGAAGATAATAAAGGCATTTAACTTACCTCTATTTTATGCGCGCGGATTTTACACTAAGTTAGATGTGTTTGCAGTATTTGTGTGCGCAGTTAGGGCATTTATAGCGTAATGGTACGCCGCTTTTTTCGCCCTAAGGTAGACGTTTATAATCGAGACATAATGTATGCGCTTGCTGTAGAAGGTGTTTTTTATAAAATAAAAAATGCCACTTTTTACCCCCCACTTGACGCCACAACGTGGCAAACCGAATGGCACATAATAAGAGTGTACGTATTTGATTGGCCACACGCTGTTGCTGTAAATAACCGTATTCGCCATTCACTTGAATGCGGTAAGGCAGGGTGCTGATGGTATCGGTGTAGGTTTGTGCAATAAACGCCACGACATTATCGTGCGTTAAGCCAAAGTGTTCGACTTTCTTTTGGGCGTCGTTGAGTTTATTGCCAATAGAATAAAGCATCTTTTTGTTTTGCATCATCTTGTTTTGAATATGCAATACGCCCAGCGTGTATTTGAGTGTGTCAACATGTTTAGGGTGGCGATAATCTTTCAGTAGCGCCTCTACTTGTTCAAAAATAGCGGACAAGTCGACCTCGGTAGATTCAAATAACTCACGCGTATTGTCGGGGGAGGTATTGAGCAGGGCTTTGACGCACAGTTCAAATTGCGCGGTATCGACAAAACCTGTTTTGGCCAATTTTTCTACTTGCCCAACGGCGAGTACTATTCCAGATAGTGCGAGGGTAATATCCTGCCATGTCTGATTCAATGTGTCTTCCTTAATGCGTCATGCTGATATGTGGTTATTACTACTGGGACAGTTGAATAGAATGCCCCTGTGTTGGTATCCTGCCTTTGACGGCTTCATACTCAGGGGTATTCCTTCTTTGCGTTTTGTTAATAAAACTGTTATCTGAATTATTGCCTAAACAGCTTTTAAATATACGAGCAATGCTTATGTTATCGGTCAATTTTATAGGTGGTTTGTATCACTGCACCGCCAAGGCATACATCATCTTGGTAAAACACAACTGACTGACCTGGCGTAATTGCGCGCTGGCCCTCATCAAAAGTCACAATCAGTGTCTCATCTTGCTTGTTGTACATCACAATGCAAGCTTGGTCTGGCTGACGGTAGCGTGTTTTAGCGTGGCATCGAAAACTTGGCATGCCGTTATGGGGCTCTGAATGAGATTCTGAAAAAAGTGATGCTGCGAGGCTGGGGTTAATCCAGTGTATTTGCTCGGCGATTAATTCATCGGTAAACAATAGCGTATGATTTTTACCTTGTATCACAACCAGTGTATTGGTCTCAAGCTGCTTTTGGGCCACAAACCAAGGTGCATCGGGTCGGTTAGCTACACCGCCAATACCTAAGCCTTGACGTTGCCCTATTGTGTAATACATCAAGCCTTGATGGGTGCCAATATGTATGCCGTTTTCATCGACCATGTTACCCGGTTGCGCGGGTAAATACGTTTCTAGAAAATCTTTAAAGCGGCGCTCGCCAATAAAGCAAATACCGGTACTGTCTTTTTTGTTGTGGGTGATTAAATCATGCTCTTCGGCTAGCTGCCGTACAACGGGTTTTTCAAGCTCACCGACGGGGAACAGCGTTTGTGCGAATTCGGCTTCCCCTACAGCATGCAAAAAATAACTTTGGTCTTTATTGTGGTCGCAGCCTTTAAGCAACCTTGCATGGCCATCTTTGATATCGCGTCGTGTGTAATGGCCCGTGGCAATATAGTCGGCACCTAATACTTTGGCATGCTCTAAAAAGACTTTAAATTTGATTTCACGGTTACATAAAATATCGGGGTTGGGGGTGCGGCCAGCTTTGTATTCGTTTAAAAAATATTCAAAAACGTTATCCCAATATTCACGGGCAAAATTGGCAGTGTGTAAGTGAATACCTAATTTTTGGCAGACGGCGGCGGCATCAAGGAGATCTGTCATGGCGGTACAGTATTCGGTGCCGTCGTCTTCATCCCAGTTTTTCATAAACAGCCCTTCAACCTGATAACCTTGCTGTTGCAATAATAGGGCAGAAACAGAAGAATCGACGCCACCAGACATACCTACAATCACTTTAGTGTTAGAATGCGCGCGCAGATTTTTAGATAACGACGATGATGTGTTGTTTGAGTCAGTATGTGATGGCATATAGTAAAGTATTTGATCAAGTAGAAGGCCGTAAAACGGATATGTTGAGCATATTGTAGAGATAGCCGGCGCTTGATACAACTTAAACTAGCTTGATCATTTTATACAATGATCAAGCTAGGGGGCCTCCGATTAACCTCGCGGCATCTCTGGCTTTCAGAAAGTTTTCCTGTTTCGGCGGCAAAGAGAGGCGGCTGATAAAGGCGGGCTGGTTGCCCACCGAGCGAAGTCAATGCAGACAGCTTCCCTAGTATTTGAGAGGAGTACTTGAGAGTAGTACTTGAGCGCTTTCTGAAAGCCCCAAAGGGCGCGGCCTAGAGCAGTCACTTGCGTTATTATCATTTTGATAAGGGCTATGGGTCATTTTTGCTAAGGGCTACGGGGCCATTAGCTGCAAATGACGCCTAGCCATTAACCGCTCTAGGTCACGCAGAGACGCTACGAGGTTAATCAGAGGCTCCCTAGTTTAAGAACATAATATAAGCACCATGCTTAATTGTTTAAACAGCAACACCATTTATAATGCATAGGTAAAAAAACATGAGTAATAAAAAGTGTCATACAGATGGCGTAGAATCGCAACATTTACCCGAGCCTCAAAACGTCTATGATGAGACATTACAATCTTTAGATGCACTTAGCGCCGAAGATAAAATTGACCTTGTGAAGCAAACAGCAAAAATCCCTTGGTCTGAACTCGAGCGTTTTTTTGCCGCAGGAAAAGTGATTGAAGTACAAGCCCCTTTGAATTTAGTAACGGTGGGTATGGCCTTAAAAGAGGACGATGTAGAGCCATTTAACGCGTGGATTAAGGCTGGTGAAGTTGCCCCAATCAATGACGATACTGCGCAGCTATTGCATGAGCAAAGCGCCAGTGTATGGGCCTTGGCCATGGCGCCATGGGTGTTAATTCAAACAGTAGAGCCGCCTAAAATATAAGGCGCGTTTTACTTGCAGCGTTTTATTTGCAAGTAACCTGCATTCAGCATTGGATGTATTTAGGGTAATGTTGATTAAAAGCGGCGTTTTTTTGTCAGCAGTTAGCATGTTTTTTTGACTTGTATCGCGTTAAATCACGCTGTTACGTTTAAATATCAGTAGTAATTGAGTACACGCGAATAGAACTATAAAGCCCGGATAAAGAACATTTGGCACTTACTAGCAGTGCACTCACGACAGTAATCGTATTTTAAAGAGTAAATTATGACAGAATTTGTACAAGGGCAGCGTTGGGTTGTCGATTCAGAACCCGAGCTTGGTTTGGGTTTGGTTGTTGAGGTGCAAGAGCGCACAGTCATGCTGGCTTTTCCAGAGGCGGATGTCGAGCGTAATTATAACGCTAGCCAAGCGCCGTTAACGCGTATTTTATTTGAGCCTCAAGATACGATTACGCCACGAGATGGCGAACCTTGTACCGTAAAACATGTGCATTCACAAAATGGCTTAGCTATTTATGAAACCACATGTGATCAAATGGTCGTTGAGACCATGCTAAGCGGCACCATTAAATTAAATCAACCTTTTATGCGCTTAATGACAGGGCAGGTAGATAAACCCAACTGGTTTAACTTTAGACGCGACTTCGACGAAGCCACCGCCAATGCTTGGCAAACGGGCTTAAAGGGGTTTTTAGGCGCAAAGGCATCGTTAATTCCACATCAGCTGCATGTTGCCAGTAGCGCTAGCTCGTTAGAGCATGTGCGCGTTTTGTTGGCTGATGAAGTCGGCTTGGGTAAAACTATTGAAGCGGGTTTAATATTATCGCGTTTATTAAAATTTGAGCGCGTTAGCCGTGTATTAGTGATTGTGCCCGATACATTACAGGTACAGTGGTTAGTGGAATTGGTAAGAAAATTCAGTATTGCGCCCATGCTTTATGACGGTGAAGGTTATGATTTTACACCCTCAGGTGTGCATATATTACCGCATGCTGCATTGTGCGATGAGCAAGAAAACCTATTAACTCATGATTTTGACATGGCCATTATCGATGAGGCGCACCGTATTTCAAAAGATACACCTGATTTCACGGTGCTCAAAGTGTTGGCCGCGAGCTTAAAACATCTCGTGTTGTTAACCGCTACACCCGAGCAACTTGGCGAGCAAAGCCATTTTGCTCGTTTGCAATTACTCGACCCAGCCAAGTTTACACACTACGATGATTTTAAAGCCCAAGAGCAGCACTACGTTAGCCTCAGTGAAAAAATTGCCCAGTTACCCAAGGGTAAAGACGCCCTTATTAAAGAGTACAACCTTGAAAAAACCGATGATAATGATGCACTTATTGCGCAGTTATTAGATCAACATGGTGTTGGTCGTGTCATGTTTCGTAACTCACGTAAAGCTGTCGCCGGTTTTCCGCAACGTATTTGTGTTTCTCATGAATTAGAAAATGAAGACGATACCACCAAATTTGAATGGTTAGCCCAGTGGTTACACAATAATAGCGACAAAAAAACGTTGGTTATATGCCATAAAGCCGAAACGGTTAATGCGTGTCAATTGTATCTATGGGATCAGCACGGTATAGATGTTGCTATTTTCAATGAAGATCAAACCCTGATAGAGCGCGATAAAGCTGCCGCTTATTTTTCTGAACCGGATGATTTTGGCGCAAAAGCCTTATTGTGTTCAGAGATTGGCAGTGAAGGGCGTAACTTTCAATTTAGTTCCGATTTAGTCTGTTTGGATTTGCCCGATCACCCCGAGCTATTAGAGCAACGTATTGGCCGCCTTGATCGTATTGGCCAAAAGAACGACGTTAATATCCATGTTCTTCACCATACAGATAGCGATACCGCCAAAAAATTTGACTGGTTCCATAATGTCTTAAATTGTATCGAACACCTCAGCCCTGCGGCTGCGTACTTACACGACACCTATTGGGATGCAAACACGTTAACGTACTCTGGTGATGCAAAAAGTATTGGCAAAGAGCGTGACGCGCTAGAGCTAAAAATTAATACTGGGCGTGATGCATTACTAGAACTTAATAGTTGCCGTCAGCCAGAGGCTGATAAGCGTGTAGAAGAAATAACCGCTTTTGAGCAATCAACACCCGCCGATATGGTTGAGCGTGCCGCGAGCTTTTTTCAGTTTCATTATGAAGAATTATCAGACAATATATACAGCCTTCAGCCAACCGATAAGATGTTACTGCCTGCGCTACCGGGTTTACCCGCAGAAGGTGTCGAGCTAACTTATAGCCGAGAAATGGCAAGCTCCCGTGATGACCTGCATTTTATTACGTGGGATTCTCCGTTTATTGAAGGCTTATGGGACGTGTTACATCATAGCGAATTGGGCTCTGCCTCTGTTGCCACATTGCCGAGCAAACAATTGCCTGCAGGGCAATGTTTGTTAGAGGTGGGTTTTGATGTGGTTATTCAATCACCCTTACAAAAAGAGTGTTTGCGTCATCTAGATCAGACCAGCGTACGGTCTTTAATACTGGATATTGGCAATAACGATTTATCTGATGCGCTCAATGAGCAGGCTTTAGCTAATAGTATTGTGCCCATCAAAAACCATTTAGCACGTGAAGTGATAAAATCACGAAAAAGTGAGCTAGGTGATTGGTTTAAAAAAGCCGAAGGCTTTGCGCAAGTAAAAGCAAATAGTATTCTAGAAAAAGCCAACCAAAAAGCGCATGATTATTTTAAGCTTGAAATGCAACGTCTAAAGCAGCTAAAAGCACTTAACCCTTTTGTAGATGAAGCCGATATTGCAGTATTAGAGGCAAAGCAGCAGGCCATTACCACAGCATTTGAGAAGCAATCGTTAATTCAATTAAGTGCGATCCGCTTAATTGTGATTACACCGCCTGGAGCTTAATTTTGTGCATTCATCTTTTTGATGAATACATGTTTTTTGCACGAATCGCTTAGCCTTTGTTTACTGAGTAATGTTTTTAGGTTTATGTAAAGTTTAACCCCCCCCCAGCAGTATAGTTTTGCACTGCTTGGGGGGTTTATGGGTAAAGTCATAAAGTGTTTGTTATTTTCACCACCTTTTTTTTATACTCTATTTCTCTTCGATTTTACTTTCTACCTCGCTTTCTACTTCGCTTTCTATTGTGTACGTCTTTTTGCTCTCTTTTTGTTTGTTTTTTTCTAATACAAAGCGAATACTTTTTTCAATAAGCTGAGGCGATATATCATCTTTATTTAAAAAGTCATCGGCATGATTACTAATAAATTGATTATCTAAACCCTCTTCAGAAAAACCTGATACAAGGATAAACGGCATCATAACATGATGATTTTTAAACGCGTTATATACATCAATTGCAGATCCGTCTGATAAATTATAATCGCAAATACAAATATCAATATTTTTATGATGCTCTGCTATTTTTATCGCTTCATTAATGTTTTCTGCTTGCAGTATATGCAAGTTAAAGCTGGGGATAACTTTCAGCATGCGTTCAATATGTACTATGTCGGCATAATTATCGTCAACAAGTAATATTTTTTTAGCTTTTAATTCCGGCGCGATGCTATTTTCCTCGACGTAAGAGCGTCTTATTTCATCTTGCGCATTCTCTAGCGCACCCTCAATAAAGCGTAAACGAGTAATATTCGTGATGGTAATGAGCACGCCTAGCGCAGAAGCATTGCTGGGTTTTTTATATGGACAAATACGAATAAATAAATTTTGCTTGCGCTCACTGATAATTTCTTTTTCAACAACAATGCCTGATTCACTGACGCGGCTAACATCGTTAAGCAAAGTATCGTAATATAATTGATGTGAAATATGATGGAAAGGTCGGCCAATATCGGTATCACGTAGGTTAACAAAATTAGCCGATGTGGGCGTGAATTTACGAATACATAAGTTGTCATCTAAGAAAATAATACCGATATCGGTCGCATTAATGACGCCGTCTAAGTCGTTATTGGTTTCGGTTAACAGCGATATTTTTTCTTGGTATTCACTGTTAACGGTGTATAGCTCTTCGTTAACCGATTGTAGTTCTTCGTTGGTGCTCTGCATTTCTTCGTTAGCAGACATTAACTCTTCGTTGGTGCTTTGAAGTTCTTCATTGGTGGTTTCTAGTTCTTCAATCGTGACCTGCAAGTGCTCTTGTTTTTTCATGAGCTCTTGTTCTAAATCTTGTATGCGTTGCCGACTTTGCTCGTTTATATCATAGCTAATACGTTTAGGCGCAATCTCGGTGGCTTCACCTTGTTGTATGAACTGCACAACATAATAGGCATTAGCTGTGGGTAGGTCGTTTTCTTTGACATGCAATATGGATAAATCGATGCTTATTTCAGTGCCATTATCTTGACTAACGCTAATGTCTTTGTAATATACATCGGCGCCATTTTTTTCACAGCGATAAAGCGCTGTTGAAATAGCGACACTCAGCTCATCTATAATCATGTCTTTAATATTATTACTGATGCGACCAGCGACGACGCCTTTCATATACGCATTAATTTCACCATAAACATGCACGGCATCAAACATATCATTGAGAACGATACAGTCTGGTGCATAACTTTTAATCAGGCGGTCAATAACAGAGGCTAATGGTGATTTTGCTGATACACGATCATTTTTAAGTGCAGAGCTCATTGGTGTCATAATACTTGCGCCGCCATGACGACTAATAGGCATTAAGTCCCTAATAGGTCGAGCGCTACCAATAGGTACACGCAAATTAGTGTTCTTTCGAAAAATTTTATGCTTTTCATTTTCAACATCATATTGATTTTTAATGTCGCCTAAACTTTCTGAGCTACCTAAAAACAAATAGCCGTCACGTTGTAACGAGAAATACAATGACGAGAGCACTTTTTTTTGTGCCGCATGTTGAAAATAAATAAGGACATTACGACAGCTAACTAAGTGAAGGTTAGAGAAGGGTGCATCATCTATCATGTTATGTGATGCAAAAATAACCATTTGTCGAATGTGCTGCGTTATTTCAAAGGTGTTTTCGCGTGCGTAGAAATATTTTTCTAAACGCTCTTGTGACACATCTGAGGTGATTTCACGCGCGAACACGCCCACACTGGCAGCCGCGATGGCGTCTGTATCAACATCAGTGGCAAAAATTTTAACTTTACAGTTAGCTCCTCTACGCTGAATTTCTTCATCTAAGAGTATGGCAATACTGTAGGCTTCTTCACCTGTTGAGCAAGCGGCAATCCAGACACGTATATTTTCATCATTAGCTAATGCTTTTTTTACAATGTTAGGGATAATGTTTTTGGTAAGATCGCTAAATGCATCATCGTCTCTAAAAAAGCGTGTAACATTAATAAGTAGCTCGCGACACAGGGTTTGAATTTCTTTGGGGTTGCGCATCAGGACGCGTAGGTAATCATCTAAGCTATTAGTCTGGGTAATAGTTAATCGACGCTCGATACGCCTTGCGACGGTAGTCGATTTATAATTCGCAAAATTAATAGAGCTTTGATTTTTCAGTAAACTAAATATTTCATCGAGCTTAGTTTCGGTCTCATTACAATCGGATTTATTTAAAAATGCATGGGTTTTATCGTGGGGGTGCGTGAAAAAACGCTCCAAATATGGTCCCATTTCTTCTGGCCTAAGGACTAAGTCGATTAAACCTGTGTTAAAAGCACTTTTTGGCATCCCGTCAAATTTGGCTGATTCGGGGTCTTGTACTATGGTAAGGCCGTCTAGTTCTTTAAGTGTTTTAATGCCGCGTGTGCCGTCGGAGCCTGTACCCGATAAAATAATACCCACTGATTTATGTTTTAAATCATGGGCTAAAGAGTTAAAGAAAATATCGATAGGCATATGTAAATGCCGATAAGGGTTTTGATTGGACAGCTTTAATACTTTGTTATCTATAAGCATACTGGTACGAGCAGGCATAAGATAAATAGCATTTTTTTCAAGTGTAAAACCATCGCTAACTTGGTAAATAGGCATGCTGGTGTGCTTGCTAAGTAGCTCAGGCATCATGCTTTTAAAATCAGGCGATAAATGCTGTAGCACAATAAAACACGCATCTGTATTGGTAGGCAAATGTCCAAAAAACTCCTCTAATGCTTCTAGCCCTCCAGCCGATGCACCAATACCAACAACGTATTTGGGGGAGTCATCATTACTTGCTAATATTTTTATTTCATCGCTCATCATTGATTTGATTGCCTTTTAATCATCATTAAATGAGATATAAGGCAACGTTCAATCAGTGATCAACGTAAGCTCTTAAGCTCAATAACATTTTGTGTTCGATGGTTATATTGTTTAATGTTTGTCGGTAAAAATAATTCTTCAATCTTATGTTTATTCATTGGTTTATGGAAGTAAAAACCTTGCTGATGTGGGCATTTTTGTGTGATTAACCAGTTTTTTATTTCTTCAGAGTCAACACCTTCAGCAATAATTTTAAGTTTCATTGTTTTTGCAAGGTTAATAATGGCAAGTACAATAGTCTTATCGTCGTTTGATGTTGAGATATCTTTAATAAATGAGCGGTCTATTTTCACTTCGTCGATAGGCATTTTTTGAAGATATGAAAGCGAAGAGTATCCTGTGCCAAAGTCATCAAGAGAAATATGAAACCCAAAATCAGACAATTGATTCAGAATGTTTAAGCCCAGTTTTGGGTCATCGATAATCGCAGACTCGGTGATTTCTAACGTGATTCTACTTGGATCGATAGCACGTGATATGCACCGGGAATATATAAACGAGGCCAGTTCTTTGTTTCTAAATTGTTTAGCCGAGACATTAACGGAAACGCGTACATCTTTAGCCAATAAGTTATGGCTTAATAAGCACGCTGTATCGTCGAATATTTTATCAAATAACCAATCCGAGAACTCATTAATTAAGCCCGATTGCTCAATAATTTTAATGTACTCTTCTGTCGGAGCGCTGCTTTCTGCATCTTCATGGCTCCAGCGTGTTAGAGCCTCTAAGCCAATAATTTTACCCGTGCGTGCGTCAACTTGAGGCTGATACACAATAGAGAAGTCATCGCGGCTGGTATCTTTGAGGCTTTCACGTAACAGTATATTTAAATTAGCATGTTTATCTAATTCTTGAGAGTAAAAACGATATTGGTTTTTACCCGCTTCTTTGGCTTTATATAATGCGATATCGGCTTGTTTAAGTGCGACTTTTGGGTTTTGATTGGGTGTATCGATATACGATATACCCACACTTGCGCTCGCATATATAGAGCGCTTACTGATGATAAACGGGGCGGATAAGGCGTCAATCAATTTATCGGCCACAATAATAGCGCTATTAATGCTGTCGAGGTTTGTTAAAATAAGGGTGAATTCATCACCACCAATACGTGCGATGGTGTCGACATCGCGTAAAGCTGATGTTAACCGACTACCAATTTGTTCTAATAATGTATCGCCCGCATCGTGCCCTAACGTATCGTTGATATGTTTAAAATCATCTAAATCTAAAAACAGCAGTGCTACAGAGCCAAAACGACTTACACCTTTTAGAGCAATATCCAATCTATCGTTAAAGAAGGCGCGATTGACTAAGCCTGTTAGTTGATCTCGCTCTGCAATATTTTGTAAGCGCTTTTCATTGTTTAGTCGATCGGTAATATCATTAAACGTTAGAATAAGACCATCGCTTTCACATATTGAATTAAACACGGCACATGCATTAGCCTGAACCCAAATGACTTTACCTAATGGGGTTTGCAGCCTAAATTCGGCTTCAAATTCACCACTTATACCTGTATCTAAACGCAGCTTATTTAAAATTCTTGCTGAATCTGAAGGGTGCAAGCCTTTTATCCACCCTGTACCGTTGGCCTCATCGGGTGTCATTTGGGTGTAATTACACCAAGTGTCATTTGCGTAGGTACATTCCCAATCTGTATTGATTTGTATAATTGCCACGGGTGCAATGTTTGTCAACACCTGAAAACGTTGAAGGGTGTCGTGGTAATTAGCTGCGGTTTCCAGTCGCTCAGAAATATCATCCATCGTAAAGCCACGCAGTTGTCCAAGTGGGCTGTTAAAGTTGAATTGAGCGAGATCAATCAGTGTTTTAGATTGATCGCCGCGCTTAATAGGAATGCCACGCCAAACATAATTTGGGCTGTCGCGTTTAGACATGACGGGTAGTCGCATATCTAGCTTGGGTATCCCTTGCGGAAAGTACTGCTCGATACTTTTACCTAGAATATCATGTTTAGGTAGGTTGAATAGCGAACAGCACGCGTGATTACACATAGTAATAATGTTGTCTTCATCGACCAATACAACAGCATTAAACAGCGAGTCAAAGACTTTAAATGTATTTTTTAAGACGGCGATTTCTTGTTCGTGATTTTGATGGGTAGGTGCTTTGACGGCTGAGTTTTTACTGATACGCATTAAACAGTTGGCTGCGGCTATGAAAGGCCGTATACGAGAAATAATCCCATCTCTACCTTCTTTAGGCAGGTTGGCAATAAAAATCACCCCGTGTACATTTTTTGCATCAGTAAGCGGTATGGTTAAACAATCGTTAACAATAGGGTGATTACTTGGAAAAGGAAGTTGCCTAAGAGCTGGCCCTTCACTTAGAAAAACTTTCCCAGATAATATTTGATTAAAATAGTATTCGGGTATCTGATGGCTAGTAGATTGAGAGCTGACTTCAGCGATCGATAATTTATTATGCGTTAAGCTGCTTAGAAGATCCCAGGGGATTCCTTCGTTATCTGCTTGGCGGCAGCTGTAGCAAAATGCATACTGCCCATCCAATAACTCTAATAAAAGATAAGTCGATTTCTTTAAAGCTTCCTCGGTGCTTGGGGAGCTATTTAACAATCGTTCGATATTGTTGATTGTTTCGCGTAGTCGGTTATCGGTCCGTCTTGCCATTACCATAATAAGTTTCTCTTACGGTGTGTCCATTAGATTTAATATACTAAAAAAGTATAAATGTTACTTAAGTGTATGATTATAGTTTCTAATTTTAATCTCTGCGTAATTTTTCATTTACAGCAATCGGATTAGGAAAATTAAATATAACAATATAGCTAGATATAACAAAAGTTGCTATGGCTGTGCTTTGTATTAATAATGCCGCTTTTTCGCTTAGCAAGTTGGCGGATAAAGCAACAAATACAATCAAAATAGAAAATTCACTGGTTTGGCCTAACCTAAAGCCAATATCCCAAGCGAGTTTGGTTTTTTCGCTTTGTTTTTTGAGTAGTAAATAGAATGTTATAGGCTTTATTGTTAGTACCAGCGCAGTAAAAATAATCACCTGCCACGCCACGCTTGGTAGTAAAGGCAGATTCAGTTGTGCGCCTAGTGCAAAGAAGAATAAAATCAAAAAGAAATCACGCAACGGTTTCAGGTTGATCGCAATAAATTGTGAAATAGGGCTGGTAGCTAAGGTAATACCGGCTATAAAAGCGCCAATTTCAGCCGATAAATTACTCATTTTTGCGAGGTAGGCCAGCCCAAGGCACCAGCCGATAGCCAGTAAAAAAATATATTCTTGAAAGCGGTCAAAACGTGTAATCAGTTTTAACAACACTGTTTTTACAAACAAGTATGCCGCGCCAGCGAGTAAGGGTAGTGCAATAATAGCTTTTAAAAACTGTAATGGGGCGTTCTCTGTATTTTGTGCGCTGAGTAATATAAGTAGACAAAGTATGGCGATAAAGTCTTGAAATAACAGCAGGCCAACCATAAGTTCACCTGAGTGTTTATGGTGTAGCGCTGTAGTGGGGAGTAAT
>CAKZUG010000145.1 GCA_937920545.1 uncultured Saccharophagus sp.
CATGGTGTCGACAAAGCTGTTGTATTCTAGGGGGGCGGTTAGGCTACCAATAAGCATGTGCCGGTATATGGGTTCCCATTCGCTGCTGTTGCAGACTGCTTGGCCTACTAGCACAACGGGCACTAGGCCATAATGTGCGTGTATGTCTTTGATGTGTGTTTCTGTATTGGTTTGGTCGGGGGTATTGCCCAATAAAATAAGGGCGATAGCATCGGCGTTCACTTTTTTGTGGGCGTCACTCCAAGAGGTAAACGCCATGTTGCTGCACTGCTCACCTAAAAATGACACAAGCAATGCCATATCGTGCCTGAGTGTTTCGTCATCTTCTATGATGAGTATTGTTTTGTCATTGAGCATATAAGTTTCCATTGCCACGTTCATTACCACGTTCATTACCACGTAGTATACAGTGCGTTTTGACGTTGACGGTTAAATTATTTTTTCGGTAACATGCGGTTAAATGTATGTTTAGTTGGCCAGCTAATATACCTTTATTTTCCCTTTTAAGTTTTAGTCAATGTATGGCGTATAGTCAATCTTTTGGCAGGTATTATTCTTATACAATAACGTCACTTTAACAAAAAGTTCTTTTGACAGATTACAGGCTATGCCTGCGTAAATCTCAAATATTTTAAATAGCCAATGTAATATTAAGACGTACCATCAGCCCCTTCGAGGATGTGAGCGATGCAACTCATTTAATTCTGATTTTTTATCGGATTTAAACATATATGTAAAGCGACGCTTTAACCTTGGCAGCAGTTGAAAACCAGTTATATCTCGCCATTATTTACATTATCCTAAACAGCAAGGTTCATTCCTTTTTTAAATAAAAAATAATAATTTTACTTATAAAACCTATATGAGAGTTGTAAAGTTGACAGTGTTGATATACAAATATTGACAGAAAAATACTGATAAACAGGGATTGAGAGACAAGTCATGAGAAAAGATAATCGTGAGGCAAATTTTAGAATAACAAGGGGTAAAAAAAGAGGCTCGCACGAGATACAAGAAAGGAATAAAGAGACAATCTAGAAATAACCTAAAGCAATCTAAAACAGTCAATCAAATACACATAAACAATGAACCAAAAAAGCGCCCTTTATCAAGGCGCTGTTTTTATAATGATCAAGCATGGGTACTTTTTTCTAAAGTAACGCTCATAAAACCCATGCTTTATAAGCCAGACAAAAACAGGCGCTGCTTAAGATTGAGCTAACCATGCTTCCCAGCCGCCTAGTTCTGTAATATTGGTTAGCTCGGTTTTGTTGAGAGCGTAGCTATCGCAGATAAAACCAGAGACCCACTGGCCACTGGCTAATTCTACTTTGCCTATTCCTAATGGCGCGGGAATGGCCTCTACAAAAGCACCGTAATATTCGGCGGGTAATGACCATACTTGTACCGCAATGGCGCTCCCTTGTGGCTCGCGTACTAATGCTGGGCGCTTGTTATCTGGCAATACATAAAGTGCGTAATGCTGACTTGTGGTGGTTGATTGAACCAGTGTGCCGCCGCGTTCGGTTAACTGCCAGTTAAGGGGTTGCCCGGCTAAATGCGCACCACACACGACCACTTCGAGCTGTTTTTTATACGGCGCACATGGGGTGGTGTTAATACGGTGCATGCTATAGCTAGGGCTCGGTATGGCATTTTTTTCTGTGTGCTCTGCCGGTGTTTTTGGTGCGTTTGTGGGTACAGCATCAATAATAGAAGCAAATGCCGAATACGGTGTTGCGCCCATTTTTGCGTTGCGCTGCTGCTCTATTTTTTGAGCAAAACTCAGCAAGGTGTAATCGGTGTGGGCATGGCTGAACAATGTAACACCCCAATGCACGCCACTTTTTGTTGCGCCAATGGGTACGGCGGTGCCTGCGTAATCCAATAAATTCATAAAATTAGTGTAGGTGCCTAAAATAGAATTATTTTTGATGGGGTCTTGTGCGATTTGTTCTCGGGTAAAAAACGTGGGCGTGGTGGGTGCCATCATAATATCAACACTGTTTACGGCAGTGTCGCACTGTTTTTTAAGGGCTGATAAGGCATATTGTGCCGCGAAGGCATCGGAGGCTTTGGCATGATTACCATTACCTATAATGGTGCGTATTTCAGGTAACATGTTATCGAGTGAGACATCTTGCGTGGCTAGCCAACGTTCGGCAACCCAAGGCCCTTCATATAAGAGTTTGGCTGCGGCTGTAAACGGGGCAAAATCAATACTGATTTTTTTACCGCCTAGGCTTTCAAGCTGGGTAATGGCCTGCTCGAATAAGGCTTGTGTCTCGCTGTTGCCACAAAAATCACATTGCGCTGGTACGCCAAATGTAAAGCTTGCGGGCACATGTGCAAAACGGGCGTTATTGTGCGGAGTGTTTGGCCTACTGTAGGCGTCGCTTTGATCATACTGCCCTGCCACACTTAATACGGTGGCGGCATCGCGGCTATTGAGTGTAAAAATGCTAACGCAATCTAAAGTTTTACACGCGGGCACGACGCCTGTGGTACTGAGCAAACCTTTGGTGGGTTTATGGCCAATCAGGTTATTGAGCACAGCGGGCACGCGCCCCGAGCCTGCGGTATCGGTACCCAAAGCAAAACTAACCTGCCCCAGGGCCGTTGAAATAGCCGAGCCTGCACTGCTGCCCCCAGAGATGTAATCGGGGTTAAACACATTTTTACCTTCGCCAAACGGTGAGCGTGTCCCCACCAAACCTGTGGCAAATTGATCTAGGTTGGTTTTACCCAAGGGGATGGCGCCCGCTTTAATCAGTAAGTCGACCACCACGCTGCTTTTTTCAGGTGTGTATGTGTATGCCTCGCAGCCTGCGGTAGTGGGCACATTAGCTAAATCGATATTGTCTTTTATGGCAAAGGGAATACCAAACAACGGCCGTGTTTGTGGTGACTCGCCTTTTAACTTGTCGCAATAAACTTGTAATTGGGCGTCGCTAAGTAGGGTAATCCATGCGTTAAAATCTGATTGAGCCAGTGCTTGTTCGCGTAAGCTAAGCACTAGGGCGAGTGGATCGAGTGTTTGCTGTGTGTATGCATCTAGTAAAACATCAATAGATAGGTTCTGGATAGTGTGTGTCATAGTATGCTCGTTTATATTGCCTGCTTGCTTTAATAGCCTGCGTTTACAGTAGTTTGCTGGGGTTTTAACAGCTGGTTAAGTTTTTAACCGCACGCCCGCTTGATGAGTCACAAACCCTGCGAATCGCTCACAGGGTTTTGTTTTTTAGCGTAATGTTTTTTTGCTGCTTTTTTAGCATGCTTTTCTAAAGTAAAAGCCTTTATGTAAAAACCTGCATATATAAGCCTTTAAAATAGGTGTGATCACGTTGGCGTTATCCACATTAGGGCTTCGCCTGTTGCGATGGTGTCGCCTTTTTGTGTTAAGCATTTTGAGATAACGCCATCGCATGGAGCACTTAATACAAATTCCATTTTCATGGATTCGACCACAATGAGCGTGTCGCCTTTTTTTACAGTATCGCCTTCGGCTTTTTCGCATAACCAAATATTACCCGCCACCGAACTGTCGATAATGGCGGTGCCTTCTGGGGCAATATCGTTTTGCAGTGCTTGGCGGTTATCGTCTTTTTGCTCGTAGGTAAGCTGGCCGGTGGCTTTCCAGAGTGCTAGTTCTTCGTTAAAGGCCGTTTGACGCTGAGACGAAAAAGCACGAATCCCGTCGTCATGTTTATTTAAAAAAGCGGTGTACTCATTCAGGCTAAACGAGACTTCCTCTATTTTGAGTGGGTAATTCCCCTTTGGGAACTCGCGGCGTATAACGGCAAGCTCTTCGGCGCTGACTTCATAAAATTTAATTTGATCAAAAAAGCGCAACAACCATGGCTGGGTAAATTCGGCGGTTTGTTTGTAGCGGGTCCACATTTGTAATGTGCGCCCAACAAATTGGTAACCACCCGGCCCTTCCATACCGTATACGCACATATAGGCGCCGCCAATGCCCACGCTGTTTTCGGCTGTCCATGTGCGTGCTGGGTTATATTTGGTGGTCACTAAGCGATGGCGCGGATCAATAGGTGTGGCAACGGGTGCACCTAAATACACATCGCCTAAGCCCATCACCAAATAAGAGGCATCAAATACGGTGTTTTTTACTTGTTTAATCGAATCTAACCCGTTGATACGGCGGATGAAATCTAAGTTACTTGGGCACCACGGTGCATTTGGCCTAACCGATTGCGTATATTTTGTAATGGATTCTTGGCAGGCGGGGTCGTCCCAGCTTAAAGGCAGGTGAACAATACGCGAGGCAACGGTCATGTCGTCGGCGTTTTCTAAGGCGTTAATGGCATCAGATATGGCGTTTAATAATGTCTCGTAGGGTAAATATTGTGCATCGTAATGTATTTGCAGCGACCGAATACCCGGGGTAACGTCAATTACGCCGTTGATAGATAACTGGTTAAACGCTTCCATCAGGGCATGTATTTTAAGTCGCCTTGCGATATCTAATTCTTGTGGGCCTAATTCGATCAGTAAAAAGTGGTCGCCCGCTAAGCGTACGGTAATGGGCTCGTCGTGTAGCTCAAAACGCGCACAAATAGGCGATTGTGATTCGGTATCAAAATCGATCACGTGCTCGGGTTGAGGGTCACAAAACTTACCCTGCGATAACTGCTCAATTTGTACTGTTTCTAATGCTTGCGCTTGCGCCAATGTGGTGGGGATAAATGTGATTTTTGCCCCGGCTTTAAGCTGGCCTAACTTCCATAAATCGGCGCTGATAACGGTAAACGGGCAAACAAAGCCCCCTAAAGAGGGGCCGTCTGGCCCTAAAATAACGGGCATGTCGCCGGTAAAATCAATCGCGCCAAATGCGTAAGCGTTATCGTGAATGTTTGATGGGTGTAAACCTGCTTCGCCGCCATCGGCCCGTGCCCACTCAGGTTTGGGGCCTGTTAGCCTAACTCCGGTACGACTAGAGTTAAAATGCACTTCCCATGTATGGGCTAAAAAGGTGTCTATATCTTTACGGGTGAAAAAGTCTGGCGCACCATGTGGGCCATAAACCACGCGGATCTCCCATGAATCAGTTAATTCAGGCATGGCCAGCGTTTTAATGGGTAACGCCGACAGTGCTTTTTGCGTGCGTTCTGTTGTGCTGCTAACTGTATTTTCTTGTGGGCTTTTGCTCGTATCACTTGTATTAGAAGAGCTTGAATTAGAAGAGTTTGTGTGGCCATCACTAGCAATAGAAGAAATAGGTAAAACCTGCCCCGGCTTCAGCGCGCCGCCGCCTAAACCGCCAAACTGCCCTAGTATAAAGGTTGATTTTGACCCTAAATATGTGGCGCAATCAAAACCACCCAATACGGCCAAATAAGCGCGGGCACCCGCAAGGGTCACACGGCCTAATTTGAGTATTTGGCCTTTTTTAACCACAACAACGGTGTTTTGCTTACAGACGCTATCATCAAGTGATACCTCTAACAATGCACCGGTAATGGCAATAGCGGTATCACAATTAAAACGCAGTGTTGGGCCGCTTAATGTGATTTCTAACCCCGCGCTGTCTGCGGCGTTACCCAATAAAGTGTTCGCCAAACGAAAGTTGACGCTATCCATTGGGCCAGAAGGTGGCACACCAATAGACCAATAGCCCATGCGGGCGGGGTAATCTTGTACGGTGGTTTGAGTACCACCATCTAGCACGCTAATGCTATGGCTGGTAAATTCAAATGAGTGTAGTGAGTGCGTTTGTATTTTTTCATTAACGCACAGCGGCGATGCAATTAATGCAAGGCCATATTCTTTGTTGGTTTGAATGCCGTAGAGCTGTGTATCGGTTAAAACCTGACTAAGGTGGTTGAGAGCGTCTTGACGATTACGGCCTTTGGTAATAATTTTGGCGAGCATAGGGTCAAATAATGCCGACACTTCGGTGCCCGATTCTAACCAGTGATCAATCCGAATGTTATCGCCAGTCGGAAAATACAACTGCGAAATAATACCCGACGAGGGCATAAAATCAGATGTGGGGTCTTCTGCATATAAACGCAATTGTACGGCATGGCCTTGCGGCTTGAGTGCGTGTTTAAATGCGTGTAAATCGGGGGCCGATTGTGCGGCTTGTTCTACCATTAACTTAACAAGGTCAATACCCCATACTTCTTCAGTAACACCATGCTCAACTTGTAAACGTGTATTCACTTCTAAAAAATAAAACGTATTTTCTTGTGTATCATAAATAAATTCGACCGTGCCTGCGTTACGATAACTGACCGATGCCATTAAACGTTCAGCGGTTTGATGCAAAGCTTGGCGTGATGGCTCATCTAAATTGGGTGCGGGGCATTCTTCAAGTACTTTTTGATTGCGCCTTTGCGCCGAGCAATCTCGCTCGCCAAATGAGACAACATTACCTTGGCCATCACCAAATATTTGCACTTCAATATGGCGTGCTTGACCAATGTATTTTTCAATAAAGACACCGTCGTTAGCAAAATAATTTTCACCTAAACGTTTTACACTTACCCACGCGCTGGCTAATTCGTTTTCCGATTGGCACACTTGCATGCCAATACCACCACCGCCAGCCGTGCTCTTTAACATAATGGGGTAACCAATGTTTTGTGCAAAGGCTTTCGCTTCATCAACGTGGGTTAATAACCCTGAACCCGGCACTAATGGCACATTGGCATTGTGTGCAATATCACGCGCGGTATGCTTTAAACCGAACGCATTAATTTGATTGGGTGTTGGGCCAATAAAAGCGATGTTGTTTTCTTCGCAGGCTTGTACAAAATCGGTATTCTCACTAAGAAACCCGTAACCTGGGTGTATCGCCTGCGCACCTGCGCGTTTAGCAATGGCAATAATTTGTGCGATATCTAAATAGGTGTCGGCCACACTGCCCTCACCCAGTGAGAACGCCTCGTCGGCATGTTGTACGTGTAGCGATGCGGCATCAGCATCGTGATAAACCGCGACCGATACAATACCCATTTCTTTTAAAGTACGAATAACGCGTGTTGCAATCGCACCACGGTTAGCAATTAAAACTTTTTTAAACATGATGAACCTCGTTAAAACCCACTGCGAATAACACGACGAGGCATGCTTGAGCATGCCGTGATTTAAAACCGCTACACGGTTACCATTCTAAATATTCTATGGGTGTTGGGTTGTAAGCATTGCACGGGTTATTTAATTGCGGGCAGTTTGAAATAAGTACAATGATATCCATTTTTGCATGTAACTCTACGTACTTACCGGCATCTGAAATACCATCGGCAAAGGTTAATCCACCTTCTGGTGTAATGGGTACATTCATAAAGAAATTAATATTGTGGGTAATGTCGCGTTTAGATAAACCAAACTCTTCGTGCTCGGCCACGGCCAGTAACCATGAATCACGACAAGCATGCATGCATTTTTTTTCAATAGCGTAGCGCACTGTGTTTGATTCGGTTGCGCAGGCACCGCCTAATGTATCGTGGCGGCCGCAGGTATCGGCAACAATTTCTAACATGGGGTTATTGTCACTGCTACGTAAAACAGAACCTGCGGTTAAATACACGTTGCCTTGTTCGCGGATTGTATCAACCGCACTGTAACGTTCGGCGGTATCATTGGCGCTAAAAAAAAGGGTATCGGCAGCTTGGTTGCCTTCTAGGTCAACAATACGAATAGTTTGACCTTTTTTTATTTTTTTCAGTAGATAATCGCCAGCAAGTACTGTCTCGCGGTACGTCGCTTGGCTTGATTCTAATGTGCTTTGCTTAATCATTGGGCTGCTCCTTTTGGTGAAGACGCACCCTGAATATGAGAGCCTTGAAGCTGGGTAAATAATTCGGTATTTTTAAAACCACGCTGATTTTCTGGGCAGTGGTTTTTGCACGCATCATCATCACTCACGGGATCTGATTCAAAAAGCGTGTAATCAATGGACTTTTTAGGGTAGTGCTTATCGGTATGCAGTGGGTGCGCACAGGTATGAAAAACAACCAGCGTGTCCATTTCAAAACGTAAACATACCGATTGTCCAGCGGTATTTTGGCTAGCATCAAAAGCCATGTCACCGTTTTCATTTGTGACCACTTTACTGAAAAAATTGATATTTGCGGCTAAATCTTTTTTGCCTAAACCATACTTGGCTAGCTCGATTAAAAAGGCATCGTGCCCGTTTTGGTTACGCTCGTTACGGTGAGTTTGGTAATCACTTTGGCCGTATTTTTTGGCTGTCATGGTTTTATTTAAATTACCACACACTGTATCGTGCCAACCGGCGGTGTCTTCAGTAATAGAACAAAAAATACGACCCATATCTGAATACAAGCAATGCCCTTGGGTAAGCTTAAATGTGTGCTGGCATTTGAGTGTGTCTGGCGCGTTATAACGCTCTAATACATTGACGGGGTTATAAAATAGCATACCTACATTCGCGCCGCCTTGGGTATCGGTTAAGCGTAAAGACATGCCTTTTTTTACAAACATCGACCAATGACTGGCCGCTGGAATGGTATCGTGGTAAGTGCTTTTCTGATAAGTACTTTGCTGGTAGGTGCTTTGCTGCATGATCCAACCTTTTATTATGTGGGTCGTCCCAAAAAAATAAGCGCTTAGAGGTCGTCCTCGTAAGGCTAAAAATATTTTCATTTTTTTACTTTAAATAATGTGAAACTATGTAATCTAGTTTAATCAACACTATCCGATTTATCTGTCATGAGTGTTAGGTTCATAGGAACATCCTCTTCAGGCTCATGAATGAGTTCTTCTAAACGCTTTTTAGTGGCTAAAAATTCTGGCGTGATCATTTGTTCTGGTGAACGCGGATGTGGCACAGGTACTTCTATCACTTCATTAACCTCACCGGGGTGAGCTTTTAACACTAAAATTCGATCGGCTAAAAAAATGGCTTCGTCTAAATCGTGGGTGATAAATAAAATTGTAATATCGATATTTTTCCAAATATCTAACAAGTTACTTTGCATTTTTGTGCGGGTTTGTGCATCTAGCGCGCCAAAAGGCTCATCCATTAATAAAATACGTGGGCGGTTAGCCAGTGCACGTGCAATAGCCACGCGTTGTTTCATTCCGCCAGATAACTGATGCGGGTAAGCGTTTTCAAATTTACTTAAGCCAACAAGGTCTATCCAGTCGCGCGCTTCTGACTCGGCATTTTTTTTAGACCGACCCGACATTTCTAAACCAAACATCACATTGCGTTTAACCGTTAACCACGGAAACAACGTATACCCTTGGAACACCATGCCACGGTCTGGCCCAGGGCCAGATACGGGTTTGCCATCGAGTAACACTTCGCCACCAGAGGGGGTTTCTAAACCTGCTAACATGCGTATTAATGTTGATTTACCGCAGCCCGATGGCCCGATAACACAAACAAATTCACGCTTGTGCGTTTGAAAACTTATTTCTTTTATCGCCTCAACTTCGCCCTGAGGAGAGTCAAATTTTTTGCTGATTTTTTTTACATCTAAAATAACATCACGTTTTTTGAGTGCATCAAAACGTTTTTTTACTTGATCGGTTTGATCAAGGTAACTGGGTAAATTAAGTGTTGTCATTAGGCTATTTTCCCCCGTGAATTTTCCCAAGCAAAAAGCCGTTTACCCATGGTGGCTAAGATTAAATCACTGAGTAAACCAATAATGCCAATCATAATAATAGCGGCAAACACGTTTTCAAAATTTTTGTAGCGCGCCTGCTGTGTAATAAACCATGTAATACCTGAGCTGGTTCCAATAAGCTCGGCAACAATAAGGTATGTCCATGCCCAGCCCAGTAAAATACGTAAATCTTTAAATAAATTAGGTAAAATACCCGGGATAACTACACGAAACAGTAAATTAATATTTTTAGCACCGAGTGTTAATGCGGCTTCTAGTAATGCAATATCTAATTTACGGGTGGTATTAGCCACTACAAGCACTTGCTGAAAAAACGTGCCAATAAAAATAATGGCTATTTTAGGCCCATCGTAAATACCTAGAATTGCCACGGCTAACGCACCAAACGCAGGCGCAGGTAAATACCTAAAAAACTCAATAAAAGGCTCAAATAACTTATTAAATACGCTGTATGTACCACATAAAATACCAAGCGGCACGCCTATTAATGTCGAGATAAAAAAGCCCCAAAAAACGATGGTCACGCTGTGCCATAAGCTTTCGTGTAGCCATTGCTCGCTTCGCCTTTTTGGCTCTGTGGTAAAGGCGGTATAAAACGCAACAACTACTTCATGTGGTGCAGGCAAATATACGGGGTTGGCAGGCTTACCCTCGGGTAATGCGGTATTATTTTTTTCAGCCAGTATCTGCTGTTCTTTAAAAATAGCTTTATCAATTAATGTGCCCGGTTGCAACCACGTTACAGAGCCCGGCTGTGTAATTTCAACTTTGGGGTGCCACAAAAATGGCAAGTAACTGAACGCACTCCAAATAAGAATGGGCATAAGAAACGAAAGGAACGTTAAACACGTCGCGCGCTTTTGGGATAATGGCTCGCGAACAGCAAACCAAGGTTTAACATTTTTTTGAGAGGACGGCATAGTCAACCTTAGTATCAAAGAATAAAAACAGCGCGGGCAAGCCCGCGGCTTAATTAAGGTACTTTATAGAATGTTTGAATAAGACATTTTGCAAGATTTAACAAAAATGCCTTTCATAAAGCAGCGCTTAAAGTGAATCAGTAATGGATGAATCGATATAAGTATCTAAAACTTCTGGTTGTGAATAGACTTTATACTTAATATTAAAGTCATCAGAGGCTTTAGATGAACCATACAATGATGAAAACGTGTCCGTCTTTTTGAAAATTGTTTTTGCTTCGTCAAGTGACACTAACTTGGTGCCTTTTAATAGTGGCGCGTATTGAGCAGGTTTTAAACCAACACGAGCTGACATGATTTTTAACGCATCTGGCTGTGTTTTAGGGTCGTTGATGTAATCGACTGTTTTATACCAAACCTGAGCGACTTTCTTCCACTCGTCTTTACGTGATGCCAGTGAGCTTGGCGAAACAGCCAACACATCATAAATAAGGCCGGGTTCATCAGCAGAGCTATAAATAGCAGTAGAACCTGCAACTTGCTCAAGCGCTTGACCTGAGTTTGGCTGCCAAGCAACAATCGCATCGACATCGCCCGACGCTAATACTTGGGCTGTCTCGTTAGTAGGTACATTAATCAGTGTGACATCAGACTCTTTTAAGCCGACTTTTTCTAATGCATTAAGTAATAATAAATGGCCAACAAAACCGATTTCAACACCGATTTTTTTGCCTTTTAATTGCTCAACCTTAGTAATGCCGGGCTTAGCCACAATCATATCGTTACCGTTTGAAAAATCGTTGATAATAATCGCAACGCTTTTGGCACCCGATGAACCCGTAACGAGCATGTCGCCGTTAGTCATGGCAACAGCATCAAGTTGACCAGCCGCATAGGCATCCATTGATGCTAAGTAATCAAACCACTCAAACTTGACATCAACGCCGGCTTCTTTAAACCATTGTTTTTCGATGGCGACTTCCCATGCAACCCAGCCAGGCCAATCGCTGTAACCAATTTTGAGTGGCTCTTTTGCTTGCGCATTGAGTGATAAAACAGCCGTTAAGCCAAATAAAACAGGCGCGACTTTTTGAGCAATAAATGAAGGGATCATTTTTGAAAATGTAGACATGGCGCTGTACCTTGTAGTTTATGACGATAAATCGTTTTTACGGTTACAATGAGGCATTCTTGGATTAACCAATTTATGTCTCCCGGGCTTTTATCCCTCCGTGTAACCTTAAACTACGCAGTTAGCGAGGTAAGGTCGATCACTCTCGGACCAGTCATACACGTATTCACGTATACCGGAACCCTAGTGATCTATTTGTGCGTTTTGTTTTAAATTGACAAAACCAAGAGTAAATATGCAATCAAAGCAACCACGTTAAGTTTAGGTGGTGTTTCGCAATTACATGTATGAATTTGCACTTAGTGTGCCAAATAAATATATTTCCTTAAATGTCATGTAAATCAACAAGTTAAACCGCTTATATGAGTTCATGAGTCATTTTACAACATCTCAACAGCACCAAAATAGAGCATAAAAAACAAAGTCACTCTCACATGCACCAAAAAAAACACTTATACAGACGTGAATTTCTCATTAAAAATAACGCTGAAGGTATGTATAAATCCACTCATCATAATACTAACCGCATGCTACCCCCTGTATTTAATTACTTATAACCTTATTGTGTAACGTTATTTTGCATACTTCCCTGCCTCTGGTATTCTTGCGGCCTGACTAAAACGTTAAATGTAAAATCATTCTTATTAAGAGACGATCACCATGAAAGAGCCCATCAATTTTGTTGATGTAGATGCAACATTACAAACGTCAACACCGCAGGATATTCTTCGTTATGCAATAGAGCAACACGATAATTTAGTCTTATCATTTAGCGGTGCCGAAGATGTGGTATTGATTGACATGGCAACCAAGATCAAACCAGATGTACAGGTTTTTTGCCTCGATACAGGTAGATTACATGCTCAAACCTATGCCTTTATTGAGCAAGTGCGCAAGCATTACGGCATTTCGATTGATGTTTTATTCCCAGATGCCGATGCAGTACAAAAACTCACAGCAGAAAAAGGCTTATTTAGCTTTTATGAAGACAACCACCAAGAGTGCTGCGGTATACGCAAAGTTGGCCCCTTACGTAAAAAACTGTTAACCGTTGATGCATGGGTAACAGGCCAACGCAAAGACCAAAGCCCAGGAACACGTGCAGCCATTCCAGTAATACAAAACGATAAAGTCTTTGCAAGACCAAACGATAGCCTCACTAAATACAATCCATTGGTGAACTGGACATCGGAACA
The DNA here is from genome assembly GCA_937920545.1 of uncultured Saccharophagus sp. Lineage (GTDB taxonomy): Bacteria > Pseudomonadota > Gammaproteobacteria > Pseudomonadales > Cellvibrionaceae > Saccharophagus. The sequence continues at coordinate 12,875 of CAKZUG010000145.1, forward strand.
AGTATGGGGCTATATTCGAGCAAATGACGTGCCGTATAATACGCTACATGATCAAGGCTTTGTCTCGATTGGTTGCGAACCTTGTACCCGCCCTGTCGGGCCGAGCCAGCATGAACGTGAAGGCCGCTGGTGGTGGGAAGAGTCAACAAAAAAAGAATGCGGTTTACATTCAACGAACACTAAAAAGTAGTCCAATATGACCATTACACTTGTAAAAAAAATATTAAAAGACGGCTCACCTTGCAAAAAATGTGGCGATGTACTCAATAAGCTTGAGCAAAACAACCAAATGCAATTTATTGATAGCGTTGTTATTGCAGACGAACGCGACGACCAAAGTGCAGGAATGCAACTCGCTAAACAATATGATGTAGACAGAGCACCGTTCTTTATTGTTGAAAATGAAGGCGAAGCAGCTGTTATTTATACTATTTATATGAAGTTTGCTAAAGAAGTCTTGAATCAAAAAACACAAGAAGCTGATGAGCTCAAAGAAATTATGGATAATAATCAAGATTTAGATTTTTTGTAGCGCTAAAATTCTTTACCTTCCAAAATCGATACCATCCATATCAGCACCTGAAAACAAAAAAGCCCCAACATGTCACCATGCTGGGGCTTTCTTATGAGCAACTAACTTTAATAAAATATTAGTACTCAGGCAATTCAACATCGGCAAATAACTCATCAAGCTCAATACGTGAATGACGGTTAAAGGCTTCTTTTACTAATTGCTTTTTAAGGTGTGGCGCAAACGTCTCTAAGAAATCAAACATAAAACCACGTAAGAATGTACCGCGCCTAAAGCCAATTTTTGTCACACTTGGTGCAAATAAGTGGCTGACATCTAACGCAACAAGATCGCTATCTTCCTGCGGGTCGTACGCCATTTTAGCAACAATACCAATACCTAAGCCTAAACGCACATAGGTTTTAATGACATCGGCGTCAGACGCTGTGAATACAACCTTAGGTGCAAGCCCATGTTCCATAAAGGCTTCGTCTAACTTAGAGCGCCCAGTAAAGCCAAAAGTATAAGTGACAAGCGAGTGCCTTGCGATATCTTCAATCGATAAACGCGATACCTGACACAATGCATGGCCTTTAGGTACCAATATACAACGGTTCCATTTGTAACAAGGCAACATAATAAGGTCGGAAAACAACTCCATGGCCTCAGTCGCAATCGCGAAATCTACGCTGCCGTCAGCGGCCATCTCAGCAATTTGCATTGGCGTGCCTTGATTCATGTGCAATGAAACATCAGGGTAAAGCTTTATAAATTTACTAATAACAGGCGGTAAAGCATAACGCGCTTGAGTGTGGGTAGTGGCAATCGATAAGCTACCTTTCTTCTCATTGCTGTATTCTTGAGCAACCTGCTTGATACTTTCTACTTTACGTAGAATCTCGCCAGCTGTTTGTAAAATAGCCTCGCCAGCTGGGGTAATACGTGTTAAATGCTTACCACTACGTGAAAAAACCTCTACGCCCAACTCATCTTCAAGTAGACGTATTTGCTTACTGATACCTGGTTGTGAGGTATACAGGCTTTGAGCTGTAGCCGAAACATTGAGCTCATGATGCGCAACTTCCCAGATATAGCGCAGCTGTTGTAACTTCATACACCCTCCATTTCGAGGCTAAGATAAATTGTGATGGTTAGATAAATATAAGCACTAACGAAATATTCGCAGTGCTTTGCATACTAATACTTTTTATTATAAAAAAGGTAATGTCATAGACATTTGAAGAATAGTTTTAAAATATGATTATTGCCACTTTATATAACCATTTGCTTAAAAATCCCTCTATATTTTAAATTGCTATCTGTTATTGAACTGGCATTTCATATTACTGTATTTTTTTATTCGCAATACCATGTGGCACATGACCTGTTGCAACATGCTCCATGGCTGATTGACAATGACTCTGCTGATCATCAAAAAAAACGTCTGCTCCGTAAGCTTTTAAAAATGGAGCCTTTTCTAACCCCCCCAAAAAAAGAGATTCATCAATACGGATTCCCCAGGAGCGTAAGGTTCGAATAACGCGCTCATGAGCAGGAGCTGACCTCGCCGTGACTAAAGCCGTACGTATAGGACAAACATCACCAGAAAATTCAGTTTGTAACGCTTGTAATGCAGCCAAAAAAGCTTTAAATGGGCCGCCCTGTAAGGGTGTTAGAGCACTGTCTTGTTCATTTTTTGTAAATGCTTCTAGACCATCTTGTTTATATATCTGCTCTGCCTCATCCGAAAAAATAACAGCATCACCATCAAACGCAAAACGTAATTGGCTGTGCTCTTGTGACTCTCGCTTAGCACTTAATAGTGTTGCAGCAGCAATACCCTGATTAAGCGCATTTCGTACATCTTCTGCATCTGTTGATAAGAACAAATGCGCTTTGAACGGGAGAATATAAGAGTAGGGATCTTCGCCGCCAGTAAAAGCAGCACGCGTGATATTCAACTTGTAGTGTTTAATTGAATTAAACACACGGAGCCCTGTATCTGCACTATTACGTGATAATAAAATGACATCAACGCGTGGCTGGCCTTCTAGCAAAGTATTGATCTTTAGAAATTTTTGCACCATATAAAAGGCATCGCCCGGCTCTAAAGGCGTATTTTCATTTTCAATCTGGTATTCGGAATAAGCTTGTAAGCCTTCGTTTTCAAACACGCGATGGCTTTCGCTTAAATCAAAAAGAGCTCGGGAAGAGATAGCAATAACTAATTTTTTAGTCATTCATAGACCTTATTTACGTGCCACTACAATCATTCTTCGCATAGAAATTATTTTTGTATTTTACGTAACATTACAAATAATATTCATTAACGCGTTATTTTTATTGTATTAATAAGAAAAGTATAAACCTACATACAATAATAAATATGTATATTAATATACTAAATAGAACATTAAAAAAGATAGGATACAGAATAAAGTGGAAAAAAGCGTGCATCCCTGCTCCACTTTAATGTTATGTCATGCTATAAAAACAGTATCATTAATGTACTATTTTTTCTAAAAAGGTTATATTTTTTTGATTGTACCTTTAGGTAAAACAGCATGTATAGCAATTTTTTGAAATTTAAGTTGAACATTATTTGACACATCTAGACTGACATAGCTTTCATCAACATCGACTATTTTACCTAATAAACCGCCTGTTGTTACAACTTCATCACCCTTACTTAAACCCGATGTTAAAGCTTCATGTTCTTTTTGCTTTTTCTTTTGCGGTCTAATCACAATAAAGTACATGAATAAAAATAAACCGCCTAGCAAAACAAAGTTCAACCAAGCAGGGCCTGTACTACCTTGTGCTGCGGGTGCAGCTGTTTGTGCAACTGCATCTTGAATAAAAAAGCTCATCTGTTTCTCTCCACTAGTAGTAAACTCAGACGAGTTAAATACACACATGTACCAACAAATGTATAAATAACCCACCTAGATTAAAACCGCTACTCTAACTGAGAAACCCAAAATGAACAAGTTACTACTAATATTAAAACTCATTACCAGAACAAACAGTAATAACAGAGCACTTAGCTACACGTAATCACGAAAAAGCTTACGAAAATTACTCGGTGACAAGCCCGTCCAGCGCTTAAACGCATTGGTGAAGCTGGTTCTATCAGAGAAATCAAGCAATGTTGAAATGGCATCAATGCTTTGATGACCCTTTAGAAGATAATTAATTGAATAGTGGAAACGCACATTATCACGCAGATCGGCAAAATTGACATCTTGCTGCTGTAATCTACGCTGCAAAGTACGCTTTGACAAATTTAGATCCTGTGCAACATCCGAGATACTCAAGGGATGCTCACCTATACGACGCTCAAGTGAATCTAACACTCTTGCGGGCACACCATATGTCTCTGGAATTTTTGCTTGTTGAGAGTACTCTTCCAATGAGCGTACAGTACCTTTAGCACTGATTCCTATGTCTTGTTCTTTGTGTAAAGCCATTACATTTGATTGGTCAACCATGAATGCCACTCCTTCAGCCAATAATTGAATATGTAGATTATACTTTTCGGCGTCTAGATCATCCTCAGCCGATAATTCTTCGAAGTATAATACATAATCTTGGTGACGAGTAGAACCTAATTTAGCACCAATAAAACTATTTCCCTCTTCTTTTATAACTTTCGTTCCTAGAGGGTTATCAATTGAAGGAGAAGAAGCAAGAATAGAGGCTAAATAGGGGTATTTCGCACCATTCAGGTGCTTACCAACATATAGCTCATCGCTTTGCGAATAACTAAAAACAATTTTATAAATAGATGACGAAATTGGCTCAAGCACAACGGCTGTTTTCATACGTAATAATGTACAGCCAGCTTTTAATAGGTGGCGTACAACCACCTGCAGGGATTCTGATTTCCTCGAACGTGTGACGCAACAGAACATATCCATATAAAATTGTTCGGTTTCAGTTAACGCCTGCCCCACTTCGGGTATGCCATTATAACGCTGAGTATTTACTTCGCTTTCATCTAAAAACTTAACCAAATCTTGATCTCGCTATGACATGTCTTACCATAATGAGTACTTGGAGTTAGTATCAATTAATTCACACCAGGTACATATAAATGCTTAAGACGCCATTATAAGACAGACAAAAAAATATAACATGTTAATTATATGATTTATCTTCAAACAAATGCTTATCAGGCATCCATTAACATGTAATGACACACAAAATCATATTGTCAAAATAATATTGTTCTAAATCAACACTTAATCAGCGTTTTTGGTAGCAGCAAATAAATATTATAGCCAGAGTTTAAAGCGTATTGATGATGGATAAAACATCATCATGGTGTGATTTTGTTTTTACTTTTTGAAAAACATGGGAAATATATCCCTGTTTATTCACAATAAAAGTTGAACGCACAATCCCCATATACTCCTTACCCATAAATTTTTTAAGTTGCCATACACCATATTGATCAGCCACTTTATGCCCTTCATCACTCAAAAGGTTAAAATTTAGATCTTGCTTATCTACAAATTTTGCAATTTTATCAACGGGGTCAGGACTTAAGCCTAATACAACTGTATTAACATCTGCGAAGGCTTGTTTTGAATCACGTATACCGCACGCTTGCGTAGTACACCCTGGCGTTGAAGCCTTTGGGTAAAAATAAACAACAACATTTTTCTCCCCTTTAAATGAAGATAATTTAACTTTATCACCATTTTGATTCAGTAATTCAAAATCGGGAGCCATTGCACCGCTTTCTATCATAGACATAATTTATCCTACATTTTATTGGTTGTTTTATTAATACGTAAAGGTAAATCACAAGCAAAAAAAAAGCAGACAGCCTTTCGCTGTCTGCTTTTTAATTAACCACTTAAAAATTAAGCGGGTAACAATGATTTAACTGCATCACGCTCTTCTTGTAATTCAGTTTGCGTTGCTGTCATTTTTTCTTGTGAAAAAGCATCAACATTTAAACCTTGTACAATCTCCCAGTCGCCATTTTTACATATACATGGGAAAGAATAAATTAGGCCCTTTTCAATACCGTAGCTACCGTCGCTGTATACGCCCATTGATACCCAATCATTTTCAGCCGAGCCTAATGCCCAGTCACGCATATGAAAGATAGCCGCATTAGCCGCAGATGCTGCACTAGATGCACCACGTGCTTTAATAATAGCCGCGCCGCGCTGCTGAACGGTAGGGATAAAATCGTTGGCGTACCATTGCTGATCAACTTGATCAACAGCAACACTGCCGTTTACCTTTGCATGGAATAAGTCTGGGTATTGAGTAGAGGAGTGATTACCCCAGATAGTCATGTTTGTGACGTCATTAAGGCTAACATCAAGCTTGCTCGCTAACTGTGAAATTGCACGGTTATGGTCAAGACGGGTCATAGCTGTAAATTGACGTGGATCAATATCTGGAGCATTTCGCTGCGCAATCAATGCATTTGTATTCGCTGGGTTACCCACAACCAATACTTTAATATCACGCGAAGCATGATCATTTATAGCTTTACCTTGCACAGAGAAAATAGCAGCGTTTGCTTCCAACAGATCTTTGCGCTCCATACCAGGGCCACGAGGACGTGCGCCAACAAGTAATGCGTAATCTGAATCTTTATACGCCACATTAGCATCGTCTGTACACACCACACCAGCAAGTAATGGGAATGCGCAATCTTCAAGCTCCATAGCAACGCCTTGAAGCGCACCTAAAGCTGGCGTGATTTCAAGCATCTGTAAAATAACAGGCTGATCTTTGCCTAGCATTTCGCCAGCAGCGATTCTAAATAATAGTGAGTAGCTGATTTGGCCAGCAGCGCCTGTAACTGTAACGCGAACGGGTGATTTCACAAAATATCTCCATCAAACAAATAAAAGGCTGCTAACAATAAACAACCGCATAAACGGGCGCTAATTATAGCGATTTTTAAATAAAAGTCATTATCAACAATGAAAAAGCGCTTATTGAGCACCTAAAACATCGTGGCTAGCCTGTAATAGACTTAATACTAAACGTTTAAAAATGCACCTCATTCTTTATATCATTGATTAACTCAACGCATAAATATGATTAAAAATTATTTTTATTTTTTTGGATAACGGCTGGCTAAACCCGCATATAACTGGTCTTTAAAGTCATGATCAGTGGGGTTGAGTGACTTGGATAGCTCGGCAAGATGCTCATTATCCTCTTTGCCATCTGCCCAGATTTTAATATATTCACCTGTTTTATAGCCGTTATCTTGCCTGAAAAAATTCAACACATTTTTTCCAACATATTTTGTGTAAAGAGTATCAAATGATAAATTACTGCTGTGCATTAATAATTGAAAACCAGCCATGTCGAATGATTTAGTCGCAAGTGTAGAAGCCACAAATTGTTCAAGCAAAATTTTAAAATCAGGTAATTCAGCCGCAGGTTTGAATGACTGCTCTATAGACAGTGAAATTGCTGAAATGTCATTGGATTCTTGCAACAAAATGCTTAAGCCAAAATGCCATATATCAACCAACTCTAAATGCACCTGCTCAACATCGGGTGTTTGTTTTTTCCACCATTTCCAACCATAGTGATCCATTAATTCAGCAGTCTCCACCCAAATTGCACGATACCACTCAAAATTTTGCTCACGCCAATGTTCATTAACGCGTGTATTCATTGCATCTTGCATATCTAACATAGTCAGAATCTGTTGTTTCATATTTACCTCGTAAAAATATTTTAATCAAAAAGTGAGCGCGCCTTTAAGGGTTTATGCCCCAATAAAGGCTTTAATGCTAGACGCGTAAAACGTTTAATCGTGCTATTGGTTTGCATAGCCTGTTTATTTTTACTGTTGAGCAAACCAATACTTTGGCCTGTAAAAATATTGATCGCTTGCTTTATAAAAACAATATGCTTAAAACCCAAGCTCGAATCATACAAGTAATACGTATCTTCGCTATACACAATAGGATCGCCGTTTATATCGTACGTGTAATCGGGGGCATAACCTAAATATTCAAGTAAATTAAGCTCGAAAACCCGCAAACTCGTGACGTAATCATCGGCGTTAGCTAGATGCTCTAATACTGCAAAATAATCGGCAAACAACGTATGACTTTCTTCTTCTACACGCAATAGCCGTTGTACAAGTTCGTTAACATATAGCCCGCAAAATAACCTTCGCCCACTCAAAGAAAAGGCCATACCCTCCTGCTCTAAAGATGTTAATGTTTTTAATGAATGATCGCCTTTATAATAAGCCAATAAAGGTTCAAAAGGTTTGGGCCTAAAGGTATATTTTTTACTAGGCAAACGATAAAGCGCAGAAATAACACCAGAATTAGGTGTCAACAACTGAAGAATAAGACGAGAGTCAGAAAACGGACGTGAATGAATAACAAAACAAGTTGTTTTAATGGTAACCATCAACATTTTCTTTAAAAGGTAAAAGTCAATTGAATATATTGACCATTAAATATTATCTAGGCAGTCATTAGAGCAATAAAAAACACACAATGATGAACGCATATAACACCCTCAGTTTTGTATGTCTTAGTAACGCGTCCCTGCGTTTCACCGTTTAACGTAAATACGGTTACAAATACATTTTTGGAATGAGAGCAGAAAAATTAATCAGTATAGCCTAAGCTTTTAAGCGCCCTCTCGTCATCTGACCAACCAGACTTAACTTTCACCCATAATTTCAATAATACTTTGGAATCAAAAAGTAACTCCATATCTTCGCGCGCAGCGCTACCAATAGTTTTTAATTTATTACCCTTATCACCAATCAATATACGCTTTTGGCCTTCTCGCTCAACTAGAATAAGAGCATGAATAGTCAACAGCGTGTTAGTTTGAGTATATTGTTCTATCTCAACAGCCATCTGATAAGGCAGCTCGGCACCTAGTTGACGTGTGATTTTTTCACGCACAATTTCAGAGGCTAAAAAACGCGAACTTTTATTCGTAATTTGATCTTCTGGATAAAACTGATCAGACTCTGGAAGTGCATCTTTAATAAGCGCTTCTAGCGTATCAAGGTTTGTGTTTCTGAGCGCTGAAATAGGCAATATTTCTGCATGTGCTAATTTTTCATTTAACATTTGAACATGTGGAAGCAGCGCATGTGTATCGTCTAACTGATCGACTTTATTAATCGCCAAAATAATTTTACACTTCGCTTGCATAACATGCTGTAAAACATGCTCATCTTCAGGCGTCCAATGTTGCTTATCGACCACAAATACAACGGCATCCACATCCACTAATGCCGTTGTCGCAGACTTATTCATAAAGCGGTTTATCGCTTTATCTTGCCCTAAATGAATACCGGGTGTATCTACAAAAATCATTTGCGTTGATTCAGTTGTTTTTATGCCCATCACGTTATTACGTGTTGTCTGGGGTTTACGCGAGGTAATACTGATTTTTTGCTCAAGCAAATGGTTGAGCAATGTTGATTTACCTACATTAGGCCGACCAACAATGGCAATGTAACCTGCACGAAAGACTTCGGTTGTCATATTTTTCTCTGATTTAGGATTCTATTTCTTGAAGCATAAGCATAGCCGCCTGCTTTTCAGCTGCGCGCTTACTGGTGCCCTGACCAGTGGTCGACTTTTTTAATTTGGCGACTTTACATTCGACGATAAATTCGCGCTCATGCGCTTCGCCCTGCTCTTTCACAATGACATAAGCAGGCAGTGCAAAGTTCTTTTTTTGTAGTAGTTCTTGAAGGCGTGTTTTGAAGTCTTTGGAATTATCGGTAAGAACAATACTATCGAGATGAGTTTTAAACCAGGCTAAAATAATACGCTTACATACGCTAATATCTTTACCTGAATCCAAAAAAATAGCGCCAATAATGGCCTCAATAGCATCTTCTAAAATAGAGCTCCGACGAAAGCCTCCACTTTTGAGTTCCCCCTCACCTAAAATGAGATTTTCACCTACCTGAAAACCACGAGCAATTTCAGCCAATGTATCGCCTTTCACTAAACTTGAACGAATCTGGGTTAATTGACCTTCTTTGGCATCAGGATAACGGTCGTATAAAATTTCAGCGGTCAGCATACCCAAGATAGCGTCACCAAGAAACTCTAAACGCTCGTTATTATGTTTTCCTATACTGCGGTGAGATAAGGCACGTGTTAGGTATTCAGGGTCATTAAACGTATAACCTAAACGCGCTTCTAATCTATTTCTTTTCATCGTTTTCAATTAAAAACTCACAGCATTCACCGGTAGCGGTATTCAGTTGATATTTATAATCCATTTTGAGCTTAATGTTGGAAAACAGCTCACGCTCTATCGTGTACTCAACGTTCACCAAATAACCTTCATCATAACGCGTCACTTTCACGTTTTGTGACGGCTCACCACGAACGTTATTTAACGTAAAATATTGAATAAGTTTAGTTTTTAACTCACTACGACCATAATCTTTTATCTTCGGATCATCTTGAAGTGACTTTAAACCTTTTTTTACAAAAAACTCGCCATCATAATAAGAAGGTGCAATTTTAATCGCACCTAAAACAACCACGGCTATCGTTGTTAGATAGCACAAAAGTGTCAGAGTGTTAAAACCCGTGTTATGTTTATGTAATTTCATATCAGTCTCCATTAAAGATGTTGCAGTGTATCAAACTACAGCTTTCCAACACGTGAGAAACTCGGCAAACTGAAGAATTTATCCCAATGCATCCAGATAACAAATGCCTTTCCTACTATTTTTTCATCAGGCTCCATACCCCAATCACGAGAGTCAGCACTATTATCACGGTTGTCTCCCATCATAAAATAATGCCCTTTGGGTACAACACCACGGTAATTGCCCAGCGGCCCAGGAACGGAACATTTATGTGTCGTGTAGGTTTTATCATCTAGGGTCTCTTCTTCGACATGATAAACGCCCCCTAAACGATAGCAGTTGTCCGTAGGTTGAGTAGGCGCGATAGTTTTTATAAACGTTGTCTCAACCGCTTGATCATTAACATATAGCTTGTTGTTTTCAAGTACGATTTTATCACCAGGTAAACCAATTACACGCTTAATGTAGTAACGCGGATCATTTGGCGGAATAAACACCATAACATCACCACGAACAGGATCACTTACATTAATAATTTTCTTATCGATAACCGGTAAACGAATACCATAGGCGAATTTATTCACCGCTAAAAAATCACCTACCTCTAACGTTGGCACCATAGATTCCGATGGGATTTGGAATGGTTCGATAAGAAATGAACGCACGACAAATACGACTAATAAAAGCGGGAAAAATGACTTCGATGTTTCTATGTAACCAGGCTCAGCAGCAACAGAGTGATAAGCTTGCTGGTACCCTTCGCTTTGTTCTTTTTGGGCCACATCTAGATGGTCAAACTGTTGGTCAACAGTGGCTATTGCCTGCTTCCTTTTTTTAGAAAGGAATAAAAAATCGTAAAGAGTCAGCGCACCAGTCACAACAACTAAAATAAAAAGAATCAGAGGTAAATCAAAATCCATGGTAATCCCTATTATGAATCCACTTTAAGTACAGCTAAAAAGGCATCTTGCGGTATCTCAACGCTACCCACTTGTTTCATGCGCTTCTTACCGGCTTTTTGCTTTTCTAGTAGTTTTTTCTTACGGCTAATATCACCGCCATAACATTTAGCGGTTACGTTTTTACGCAGCGCTTTGACAGTCGTACGCGCAACAACTTGGCCACCAATTGCCGCTTGAATAGCAACATCAAACATTTGGCGAGGGATTAACTCTTTCATTTTTTCAGCTAATGCTCGGCCTTTATAATGGGCATTGTCTCTGTGGATAATCAACGCTAATGCATCAACTTTTTCTGTATTAATCAATACATCTAAGCGTACAAGATTAGCTTGTTCAAAGCGTACAAAGTTATAATCAAGAGAAGCAAAACCACGACTCACTGACTTTAACTTATCAAAAAAGTCGAGCACAACTTCGGCCATAGGTAATTCATACGTTACCGAAACCTGATTGCCTAAATATTGTAA
>CAKZUG010000146.1 GCA_937920545.1 uncultured Saccharophagus sp.
TTGACCTTCTTGACCTTCTTGACCTTCTTGACCTTCTTGACCTTCTTGACCTTCTTGACCTTCTTGACCTTCTTGACCTTCGCCTTGCTGTTTTTGTTCTTTTTGTTGCTCTTCTAGCGCTTTTAACGCGCTGGCTATTTGGCTATTCTTTTGTGCAGATTTTTTTATATTAGGGTCTGCTTCTGCTTTTTTAAAGGCATCCTTCGCTTTATCAAATTCACCCATTTTAGTCAGAGCGTTACCTTGGTTAAAGTAATCTTGCGGCGTGGGGTTATCAAGCGTATTAATAATTTCGTTTGCTTTTTCATAGTCGTTGCTATTGTAGGCACTTAGCGCCTGCCAACGCTTATCTTTAAATAGTTTTTGTGCGGCTTCGGCGTTATCTTCTTGCAATGCTTTTTGTGCCTGTTGATTACTGTTTAACCATAGCGAGTCGGTGACAGATGCTTGGGTTTGCTCAAACGGTATAATCAACCCCACCAAACAAATACTCACTAGCCAACCTCGTCTAAAGCTAACTGCGGCAATAGGCAGCAATAAAAATACGAGGTAGAAGCCGTATTCTTGCCAGATATCAAATTCTTGATTGTCTTTTTTTGCCTTACTACTATTTGTGTGTGCCTTATTCGAAGTGGCCAAATCTTGTGCGTTAGTTTGCCAATCAATATCACTTGATATGAGGTTATTAGAAACGGTATTCACATCATTTTTATTTTGCGTAAAGGGAATATATAACGCGTTAAGGGCGCTAGCAGCTTGGTTGAGTTCATCATCTGATAAGCGGCTAATCAGGATATTGTTGCGGTTATCTTTGATAAAACCGCCATTAGTATTTGGGATGGGCGCGCCTTTACGTGTGCCAATGCCCCATACAAAGGTATTAAAATTGGGTTGTTTTAAATTTTTAAATGTGTTGTTCGCGCTGGGGTCAATACCATCGGTTATAAATATAATATCGCCCGTTTGTTTGTCGCTGTCTTTTAAAAGCTGAAGTGCCATTTCAAACGCCATTTCGGGGTTGCTACCCGCTTTTGGCATAATGCCTGGCGATAAGCCATCGAGTAAATTAATAATGGTGCGTTTATCATCGGTAAGCGGCGTGACAATATGGGCGTCGCCTGCGTAAGCGATTAGCCCGGTTAAGCCTTCTTCACGTTGACTGAGTAAGTCGGTAATTTTAAATTTTGCACGCTCATAACGCGATGGTTTAACATCTTGCGCCAGCATCGAGGGCGATAAATCGAGCACAACCACTAATGCACTCTCATTTTCAATGACGGGTACCGTAATTTTGTTAAAGGTTGGCCCAGCAAGCGCTAATGATGCTAAAACCCAGGCTGTAAACACCGTAATAAGGGGATAAGAAGTCGGCTTTTTTTCTTGTGTATCTATTAAATGTTTAAGCAGTGCAGGGTTAATATCTGCCTGCCAGCTATTTTTACTACGGTGCTGTTTGATTAAAAAAACAGTCAGTATTAACGCTGGCACAATACATAATAGAAAAGCAGGGCGAATAAAGTGAAATTGTTGTAAGTACTCCATATTGCTTCTCTTTTTTTAGTCTTTTTTTAGTCTTTTTTGGTTTTTTTGTTAGCGCTGTTTTATTTGTGTGATAAATAAGTATGAACAAACGGGCGCATAATTATCGCGCCGGCAAGTAAAAAACTGAATAATAATGCCGCCAATAATGGGTAGTAATACAGTGTACTAACAGGTCTAAATGATTTTTCATCTTGCTCGATGGGTTCTAAACTATCAAACAAGGTATAAATTTTATTTAACTCTTGTGGCGATCGCGCCCTAAAATATTGCCCGCCGGTGGTATCGGCAATATAGTTAAGCGTGTCTTCGTCTAAATCCCTTGAGGGGTTCACTGTACGTTTCAAATTTCTAAAAAAGCTATTTTGTTCTATTTCCATAGAATCAGCGCCAATGCCGACAGTATAAATTTTGACTCCTGCAAGTTTGGCAAGGTCTGCGGCTTTTCTGGGGTCGACTTCACCAGCTGTATTCGCACCATCGGTAAGTAAAATAAGTACGCGTTTGTCGGCGGGGCGATCACGTAAACGTTTTACCGATAACCCAATGGCATCGCCAATCGCTGTTTGTTCGCCTGCAAAACCAAGTTGTGCTTCTAGTAAAAATTGTTTAACGGTTGCACGGTCAAAAGTAAGGGGCGATTGTAAATAAGCGTTGCTACCAAATAAAACGAGGCCAAGGCGATCACCTTCGCGGCGCTCAATAAATTCGCCCACAATATACTTAACCACGTTAATACGCGGAATTTGTTCGCCTTCTACAACCATATCGGGTTGTTTCATACTGCCCGATATATCAACTGCCACCAGTAAATCACGGCCACTCGTGGGGAAGTTGATTTTCTCGCCTATCCACTGTGGTTTGGCCGCCGCCATCACCAGTAAAACCCAAATTAAACTGAGTATACATAATGTGAAAAGTCGATTTTTATGTGTGCTACCAGTGCGTGTTACATATTGACCTAAAGCATTAAAAAACGGCACTTTAAGACCACTTTGTTCTTGTTTGTTGGCTGGTAAAAAAATAAAACAGAGCAGCGCTAAGGGTAAAATAATAAACACCCAAGGGAGGCCAAATTCAAACATGGTTAGCTCCTTTTGCGCTCATTTTTATTAATGTGTTTAAGTTGTTAACATGAGTTTTATGTGTGCTATTACGCGGCGGGGTATGGCGCTGTATCCAAAAGCCTGTAAAGCCACTCAGTTTGTCAAAATCTGTAATGCTTAATGCAATATTAGGGGCGTAAAGCGATTCAAAAGGGATGCCTTCTAAGTCAGAAGCCGTTAATTTTGTTGACGGCGTAAGGCTATAAAGAAAGCACCACCATGTTTTACCTGTAAAGGTAAGTGCCGTTTTATGTTGTGGGTAAGCGTATGCGTATACCTGTTTGGTTAACAACGTTAGCGCCGCTAATTTGGCTTGTTGTTTTTGAGCGGTATCGTTTGGTTGCGCGTTAATGTGACTTAATTGCCTTAAAGCAATGTTGCGATAATGTTGTTGGGCACGTTTTTTATGCACCCATAATAAAGTTGTGGTGGGCACAATAATGATAAAAGCAATGAGTAACCACCAACCCCATGCCAGTGGCCAAATACTAATAGGGTCTGGCTCTATGTATGCATCAAGCTGTGCGAGCAGGGCGGCTTTTGGGTCTTGTTGGGCTTGCTGCGTTGTAGGTTGTTGTGTTGATAGCGGTGGGTTTTGTGGTGCAGACGATGCAGGCGGTAATAACTGTGCAACAACCGGTGTTGTGATTAGACTTATTAATAGTATAAAACCTAAAACAGGTTGTAGCAGCGCAAGCCAGTACTGACGTTGGCTTTTACGCAAGGTTATTTGTTGTAAATAAGCGCTAATGAACATGTTATCTGCTCCTGCGGCTGGTGCTGTTAAGTACAAATAACGTTTTAAGGGTATTTTCTAAACTTTGACTAATATCGACACTTGAAAAAAATGCACCTGATTTTTTTGCCATTTCGTTAAGGGTGTGCTGCTTTTGTGTAAAGTGCGCATTAAAGGTATTCACGTTTTTGGTGTTCGTGTTTATTTGTACACGTTGCTGTCCATTACTAAACGTAAGGTTTTTATTATTGGGGAGTTGCGCTTCAAAGGTGTCATAGGGGTGAATAAGGTTAACATCACAGT
>CAKZUG010000147.1 GCA_937920545.1 uncultured Saccharophagus sp.
CTGATTCAGCACGTGGTTAAACAACAGCATTAACAGAAGCAAATAACATGTCAAAATTCGCCGCACCCAAATTAGCTAAAGATAAAAAAAGAGAGCGTACATCATTTCGGTTACCCGATGCGCTCTTGAATAAAATACATAGCAGTATGAAAGCGCAAAACTACACCATTAAACAACGTTCCAAATGGTTGAATGAAGCCGTTTTAGATTTACAAGAGAAAGAATTCGTATTACTTGTTCTAGAAGACTTTTTGTACCCAGGAAAAAACGACAAGATCGCATTAACGTTAAGTGAGCAAAGTGCTCAAGCGATTGAGCATGTGACACATACGATCAAAACAGAAGAAAACGAGACACCGCCTGTCGGCGCAATACTGCGCACAGCGGCTTTACAAAGGATAATGTCGGAATCTGTCCCGACTCGGGACAAGACACTATGACCGAATTAATTAAAAGTAACGCTGATCAACTTGATTTATTTGTCGCCGATTTAATAGACGTCACACCAAAGTCAGATATTGATTCAATGGAGTATCCTTTCTTTGCGATTAGTACGCGACCAGACACCAGTGAATTCCGATTTGAAAACCCCAAAACAGGTAGCTGGTTAGAGATAAGCCCCTCAACAAAAGGGCGAGCCACTATTTTAGATAAAGATTTATTAATCTATTGCTACGGTCAACTGGCCGAAGCGGAAAACCGAGGTAGGCCAATTTCACGCAGGCTTAAAATAACACCCTATGATTTTATGAAAACCACGTGTAGGAGTACGGATGGTAGAGCCTACAAACGATTAGTTGATACCGTCGCGCGATTACGGGGAACCGTATTTAGAACAAACATAGTGGGTAACCATAAAAACACGAAAGGGCATATATTTGGTCTGATTGATAATGCCAAATGGGTAACAGATCAAAATGGGCGTATGCAGTATTTAGAAATTACGCTATCAGAAGAACTCTATTCAGCCTTAGGCAACCGTAAACGTATACTCACTTACTGCCAAGAATACTTTGCTTTGAGTTCACCATGGGATAGACGCATGTATGAAATATGCCGAAAACATTGCGGTAATCAAATGATATGGGAAATAGGATTAGAGAAACTCTGGTATAAATTTGGTGCTAAATCTCAACTCAAAGAGTTTAGGCGCATGCTTAAAAAGGCGGAAGCCAAACAAAATATACCCGATTATTTTATCTCATATGAAAAAGGCGCAAAAGGCTCACTAGAAAAATTAATTGTTATGAATGATAAAAAAGGCATTCATAAAGCACAAAAAGAAAAAAATCTTACATTAGCGTAATATCTATTACAGGGGTGCAGCCAGATCTGCACCCTATATCTATCTAGAGCAATCCTTTACCCAAACGCGTTACGCCCTATAAAACACCTGCCATCGCTATATAACACAACCGTAAACTTATTCTGGCAAATGAAACCCGTCCTCATCATATAAAAATACCTCAAACATTCGTATTAAATGTGGGTTAGCAATATAAGCTCACGTGCACTAATGCAGTATTCGATAGAAAAAATCATAAAAAAAGCAATATTCATAAAGCGCACGCCACAAAACACCCTAATAACACGACTATAATAAAAGAACGACCCAACAATAACAGACTCAAACGGCTGTTATTAAATATAAAAGCACGGTTTAGAGTGAATATACCTATTCGAACAACCACGAACAAAAAACGATAAAGCCCAATAAAAAAGTAACGTTCTTCCCATCAATGTATATTTCATAGGGCTTACAGCGTAATAGCTTAAATATCACAACTACATTAAGCATATAAACATAGGCATAAAGGTGTGTAGAAACACGATAATATATAACCAATCAGGTATATCGTGTATTCACACACCAACAAAAATATTAATTTAAATCGTCAATCGTGTATTCACACACGAATATCCCATCAAAAACATAAACGTAAAAAAGCGCCCGTATGCTATTAAAAAAGGAACACAAAAATTGCAATTGTGTTTTGACACACCAGGTGAATAAATCGATCGAAATGGAGGATTTGTAAGCAATAATGGTAAAACTAACGATAAAAGGGTCAAAACGTGTATTGACACACGCTTAAATCGTGTATTCACACACCTATGGGACGTGTATTGACACACACAGTTATTATGTATCGAAACACCTATAAACACGCTTTTACACACCAGAATCTGTGTTTCGACACACCATAAGACGTGTATTGACACACTTTAGTAGTCTAAATAAAAGGTAAACTCTTGTTTTTAAAAGAATAATAAACATTCTTCTTTTATGTAACTTATTAATATATATACTTAATAACTAAAACATTTAACTAATATATAACGTGATTTAACGTACGGAGTACAAATGAAATATTTAGCATTGATTATCATAATATGTAGCTTTTCATCGCAAGCAAAATGGATAACCGTCGAAACAGTTAACCAGCCTACAAAGAGACATGAAAACGGTTTCGTGGCGGTTAACAGTAAATTGCTGCTCATCGGCGGTAGAGGCAATAAATTAACGGAAGTATTAGATCTCAATTCTAAAACATGGAAACAGCTCCCCAAACCACCCGTTGAAATGCATCATATTACGCCTGTTGCTTACGAAAATAACATTTGGATCATTACGGGGCTAACAGGCAAATACCCAAGTGAAGAACCGCTTGATAAAATTTATACATTTGATATCAAGGCATCACAATGGAAGGAAGTCATGAGCATTCCAAAAGAAAGAAGAAGAGGTGCTGCTGGCGTCACAATACATAACGACAACATATATATAGTCGGAGGTATAAAAAACGGTCACACATCAGGCACAACAAACATGGTTGATGTATACAACATAACCAATAATATGTGGGAAACGTTACCTAATGCGCCTCATATAAGAGACCATAACAATGTAGTGGCTATAGATAATACATTAATTGCACTTGGTGGGAGAAATACCAGCGTACATTACCCTGAAAACTTTACGGCATTTTTTGGTGAAGTCATTAACACTATGGACATATACGATATCGAAACCCGAACATGGTCCACTTTGCCAACAACATTACCTGTACCAGCAGCAGGTGCAGGAAGCATAGCGCACAACAATTATATTTACTTTATTGGCGGCGAAAATAAACATAAGCCTGCCGTTGGAACCGTATACCGATACAGCATAGAAAATAATACATGGAAGCAATTACCGCCTCTTAATACAGCAAGGCATGGATCCAATCTCGTTGTACACGATAATAATCTCTATATTGGCGCGGGCAGCGGCAGACAGGGTGGAAGCCCAGAGCTTACGTCTGTAGAAAAGCTACCGTTGGTCGATTAAGCAGAAAGCGTGAGGCATTCACATCAACCTACAACGTGAGCAATCACGAAAAATCTTTCCGTCATGGATTGGCACGTTTATCTGCGTACAAGCCTCTATGTATCGAGATATACTACATACCGATACATAGAGGTAAAAAAAGATAAAACCTATCTGAAATTTAAAAAAACAATAAATAAAATAATATAAGGAAATAACATGACATATCATAAATTACTCCCATTAATATTGATCAGTACATGTACACATGTAATTGGTCACGGTTTAATGATCGATCCACCCGCACGTAATGCCGTGTGTGGCTTAGCCGAAGATCAAAAGCCTCACAATGCCACCCACCCTGCGTGCAGAGACGCATTTGCCAGTGACCAAGCAGGTGGTTATGAGTTTATGAGCGTGCTAACGCACGATATAGGGCGTAAAGGCGTTACGCCGTTGCCAACTAATGTGTGTGGCTTCAATAGCGAAACATGGGATGACCGCAATAATTTCACGCCCTGGGATACAGCAACTACTTGGCCAGCAACCTCCATTACAGCAGGCCCAATGGACATTAAATGGGACATACAATGGGGGCCGCATTTTGATGATACTGAAGAGTTTGTATATTATATAACCAAGCCTGATTTTATTTATCAACCCGGCGTAGCACTAACGTGGAGTGATTTTGAGGCCACGCCATTTTGCGACTTGGCCTATAACGACATGCAACCAACTGGTAACCCTAATGTTATTTCAAATATAGGAGAAGCCACATTTACCACAAAATGTAATGTTCCTGTACGCGAAGGTAGGCATGTTATTTATGGGGAATGGGGGCGTAATCAGTTTACCTTTGAACGCTTTCATGGATGTTTAGATGTCACATTTACCAATGAAAATGACATAACACCCATTAATCAATTACCTGTTGCACAAGCTAACACTGTCAGCTCTCGTGAAAACGACGCTGTTTCAATTGAATTACGGGGCACAGACAGCGATGGCAGTATTACACAATACACCATTATTGAGCAGCCAAATAACGGCAGTGTGTCGTTATCAGGGCAAACTGCACTCTATACACCTAATACCGATTTCACAGGAAGAGACACGTTTAGCTTTTCGGTTACCGATAACAACGGTGCATCATCGGCCGCTGCACGCATTACTCTTAACATTAACCAAAACACCGACCAAACGCCCGTCGATCCAGAACAACCAGAAAACAACATCGCTCCTGTCGCTGAGTTTACCTACACGACAAATAACCTAACAGTTAATGTCGATGCGACTAATTCATCCGATGTTGACGGCCCAAATGCATTATCCTTTAACTGGCAGTTTTCAGATATTGCCGTTGCTACAGGACAGCAATCAAGCTACACATTTGCAGCCAGTGGTGATTATATGATCGCATTAACGGTAAGTGACGGTGATAAAACAAACGTGATTAGAAAAACCATCACCGTAACCGCACCGCCTATCGATAATAGTAACCCTGCAGATACAACTGGCAGCGTGATGTGTGATTACATTATTTCGAATAGTTGGAATAATGGTTTTGTCGCGAGTATTCGTCTCACCAACACCGGCACAACAAGTGTTAACGGTTGGGACATTAATTGGGATTATACCGATAGTACCGTTGTAACAAATACATGGAGCGCGAACGTATCCGGAACAGGCCCATACACAGCAAGCCATTTAGGCTGGAATTTCTCCATTGAGCCAGGCCAAACAATCGAAATTGGTGTGCAGGGTACGCACAACGGCAATACACAGATACCAAGACTAACAGGCAGCGTCTGTAAGTAAGCACTTACATCGAAATAAGATCACAACTAAACTGCCCTTATAAATATGGCTTCATAACTAACAAATGAAGCCATATATTTAAATACGTTTACCAAACGTAAAAGTACCGTAACGTGTTAAATCATCTTCGGCATTATTAAAGCGCGCAGAACCTACACTGGTATCGCGCAAAGCAACCGATAAAGAATAATCCGACCACGAATACGCAAAGCCTAATGTAATACCCACTGTTAATTTTCTATAATCGACACTCCGGCTATTTTCAAACGTATTTCCGTCGGCAATAATTTGATTAAACGTGTACCGTGTTTCAATGCCCGCGTAACCATACCAACCGCCATCAATAGCAGCAGGGTTAGCTAAACGATTATGGCTAAGTAAAGGCGTAGAGTAGCCAGTATGTAAGCGCTTACCAAATCGATAAATAGCACTGCCCGAAACACCGCTTTGTAACGTCCCTAACTCAGCGCCTGCCGTCAGCAAAAAATCTTGTCCATCTGATATTGGCTTCCGCCACAAACGTGCACGGGTAAATTGAAAGACGAGCTCATTTTCAAGCTGTGTATCCCAGCCTTTAGGTTTGTCAGAACCAATTAACTTATGAATAGTCTTTTGACTCGGTTCCGCCAGTGAGGCTGGTCCAACCACACCAAGAGTTGTACTAATACGGTCAGCACGATTGTTTCCAAATGTGATAAAACTATTTGTAACGTACAATAAGCCGCTATAGGGTAGAGTATCTAATGGCGGGTTAGCTACCGTAATATCTGTTGGGGTATTCATCGCTTGCCCAAAAGTGTATGCGTTAACAGCATGCGTGTTATGACTTTGCAAAAAAGCCAATGGACGAGTAAGTAAACCACTTTTTCCATTTTGATCGTCATAGCGAACATCAAAAAGTGAGAAATAGATGCCATTCGTATAACCGCTATCACTATTAACAATAATATCGTTATCTAATGTAACAGACGCCCAATCAAACTTAGCCAAGACAGGTTCACTGCCTAAACTCAAAATAACACACGAAACACCTAAAAAACGCATAGACATATATCAAATACCTTCAGTATGAAATGTTAAAAATACTAAACAGTTACGCAATATTAATAGATTGGATTTATAAAGGGCATTAGAATAGAGCTTAACGCTATAAAAATTATTTTTTAATGTTTAATCGCCCTAGAGAACCTCTGATTAACCTCGGCCAGTCTTTAGGCGAAATACGCCATCTATTTCACTGATATAAAACGCTCAACATACTCTCTTTATTTTAAAGGACGCAAGCATGCATGAAATAAACTGCCCACACTGCCATCAAGCTTTTAACATTGACGAAGCTGGTTATGCCGATATTGCAAAGCAAGTGCGTGATAGTGAATTTGACCAACAACTAAAAGACCGTCTTCAACTTGCTGAACAAGAAAAGCAGAGCGCTGTTGCACTTGCTAAAGCGGAAGTACAAAGCCAGATACAAAAAACCGCATTTGAAAAAGAAAGTGAGTTACACATGCTTCAGTCTCAACTTAAAGCGGCGAAAGCAGAAAAGAATCGTGCTGTTGAGCAAGCATTCAAAGACAGTGAAAAATCGCATGATGCGTTAACACAAGCATTAAAACAAACAAAACAAGATAATGAGAGTGCATTAAAACTCGCACAAGCTCAGCATCATAATAAATTACAAGCTGATTCAGCCACAAAAGAACAGGAAATACACTCGCTTAAAGCCTTAATTTCTGCAAATGAAGAGTCCCAAAAATACGCTATTGCGCAAGCTGTTAATCAATCTGAAAGAGAAAGAGATCAATTAGACAACCAATTAAAAACAGCAAAATTAGAAAAGGAAATTGCTGAAAAAGCATTAAAAGAACGTTATGAGGCGCAAATCAATGATCGTGAAATAGAAATAGAGCGCTTGCGTGATATGAAAGCACGTTTATCAACCAAAATGGTAGGTGAAACGCTCGAGCAGCATTGTGAAACAGAGTTTAACCGTATACGTGCTACGGCGTTTCCCCGTGCATACTTTGAAAAAGACAATGATGCACGATCAGGAAGCAAAGGTGATTACATCTTTAGAGATTGTACCGAAAGCAATATTGAAAACGTCTCGATTATGTTTGAGATGAAAAATGAAAACGACGAAACAGCAACAAAAAAGAAAAACGAAGATTTTTTAAAAGAGTTAGATAAAGACCGTAATGAAAAAAATTGTGAGTACGCTGTACTTGTTTCATTGATTGAACCTGAAAGTGAGCTATATAACTCGGGCATAGTCGATGTGTCTCATCGTTACCCTAAAATGTATGTGATACGCCCTCAGTTTTTTATTCCTATTATTACGTTACTTCGAAATGCAGCTCAAAACGCACTGCAATATAAAACGGAGTTAGAGATCGTCAAAGAGCAAAATATTGATATCACGCAGTTTGAAAGTGAGCTTGATGCTTTTAGGTCTGGATTTGCACGCAACTATGATTTAGCGTCCAAAAAATTTAAAACAGCCATAACAGAAATAGATAAAACGATTACACACCTGCAAAAAACAAAAGATGCCTTGCTTGGCTCAGAAAATAATTTACGTTTAGCCAATAATAAAGCCGATGATTTAACGGTGAAAAAGCTCACAAAGAAAAATCCTACTATGGCAGAGAAGTTTTCAGCACTGAACAAAGACCAGTAGATAAATAATTAAGGTTGCCATAGTACTATTACCTAGGGAACCTCTGATTAGACTCGCGGTATCTCTGGCTTTCAGAAAGTCTGCCTGTTTAGGCGGCTGAGAAAGGCGGGCTGGTTGCCCTTTGAGCGAAGTCAACACAGACCGGTTCTCTAGTGCTTAAGAGTAGCGCTTGATAGTTTTCTGAAAGCCCCGGAGGGCATGGCCTAGAGCAGTCACTTGCGTTGTTATTATTTTGATTAGGGCTAAGGGTCTAGGTCACGCAGAAACGCTACGAGGTTAATCAGAGATTCCCTAGAAAAAATACGCAACCGTGCAATAGCACTAAAATTGCAGCTACAAAAGATAAACGAAGAGACATGAATAGAAGATTGTCACTATTACATGTGTGGTTAACATAAAGTGGTGTGGGTTGTTAGATTGAGGTTCATTATTTAAAAGGCTTGAGCCTCTGCTAGAGTCAGTCGGTATGCTCTTTAACCTGCATAGACTGTAGCCCATGGCTTTAACTGTGTGTACAACCGCATTATTTAACGCGTCTAACATCGACCATTATTTTCATTAGTGGCATCTCGCCACCGCCATAAATAACCCCTTTGAGTGGCGTAATATCAAAATAATCTCTACCCCAAGCCGTAACAATATGTTGTTCATGTGCCGCGCAATTGTTAGTTGGGTCAAATTCAGACCAACCATCATCGGGAGAATAAACCGAAACCCAAGCGTGGCTGGCATCAGAACCGACTAATTTTTCTTGCCCTGGTGGCGGTAATGTTTCTATATAACCTGAAACATATTTAGCGGAAAAACCCAATGATCGTAAACACCCTATTTGTAAATGTGCAAAATCCTGACAGACACCGCTCTTGTTTTTAAGAACAGTTTCGAGCGGCGTCGATACCGTTGTTGATTGAGGGTCATAATCAAAATCTTTAAAAATATATTGAGTAAATGCCATCATACAAGATAAAAAAGGTTTATCATCTGGGAAAAAAGAAGCAGCAAACTCTTTTAATTTTGATGATGTTTTGATCATGGGTGAACTTAAAATAAACTCACGTGCAGCTAAATCGCTGGTGTTAGTCGATATTGCCATTCGATCTTTTACTTGTTTGCATGTTAAGCCAAATTCAAGATTCATTGAGCGAGCTTGGGGTTGCGTCTCGACAACTGTCACCGAGTCTATAATGAGTTTTTGATGGGGACGCTGAATTTCAAAATGGTAAGCTGTATTACCAAAATAGTCTGTACGCTTATCAGAAAAAGATGTTGTAGGGGTTATATTAACGGTATTACTGAGGCAGTTTTGCCTAGATGTTGAGCGCGGTATGAGGTGCGCAACATTATAACAATGCGATACGCGTCCACTGTATTCATATTCTGTCACATGCTGAATGCGGTACTTCATTGATCTTCCTCCCAAATGGTACCGACCAACTGTTGAGATGGTTGTCTGTGGTCAAAATACTTGTCCGTAATGATATCGCTGATATTAAAAAAAGCATGTTTAAGTTTATTTAAATGATTTTTCAATTTTTTACGATGCCCTTCTTCACGTGAGCTGAGCTCGGTCAGTAATGACAATTTAATGAGTGTTTGCGCTTCTAGCACGGCCCGTTGTTCTGGGCTAAGCTCATGGCGTATATCATTGGCTTTGGGCAGCATTTCTACATGTTGGCATAAGCGTTCTACTTGATACAAAACAGATCGGGGGTTATTGCAATCCATAACCACTAAATCTAAGCTCGTTTGCACGCCCATACGTGCGCGGTTACGACGTCGATAACTAATCAGTACCTCAAGCGTCATAAGCATAGCTAATATTAGCGTATTTTGATCATTTTCAGGTACTTCGGGAACAATTAACTTGTTAATAATTACCGTGGTTTGCAGGCTGCGTTCGAGTCTACGGCCAATATCCATAAATCGCCAACCCATACCGCGCACCATGCTCTCTTGTGATAATCCAGCTAACGCCATGAGTGCTGTTACGAGGGGGTCAAGCGCCTCTTCGGGTGCCGAGGCCATTCCACCCTCAAGCGCTTCATCAAGGTCGTATAGAATATCGCGAATATCGTTAATAACACGTAATGTATCTGATGAAAGCTGCTCTTTTGATTCGCTTGCACAGGTAATCATGGCGTTGAGATTTGAGCGAATACTTCCCACACGGTTGCCATCTTTAATGATATTTAACAGCTCCGTTTCGGGGTCGAGAACAAGGCTAGAGTCACAATCAATAAAACCAGGTTGTGTCGCAGTTACTTCGGTCACGGTTTCCAGCAATGTTTTACGGCAATGATCAGACAAAGGCTCTTCGCCATTAATAAGCATAAACACGGTACGTAATAAACGCAGTGATGCTTCGGTACGCTCTGCATACCGACCAAGCCAAAAAAGGTTTTCAATCACACGACTAGGTAAGTTAATAAGATTAGCGTCTCGTGCTGGGGCGTTATCCGATGAGCTTGCTGTATTTAATTGACGCTCAGGTTCAGAGGCAATGACCCATGTATCTTTACTGGTTGAGCAGGGTTGATTCGCTAATACAAAATTATTATCTTCCGCTCCTACACGTGTTAAACCGCCAGGCATAACAGCATAAGAGCTATCCGATGCGACGGTAAAACTTCGTAATACATTAGGGCGAGGAGACAGCACCCCATTATTATACGTAGGAACAGTAGATGCATTAACAATCGGTTGAGCAATCCACTGCATAGGGTTGCCAGCAATACGGTTTAATAATTCGCGTCGGCCAGCATGGGTTAATTGGCCGCCGTGTATACTGTTTTGTTTATTTGAGCGAGAGATTGGCTTAATAATCAGCTGCTCAATATAGGTTTTTACATAGCTATGATCGACTGTATCGCCACACCAGTAAGTAGGAATACTGTTTAAACGCAGTTCTCTTCCTATTAAGGCTTTTGATATTTGTGGTAAGTATTTGAGCAGAATCGGATTTTCTAAAATCCCCGAACCTAATGGATTTGCAATAGCAACCCGTCCGGCACGGGCAACATTAAGAAGGTTGGCTATACCGTACTGTGAATCAGACCGTAACTCTACAGGGTCACAAAACCAATCATCGACACGTCTTAAAATCACATCAACACGGCTAAGACCGTCAAGAGATTTCATCCAAACGTACCCGTTACGGGTCACTAGATCACCGGATTGTACCAAATGAAAGCCCAAATAATTGGCAAGATAGGCATGCTCAAAGTAAGCTTCATTGCGCACGCCAGAGGTTAACACAACAATTAAAGGTTGATCTTCGTGGGGGGCGAGGTTGGCGAGTGTGGTTCTGACACGCTGAAAAAAACTAGCTAGGCGGTGGACATGACTGTCTCTGAATAAGCTGGGGAAGACACGCGACATAACGGTGCGGTTTTCAAGAGCAAAGCCAGCGCCGCTCGGTGATTGTGTACGGTCTGTGAGCACACGCATTTGGCCGTTATCATCTCGGATTAAATCGGTGCCGTGCAATATAAGTTCATGTTCGCCAGGTAATTGTATGCCTTGGCAAGCACGTAAAAACCCGTTATGTGCATACAATGCCTCAGGTGGGATAACGCCACTGCTGATTAATTGGCGTGGACCGTATAAATCACGCAGTAATAAGTTAAAGCATTCTGATCGCTCTAATAAACCCGCTTCAATCGTGCCCCATTCTTGGCTACTGATAATAGAGGGAATAAGGTCAAGGTCCCAGGTTTGATCACGGCTATTGTCGGGCGTGTCGAGGTTATATGTGGCGCCGTCATCACGTAAAATACGGTCTGCTTTGATTTGGCGTTTTTCGATAGTACTGACGCCCATTGTCTTCACGCTTTTTAGTAAGTAATCCCAGTGAGGTTTTACCGAACCATCATGATCCACCGCTTCATCTTTGGGTGATAGACCAGGTGTGTAAATAAGTGACTGTCTGGGTTGGGGGGTAGGCTGTTTATTGCTTTGGTTTTGTTGCACACTTGATCCTAAAAAGGCTTTATATTTTATCGCGTATGATACAGGGCATATCTACAACTACCAAACAACTTATGGCTTACAAACCATAACAGCGTTATGAGATGTATCCATTGTATGTATAAGTTTTGCTCACTTTAAGCGGTAATCCAGTCATGGCTTTTTAAAAAACGGCAAGATCGCTCTTAGTTGTTATACCTTGGGACGCAGTGAGCGTTATTTTTGTGGTTATAATTGAGTAAAAACAGGTTTGGGCTTGAGTGCTAAATCGTTTTGCAGCTGTTTTATATTGTCAAACGACACATTTAATGTGTTATCACTTAATAATACGCTCAATAACGTATCGAGTTTATCTAGGTGGTAGGTGACCTCACGCATCATCATATAAGCATCTTCGGCTTCTCTTAATGCCGATACAATTTTTTTCTCTTTAACCTGTATCAACCAGCGTAAATAGGCATCGTTAATTAACCCCGATTGAGTAATGGTTTGTTGTACCTGTACATATTTACGTTTAATGGCATTGAATGTTTGATTATTTTCATTTTTAAGCAGCCCAATTATACGTAACGTAATATGCATATGATGGTTAATGTAATGGTAAGCTTGTTCGATCTCATTTATCACGTCTTGAATTTTTTGATCGGTAATAACGGTGTGTTCGGTAACTTGGCTTATTTTAAGTATAGTGAGTAACGCTTTAAATTCATCGCTTATCATGGGGCGGTTGCTAATTTGTAACACGGGTAAAACATCAGAGATATGCCGTTTGTTAGGCAAATACGATTTTTTATAAACAGCAAAAGTACTGTCTAGCATATTTAATACTTGGCTTAATGCGTTTAACTGGCTTTCTTTTTTGCCCTTTGGAAAACCTGCCCCATCAGAACTTTCATGGTGTTCTGCAATAGCGCGTATACATATGTCATCTGCGTAAGCTATATTTTCAGCAATTTTACTTGATATTATGGGGTGTGATGTAAGTTGTTTCCATTGGTTTTGGCTCAGCTTTTCTTTCGTTGAAAGAATGCTTGGGTCAATGTGCATTAGACCAATATCACGTAATAAAGCCGCTAAAAATGCTTGTTGCGTATCGTGTAAAGGCTTACCAAGCTCTGTATAAATATGGGCGCTGAACCAAGCAGTAAAAAGTGTTTGTTGAAATGTACTGTGTAACTGAACATGCATCACCGTAAGCTTCTGTTTAGCCAAGGGGGAGGCCAGTGCAAATTCACAAAAACTGGCAAGCTTATCTTTAAAGGCCGAAGCCTCATAAATATCAGATAAATCAATACTTTCTCGCATATACCGTACAAAAAGTTTATACAGCTGGCTGACTGTGATTTCTTTTTCTACGGCAACTAATTCTTCAATAGGCTTTAACAGTTTGAAGTTAATGACTTTTTCTATTGTTTGTGACGTTAGGAGCTGGTTTTTTGGCACCAGTTTCTGACCTTTGTCATTTAAAATATCTTGTGTAGCAACAACGCCATGGGTTTCCCCAAGTGAAGTAATGTGTTTTTTGTAAAAATCATCAGACATAAATAGTGTGTAGCCGTCAATGTAGTGAAATAAGTAAAAGATTCACTTAATTGTAGTCATGAATACACCATTGTGTTTAAGCAATTTATAGGTGATGTAATGCGCGCCGATGCGGAGTTAGCAAGCGGGTATTGGCACGTTATTATATTTTTTATAAATGTGTTAAGGAAATGTGAGGTTAAAATATTTAACGTGATACATTTTTTTGTTTTTTTATTTAATATTGTTGTGAGTTTACAAAAAGCCGTATATCAGGCGCTCTATAAACAATAAAAAAAGGCAACTATCATGCTTCAACACACACAACAAAAAACATTACCTTCAAAAAACACATTGACTCATTTTTTAGCTGTTACATGTGTAGCGGCCACCTTTTCAACAATGAGCACTCCCGCTTTTGCATTGGGTAGTGCTTTTGATAAAGACCGTGGTGGCTCGGTTTTTATCATGAGTAATCAGCCCGACGCCAATGAAATTTTAGTGTATAAGCGCAGCAAGCAAGGCCAGCTCACTTTTTTACATGGCCAAACCACACCTACGGGCGGGGAAGGCGCGGGTGATAATGCACCTGCCGATCCGCTTGGTTCACAAAATTCATTAACGTATGATAAAAATAGCCAGTCGTTGATTGCTGTTAATGCAGGTGATAACACCATATCCGTGATCAAGGTCGGTGATTTTGGTGTGCGGTTATCGGTAACAGATAATGTACCTTCTGGCGGTAGTTTACCTGTGAGCACAGCTGTTAATGAAGGTAACGTGTATGTACTTAATGCGGGTGGAGAAGGCACATTAACAACGTTTTCATTACAAAACGGTAAGTTAATTGAGCGTTCACGTGTCTCACTTGGTTTGGAAGAGGGTGCAACAGAGGTGCCGTTTAATAATGTATTTACGCCAGGGCAAGTGGGTGTCGATGCGCTTAATCAGCATGTCATTATTGTGAATGGCGCGGGGCAAGAAATATTGACTATTGATTTAAATGCGCAGGGTATACCTGTAGGTGAATTTACATCTACAGCTACGCCGGGCGTTGTGCCCTTTGCTTTTTCAACCACGCGTTTTGGAACCACTGTTGTCGCAGAAGCTGGCTCGGGTTCTGTAACCAGTTTTTCATCAACTAATAGCGATAACACACTCACACCCGTATCACAGCTTGTGCCGCTCGATCAGGCTGCAGCATGCTGGGTCGTGATTCACGATAACGGTTTTGGGTATGTGTCCAATACCTTATCTGACTCTATTAGCTCATTTAGTGTTGATCGTCTCGGTGGCGTAAGTTTACTCGAAAGTGTAGCGGCGACAACGGCTGCGGCACCCACTGACATGACCTTTGCTGGTGATCAACAGTTTTTATATTCTCTTGATGCCGCAGCGGGTGTGATTTCTGCGTTTAGTGTTAACCAAACCAATGGTGCACTGACATTAGTTGAGCGAGAAGACACATTGCTACCTGCGCAAGGTATACAAGGTATTGCGAGTTTTGATCGTTAATAATTGTATCTAGTCGTACACTATTTTAGCCAGTGTTAAGCACATCAACACAAAAAAGCCCCGCCAATAGAGTGTTAGCGGGGCTTTTTATTGATGGCTATTCATCATCGATGTTGTTACCAATGCATTATTTATCTAGTAACATATCTTTCATGTCAAATACGGTTGCCGTATTGTTGCCGCCTTTGTTTGCGCCTGTAATCCACCAGTACACCATGCCAGCGTCTGAGCAATCAAATTTATTGGTTTGAAATTTCACCACGCCATCTTGCTCGGCATAGGCTAGTTTTTCCCAAATAAACGCAATACCTTTATTACTGTGGTCTTTGGCCCAATCCCAAGGGTACATAGGTGTTTGTAAACCCACATTTTGATCGCCAATTTGATGCTCGGTCACGCCAAAATCTAAAATTTGTTTCCATGTGAAATAATCACCGCTGTTATCGTTAGCAGGGTGATGTGAAATCACATGCACAAATTGATGTTTGTCGGCGTTTGAATCTTGAAGGGCATAACCAATTAAATCGGGTTCGCCTGCTTCAATAATCCACAAAGGGTCCGATTTAGATGAAGCATTAATGGCATCGGCTAAGTCATTTTTTGCGCCTTCTTGGTCAACGCGGCAGTTGTAGTAATCGCGTAAATTTTTAAATGGCCCAAAAAGTTTTGTACCTTTTCCGCTTAATGCATGCAGTACCTTTTGGCGGCGCGCTTCGTTTTCGGCATTAATTTGTTGCTTACCTTTATTACGAAATGGGTCAAGATCGCACGAATGGGACAAATGCACTAAACGGTCACTTAAACCTGTTTGTTGTAATAAGCCAAACATCACGGGTGTTGCGCCAATATCGTCAGGGTCGGGCGAGTTACCGTCAATCACAACGGCCAGTCGGCCTTTGGGTGGTGCCACTTTATCGAGTGTGACATCGGTCACATAGCGATCCCAAAACCCATGTACAGATGGCGCACGATGTCCTAAATCAAAAATCCACCAAGCTTCAACCGTATCAGAAAAATCCACGCCGCCTTTAGGCATAACAGAGTAGTGTTTATCAAACCCACTTTTTTTAAGTAAGCGGTTAGCTTCCGACCACAACTTACGTGCATGCATATTGCCGTTTTTCTTAGATATAGCGGTTTTAATCCAGCGTTTATCATCGCTGACGTATTTCGGAGTTAAAGGGCCGCGTCTTTTTGAGCGATCAAACTCACGCATAGGTTCGTTGCCATCGTTAACGGTTTGATAGCGTGTATGTTGTTGAATAAAGGCTAAATCCTCGGATGTTGTGTGTTTTTCATTCCAAGCACTGTGCTGCACCACAATAATATTATTTTTAATAACGGAAGGAGCAATACCTGCTTGTAATAAACTCTCCACCCAATCACGCGTAAAGTCAGATTGCCCGGCTTCTTGTACAAAAACCTGTCCGCCCTTAGCCAAAACCGCGCGTACTTGGTTGCGCACTTGCTGTGCGGCGTTATCCCAATTTTTATTGGCATCCACCCAGTGTAAGTTTTCTCGGCCAAACGCTAAGCTGAATAAATCACGAGCCGGTAAATAGGTGCCACCTTGAATACCCACAGTGCCTGATACTGCTAATGTATTCACGTTTTTAGCGTCGGGGTGTTTAAGCAGTGAGCCTAGCGCGGCCACCGCATGTAAATCATCGGCGTCGGGTTTTAAATCAAATTGGGCTATGAGTAAATCGTTGCGTGGGCGAAATTGCGGGCGGGGCAGTGCGCCTTTTTTTGCAGTGTTGAGGGTAATATCTTGCCAGCGCCCACGCGCCCATGCCGTCCCGCCGTGTTCGGGTATTTCACCGTTAGTGTGCGCGGCAGATTCAACACTTAATGTATCGCCCTTTTGCAGCGTAATGTTGCGCCAAGTATGGTGCTCTGGCTTTAAATCGTTTGGTGAGCCTTCACCAATATAAGAGCTGCGGTAACTGCCCACAATTTTACCGTTAACTAATAGGCGATAAAGCGGTTCGCCGTCTTCTTCGGTAAGTGGCGTAATAGTGATGTCGTATGCGCCGTTTTTGCCGTCAAACTCACGGCTGGCGCGAGCAAACTCATTGCGAAACGCGTGTACGCGAGCATCAATGCCCAGTGCATCATTGCGTTTATCTTTATAAAAAGGGGCTGTGCCTGCATCTAAAACTGTAAAATCTTCAGTGGCATCGTACACAATGCTTGTAGCCGTTTTAATAGAGGTTGGTGTTGTGGGGTTAGGTTGAGCGGCAAAGCTCAATGGCGCAGAGGCCATTAAAATAGGAATCAAAAGTTTTTTCATAATATTATAGTTATTCGCCCGCTAATAATGAGTAAGTGGTTGTTTTATAATGCCATTCACAATGGTATAAAGCGATATTGTATTTGAAATAATTATACCGCGCATGCATGGATATTAAATCAGTGAGCCTAATTAGGCTAAAAGCGTAACGGCTATTGCTGGTTTCAAAGTATCGATTGTTTACTTTATTTTATTTTAATCAATTTTTACCCGCTAGCAATAATGCCAAAGTAATAGCTACGCCCCAGCCTAGAGCCGCTAAGCATTGCCAAACTAAATAAGGGTTTTTTTCTATCAGCGGGCTATTTGTTCGTGTGAGCCATGCAGGGTTAGGCCGCTGTAAATCGACTAGCCATTGCGACAATCGATCATATCGATGATCTGTTTTAATGCTGAGGGCTTTTTCTAATGCGCGGTCAAGCCAGACGGGCACCAAAGGGTTAACGCTATGCGCAGGCAGATACGTTAATTTTTTAAAATCATCGTAACTTTTTGCTTGCTCAAATTTGTTGCCGTAGGGGTGCTTACCTGTAAGCAATTCATACATAATAACAGCAATGGAAAACTGCTCACTATGCATACCAATAGTACCGCCATAACGGTATTCGGGTGCGGTATAAGTAGCTGTGCCTAAAATTTCTTGATGTTCTAAATGGTGACCCACTTCATGTATGCCAGCCACATAGCAGGCACCAAAATCAATTAACATGGCACCTTTTTGGCTTAATAATATATTGTCGGGTTTAATATCTTGGTGAAGTGTATCTTTACGATGCAGGCCTCGTGCAGCTTTGATTACTTGTTCAATAATCTCGACCGCATCAATCACATTTAACGGTGCGCGCTGCGTAATAATTTGGCCAAGTGTTGGCGCGTTTATATACTCTGTTAAATAATATAAAAATGTGGGCGCCGTTTTAGGGGTGACAACTTTAATCACATTGGGGTGATGTATACGCGCCCCAATCCAGCCTTCTAAAATAAAGCGTTCAATGTAGGCGCTATCGTCAACATAATTAACCGATGGCGTTTTCATGACTAAGCGGGTGTCTTCTGGCGTTTTGACTAAATACACTTGGCTGCGCTCAGACTCGTGTAAGATTTTTTCAACGGTTAACCCATCTATAATTTCGCCTACCTTTAAAAACGGCGGAAAAGGCAATGACGATAACACGTCAATCGCATCGGCTTGGTCTGATGTACCAATGGTATTAACATCCACAATTTGAATGCTGAGGTTATCCTGAGAGCCTGCGTCTAAAGCGGCGTTATGAATCGCCTGACAAAGGTCATCGGGGTGCGTGGTGGTGTCTTGCACTAAGGCGGTAAAATCGCTGTGGCCGAGCGCATCGTGGATGCCATCGGTGGTCAAAATATAGCGGTCGCCTTGGCTTAATTGCTCGCTTAAATTGTCTATTTCTAGCCTGGAATCAGCCCCCACTGCACGGCTTAAGTAGGTTTTAGTCGCGCTCATACGTTGGTTATGATCACGTGTTAATTGCTCTAAAACACCATCACGTAAGCGGTATATACGGCTATCTCCCACATGAAAAACGAAGGCTTTATCGCCTTTTAAAATTAACATGCTTAATGTGGTGAGTTGCCCTTCCGATTGCACATTATTTTGGCTTTGGCTCCATAAATAACGATTGAGTGATTGTAAAACCTGAGTGACCGATTGCGTAGTGCGCCATGTGTCGGGTGTGGCGTAGTAATCGGTTAGTAAACCGCACACCACCGTTTGGCTGGCTAGCTTAGCTGCGTTACTGCTGCTTACGCCATCGGCTGTGGCAATGGCAATGCCTTTCATTTTAAGGGCTTGCCCTTCAGGAATCCGTGCACCAATCGTATCTTGGTTTTCGCTTTTTTTACCTTTATCGCTGAGCTGTGCAATGCTAACGTCAAGTGTGGCAGGTGTGTGTTCCATCAAGGAGCCCCAAATAAAAACACCGCAGTCAAGGTAGCTTGACTGCGGTGTAAGAGTGAGTAAACGTCATTATCACTGTCAAATGATACGACCATACACGATGAATTATTACGTTAACTGTATCTTCTGTACAGTGCCATCTTCGAGTGTTTCTGTCATGTGTCCTTCTGGTTCTTCTAAAAACTGCACAATAATAAACACAAATGCAGCCGATGCGCCAATAATCATAAAGAAGGTATTGGCATCCACAAAACTGTACACCGTTAAATAAGTAACTGCACCTACGTTACCGTAAGCACCTGCCATACCCGCAATCTGTCCGGTCATACGGCGTTTAACTAAAGGCACAATGGCAAATACAGCGCCTTCGCCTGCTTGCACGAAAAATGAGCAAAACATGACAGCCAATACAGCAAAAGCAATCGGCCAGCCAGATGTGATTTGCGACAACATCATATAGCCAATCGCTAAGCCAATAATAAAAATAGAGAGTGATTTGCGGCGGCCAAATTTATCACTTAAGTAGCCACCACTGGGCCTGGCTAATAAGTTCATAAAGGCAAAAGCGGCACCCAGCATACCCGCTTGCGCAAGCGATAGGCTGGTAAACGTCTCTAAGAAAAAGGCGGGTAACATAGAAACAACGGCTAATTCAGAACCAAATGTTACAAAGTAGGCCCAATTTAACACAGCCACTTGCTTAAATTTATATTGGTCATGTGCAGGGACAGTCTCGCCGTTTAGCATCTCTTTGTTAACTTTGTAAATTTGAGAAAACTGAAAAACGAACAGCGCAACTAAACCTGCCCATAAAATGTAAGTTGCTGTTTGACTGAGTAAACCAACACCTGATGGCGACAGTTTCCATGCTAATACCGCTAAAATAACGTACATAGGCACATTCATTGCGCAGTAAAACCAAAAATCTTTTTTGTTCGAAACTTCTAAGCCACCTGATTTTTTAGGTTTAAAATACGTAGAGCCTTTTGGCGTATTACGTGCGCGCCAATAAAAGAACACACCGTAAAGGCCCGCAATAATACCCGTTGAGCCAATAGCATAACGCCAGCCATCATCGCCGCCATAAATAAGGGCAAGTGTGGGTAGCGTAAATGCCGCCGCTGCGGAACCAAAATTACCCCAGCCGCCATACACGCCTTCAGCTAAACCCACTTGGCGAGCAGGGAACCACTCGCCCACCATACGGATACCAATTACAAAACCGGCACCCACAAAACCCATTAAAAAGCGTAAAAAGGCAAGTTGTTCAAAATTTTGAGCGCAGGCAAATGCTACACACAAAAAGCCCGATATAATCAGTAAACCACTGTAAATATTACGCGGGCCAAATTTATCCACCAGCATGCCTATAACAATACGCGCCGGAATCGTTAACGCCACGTTTAATATAAGCAAAGCTTTCCACTGTGCAAGGCTTAAATCAAATGCCTCCATAATCAGGGGTTTCATTGGGGCATGAGAAAACCACACAACAAACGTGAGAAAAAACGCAAACCATGTAAGATGCAGCGTACGAATATTACTTTTAGAAAAATCTAACAAGTTAAGTCGGTTAGACATGATGGTTCCTTTATAATAAAAATAAATAATATAGCATTTTTTATGCC
Organism: uncultured Saccharophagus sp.; assembly: GCA_937920545.1. Classification (GTDB taxonomy): domain Bacteria; phylum Pseudomonadota; class Gammaproteobacteria; order Pseudomonadales; family Cellvibrionaceae; genus Saccharophagus. Next base: position 20,662 of record CAKZUG010000147.1, read on the forward strand.
ACCCTAAGATGGTGCTAAAAAGTGCACATATAAAGCATTTTTATGGCTGTTTAGGTTTTTTGTTGAAAACTCGTGTATTAATAAATGGCTAGAAAACTATTTCTTGCACTGTTTTTGTGCGCGTTTGCGATAAAAAGAGCAGAAGGCACGTAGATACTACTGGGACAGTTGAAAAGAATCCCCCTGCGTATGGGGCACCCTGTAAATATGTCCCTATACGCTCTGCGTCGGCATCTCGCATCCGACGGCCTCCTACCCAGAGGTATTCTTTCTTTGTGTCTTGTTAATAAATGCATAATATAACTTGTTTAATCTAAAGGATTAAATACATCTGGTAGGTAATGTACGAAAATATAAAAAAGTGTTAATCGAAATTGAAAGCTTATATATGGGGTATTAAGATGTGGGCACTCAATAAGACGTCCGAAGAAGATATTGAATGTTAAGAGGAAAACAATGAAAAAACCTATCGTTTTTGTATTAAGTTTACATATGCTTTTATTTAGCATCGCAATAAGTTGGTTTTTACTTTACCAAACCCACTTTCTATTTGGCGTATTCCATGAAATAGGAGGGATAAAAGAAGGCATCGATAAATTTGCCCCGCTAAATAAATATAAAGCAGGCTTTGCCGATACCACCTATGCACAACGTGTCGAGGCATTTAAAGCCATTAATATTGCCGTGCACAATAGTGGTAATGGTTTGGCCGATATTAGCTATCAAGCGGCCACAAGTAATGGCACTCAGCGTTTACTGCGCGAGCCAGAAGTTATTCATCTGCAAGACGTAGCCAATTTATTAGATATCTTTAAGCCACTTTTCTGGTGGAGCCTGTTAGCTTTGCCACTGTTTACTGTCGCACTGGCTCTATATAAGCCTTTGCATGTATGTGTGACGGCCCCCACGATTAAACATAGCATGATAACTGTTGGCCTTGTCGCACTGCTATTAGCGTGCCCTTTAGTGATATTTGGTGCAGAACAGGTCTTTAACCAGTTACATATTTGGATTTTCCCTAAAGAGCACCAGTGGTTTTTTTATTATCAAGAATCACTGATGTCAACATTAATGTATGCACCCGTTTTGTTTGGCTGGATAGCCGCTGCATGGGCAGTGTTAGCTTTGGCAGGTTTTATTCTTAGCCAAAAAACACTTAATATAGTGTATCGGTTTATAAGCCGTTAGCCGAAAACGCCTAAACATAATTAGGCAATGTTAAAAGTTGAAAAGGAAAAAGATCGTGCAAGCACCACATAAAAGCCTTGTTCTTATAGGTATGCCCGGCGCAGGTAAAAGTACATTAGGTGTACAACTAGCTAAAAGTTGTGCCTTACCTTTTATTGATACCGATCTACTTATCCAGCAAGCGATAAGTGATACACTACAAAATTATTTAAATATGCATGGTTACCTTGCTCTGCGTGAACGAGAAGAGCAGCAGCTACTAAACAGCCACTTAGATCATGCTATTGTTGCTACAGGTGGCAGTGTGGTGTATAGCCAAAGCGGCATGCAGCGGTTACAAAAAATAGGGGTATGCGTGTATTTGCATATTGATTTTGCAACATTACAAAGCCGTGTTACCAACCAAAGCAGCCGAGGTTTAGCCGTCGCAAAGGGTACAACCTTAGACGCGCTATACAATGAAAGGCTCGCGTTGTACAAACAATGGGCAACTCACACCATTAACTGTGTAGATAAAACACAAGAAACTATCCTAACCGAGTTAGAAAAAATATACCGCCAGCATTGTATTGCCAAGGCTAATTAACAAGACACAAAAAAAGAATACCAAAGGGTATTTTTTCAACTGTTTCAGAAGTAATAAGTAGCTCTTAACAAATCCCTTTTAATAGCCCGCTCTTAATAACAAGCCCGTTCATTAGCGCATATTTGTTTGCGGTTATATGCGGCGAGAGTATATGATCATATATACATATTGCACATCTTCATTCATTACATTTAACACGTTATTATTTGCACCTATGCTATGCGTATAATTAAACATAAAATATCATCAAGGAAGGCCCCATGAGCCAAACGTCACAAGAAAATAACACAGCACCCGCCACATTTTTGGGGCGTTGCTTTGGTACGGTGCAATGGCAAAAACCCGCGTGGTTGGCACAGCGCAAGGCCGTAAGCTTGGTGATATTGTTGATTATGTTTGCAGTCATCGGTGTTTTTATTGCGTTAAAATACGGTTTTAATTCTACCTTATCCGATTATACGCAGGTAAAAATACACCCTATTACCGTCACGCCCGATAAAAAAAATGCCCAGCCTGATGAGCTCATTATTTCATTTTTTGAGGCACCAGAATCGCCTAAAGAGGAAGCGGCTACCTCACCCATTGAAGAGCCATCACCTAGGCAAACAAACACGTACCAAAAAAGCCAGCCAGCAAAAGATGTAGCCAATATTAATTTTCATAACAGCCCCGTTACCTACGATAAAATACGCATTGAACCGACAATAGAAGGGCAGTGGCGCTTTGAAGACGGCAGCCAATTAGTGTTTACCCCTAAAGCAGACTGGCCCGCCGATACCATATACACCCTGCACTTTGACGCATCCGTGTTTAATGACCAAGCCAATATACATAGCCAGCCCTATACCTTTACCACACCAAAATTTAGCGCCACATTAACAGATACCCGCTTTTATCAAGACCCACAAAATACCCGCGTAAAAAAAGTGATCAGCACCGCAGCGTTTAGCCACCCTGTAGATCAAGCCAGTTTTAAACAGCACGTGTCTATGCATTACCTTGTAGGGCAAACGTTAGAAAACACTTCAGCAGTAAATAATTCAGTAGAAAACAGATCAGTAGAAAACAGATCAGGCGATAAGCAAGCCAAAAGCGCTAATAAAAACTCAGATAAAAAAATAGATAAAAACACAGAAAAAGGCGAACCTATCAACTACACCGTCACGTTTTCAGAGTCGGGCCGTAAAGCGTATATTCATTCGCAAGAGTTGCAACTACCCGAGCAAACAGTATTTGCACAAGTCGCACTAGGTAAAAAAATACACGCCCAACAAGGCCATGCCAAGCTGGCGGAAAGTATCTTTAAAAACGTCCTCATTCCCGATTTATACAGCTTTTTTAAAGTTAAAAATGCACGTATAAATATTGTACGAGATGAAAAAAATAACCCCCAGCAAATTTTACACCTTAACCTTACCGATGCCGTCAATAAGCAAGCATTAATAGATAAAACAACGTTATACCGTTTACCCACAAAAATGAGTAATACGTATAGCTATGGTCTAAATGATATAAGCCCAGCTTTGTTAAAAAGGCTAGAAAAAATCCCTTTTGATGTGATTGAAAACCCACAAGACAGTGCTAAAAATTATGCCTTAGCCATAGATACTCAACCTAATAGAAAAGTTTATGTGCATATAGAGCAGGGCCTGACATCCATTAACGGTTACATACAGTCACGCGAGTATGCCGCTATACAACGTGTGCCTGCTTACCCAAAAGAGCTAGCCTTTGTGGGTGAGGGCGCATTACTTGCGCCAACGGCGTCACAAAAAATTTCACTCAAGGCGCGTGGTATTGACGCAATAAAATTTAAAATTAGCCGTCTTAAAGAGTCGCAGTTGCATCATTTTATTAGTCAAACCTATGGTGATATTAGCCAGCCTTCATTTAACAACTGGCGCTTCAATACCAACAACTTAGCGGATGTTTCAGAAAAAAAGATCATCCTCAATAACCGTCACCCAAAAGAAGCCAACTACACAACACTCGATTTAGAACAGTTTTTAGCAAATCGAACAACAGGGGTGTTTTATATAGAAGCCGCAGCATGGAACAAAAAAGGTAACCACAGAGAATCACTTAACCCAGTTAAACGCGTTGTTGTCGTGTCTGATTTAGGCGTAATGGTCAAAAATAATCAAGCACGAAGCCGTGATATTTTCGTGCAATCTATCTCTACTGGCCAACCTGTAGCCGGTGCAAGCGTGCAGTTATTAGGCATTAATGGCAGCCCTATTTTAGAGGGAACAACCAGTGCACAAGGGCATGTATATTTTTCTTCTGTGCAGGGGTTTGAAAACGAGAAAAAACCGGCCGTTTATTTGGTCAGGCAAAATAATGACTTTTCGTTTATCCCTTTTGAGCGTTATGCCCGCCAAATTAATATCAGTCGTTTTGATATTGGTGGACAAACGCGGCCACGAAATAACCAAAATCCATTAAGAGTACATGTGTTTTCAGATCGGGGCATTTACCGCCCAAGCGAGACAATCAAGTTGGGTTTTATTGCAAAACAAGCCGATTTTTCATTGTTGCAACATCGTAGCCTAGACGTAATCATTAAAGATCCACAGCACAATACCGTATACACGCAGCGTATAAAGTTGTCCAAAAGCGGGCTAAACGATCTATCCTACACTTTACCTGCTAGCGCAAAAACAGGCGATTACACCATTGATGTGTACGGGTTAAGCAACAGTAATCAAACTAAACGTTTTATTACCAGCCACACAATAGACGTGGCGATGTTTCAACCAGACACACTCAAATTATCGGCAAAATTACTGCCTAAAAGCAGCGCTTCCATACCATCAGAGGGCTGGTTAACCAGCGATACCCTCACCGCAAAAGCGACCCTCAATAACTTATTTGGCTCACCAGCACAAAACCGTAAAATAACGGCCAATGCCGTATTTAACCCTGCACCCTTTTCATTTAAAGCGTTTCCCGATTTTTCGTTTTACACGTTAAATAAAAACATTAAGCCGCATAAGCCCACGCTCACAACGCAAACATCCGACGCAAACGGCCGCGCGCAATTTAGTATTCCAACCGATGGCCTAGCCAATAGCACTTATCGGTTACAAACGTTTTTAGAGGGGTATGAGCAAAGCGGTGGCCGCAGTGTGAGCGCGCAACTATCCACGCGTGTATCCCCCTATAAAACGCTACTCGGTTATAAACCGTCAGCCGATTTAGGTTTTATATACAAAGACAGCCCCCGTACCTTAGCGATTGCCGCGATTAATTCAGCGGTACAGCTAACCCAAATCGACGAACTCACCTTAAGTATTCATCAATTACAGCCTATTTCGACCTTAGTTAAACTACCCAACGGCACCTATCAATACCAGAGTATCGAGAAGCGAACGCCGGTTTTATCTAACGCGTTAACCATAAACGCCGCAGTACATCAGCACACGCTGGATACAAGCGGCGCAGGTAAATTTGAGCTCACCATTACCGATAGCCAAGATCGTGTCCGCTTAATGGTGCCTTACACCGTTGTAGGCGAAGGCAACCTCGCGGGTAAAATTGATCAAAAAGCCGAGCTCAGCATTAAGCTTGATAAAGCCGATTACAAAGCGGGCGATACCATCAACCTGAATATTGTCACACCCTATAAAGGCGCAGGTTTAATCACCATAGAAACCGATAAAGTCGAACACTTTAAGTGGTTTAAAACCGATCAAAAAAGCACATTACAAAGCATTACCATTCCTCAGCACTTAGAAGGGGGCGGGTACATTAATGTTGCGTTTGTACGCGATATGCAATCGCAAGATATTTACACCAGCCCGCTAAGCTATGCCGTAAAATATTTTACCTTAGATAAAACCAAGCGCCGTGTCGATATCTCGCTGAGTGCGCCAAAAGTTGTGCGCCCAGGTCAGCCATTTGATATTACTTACAGCGCATCTAAACCCTCAGATATTATTATTTACGGTGTTAACGAAGGTATTTTGCAGGTAGCTAAATATGAATTACCTAACCCGTTACATTATTTTATAAAAAAGCAGGCGTTATCGGTAAAAACACTGCAAATGCTTGATCTTATATTACCCGATTTTAATATAGTGAAAGCGTTATCGGCGGCGGGTGGCGGTGTTATGGCCATGCGCTCTAAAGCCATGAATGATGCTTTAGCCGAAAGCCTCAACCCATTTGCACGTACTTTTGATCAACCCGCTGTGTTCTGGTCGGGCGTGATTAAAGCACAGACCAACAGCCAAACAACAACATTTACCGTGCCCGAGACTTTCTCGGGCAGCATGCGCGTAATGGCAGTGGCTGCCTCCGAGCAGGCGATAGGCGCGACGCAAACACAAACAACCGTGCGTGGCCCATTTGCGATCACACCTAATGTGGTTACCCATGTTGCGCCTAGCGATGAGTTTGACATAACCGTTGGTGTGGCCAATTTATTAGAGCAGAGCAATCAACATGCTATTCGCTTTACCGCCACGCCCAGCGAGCACTTAACAATTATATCGGGGCAAGAGCAAACGCAAACCATTATGCCAAATAGCGAAGGCGTGTTTACCCTGCGTGTAAAAGCCACCAACCACGTAGGCAAAGCCAGTATCCGTTTTGATGTTTCGACTGTAAACAGCATAAATACAACCCAAGTAAAAACCGAAAGCGCAACACGTACCACCACACTCAGTGTGCGCCCCGCCGTGCATTATCAAACCACATTGCAAAGTGGTTTTTCATCTAAAAATACCACCTTAACGTTGGCGCGGGTGCTTAACCCACGTTTAAGCGAGCAAACCATTAGCGCGTCGGCTAGCCCGCTGGTATTAACACGTGGCTTAGATGCCTACCTCAAAAACTTTAGCCATCAATGCACCGAGCAAATCACCAGTAAAGCTTTTGCCGAATTAGCGTTTGCACTAACTAACAAGTCGGCATTGGGGGAAAATAATGTAAGAAACCTCAATAAAATGATCTCGACTATTCAGTCGCGTCAGCAAAATAACGGGGGTTTTAGTTTATGGCAATGGCAAGATTACACACATATTTACCCCACATTACATGCGGCGCTATTTTTTATTGAAGCGCAAAAATTAGGTCTCACTATCGATGCAAGAGTCGTCGAAAGGCTGAAGGGTTTTTTACAAAATTACATTCAAACCCACGCAGGCGCGAGCTCTATAGGCAATGTAGATGGCGAAAAAGGTGGTGAAAAGTATGGTGAAAAGGATGGTGGAAATACCGATACCCTTAGGCAGCGTGCCATGGCAATTTACTTGCTAACACGTTTTGGCAATATCACCACCAACTACTTGGTCGACCTCGAGCAAACGCTTGCGCAACCGGCGTATAAAAAGTTAAAAAATGATATTACATACTCTTATATTGCGGCCAGTTTTGCATTGCTTAAAAAGCAAACACTCGCAAACGATTACATAACGCGGTATGCCTTAAGCACAAAGCCCTATGCCGTGCATTCAGATTTTCACTCGGTTGTCATTCACGATGCGCAGCATATTTATTTACATGCTAAGCATTTTACGCAAAACGTAAACAGTGAACAGGTAAAGCAATTAGCCCGTCATATTAACAAAGGTAAATACAACACTTTATCGGCAGCGTACACGTTGCTGGCCTTCTCGGCAGTAGGGGGTAAGCAGCAATATAAAAGCCAATTAATAGCGTTTTTAGCGAATACAGCACCATTAGATTTGCTACAGAATACACACTTTTTATCGTCGGCAATTCCGCTTTCTTCTAAAGCAGTCGATATACAAAGTGACTTACCTTTTTACTATATGGCAACGCAAACGGGGTTTGATAACGCACTACCCACACAAAAAATAGCCATGGGCTTAGATATTTTTAAAGGCTTTACCAATACAAAAAACCAAAAAGTGGATAACACCACACCCATTAATGTGGGCGATATACTTACTGTGACACTGCGGTTACGTACCACCAATGACCCCATGTTAAGTAACATCGCCATTATCGATTTACTACCCGCAGGGTTTGAAGTGCAGCGCGATACTCTGCCAAAAGCTTTACGTTTTGAACAGGGGTTTTATGCCAACGCACGCGAAGATCGCGTGGTGTTTTATGGTAATGCCTCAAAAAATACACGGGATATGACCTATAAAATAAAAGCCACTACCGCAGGGCAATTTATATTGCCACCTGTATACGGCGAATCGATGTACGATAAAAGCGTACG
>CAKZUG010000148.1 GCA_937920545.1 uncultured Saccharophagus sp.
CTTGAACTTGATGAAGAACTTGAACTTGATGAAGAGCTTGAACCTGATGAAGAGCTTGAACCTGATGAAGAGCTTGAACTTGAACTTGATGAAGAGCTATTCGATGGCACGTTTGAACCCGAAGACGAGCTTGAGCTACCAGAGGCCGGCGTCGAAACCACATCCACGGGTACATCACCCACATCGGGTATGACCTCGTCACCACCACATGCAGATAATATTACCGCTAAACTCATAGCAAGCACTAAACGACCATTTCTATGTCTTTTATTCATTTTTCAAACTACCCCAACGAAAAATTTTATCGCGTAACCCAAAAGTCACACACAATTTAGATAGCTACTCTAAAGGCTTATATAATTTATTATTGATGACTTTTCCATGAGCCACCAAAAACCCGTCAAAAACGTTAACCAGTTCAAAGGATAGAAAGTAAAACGAGAACAAAAACACATAAAAAAAAACACGCTTAAAAACCCAAAAAGCAAGGTATCATCGGGCGCGACATCACTTTTTGTCACTTAAAAGCAATAACTGTCAAAAAGTGCATTGAATGTCTATTTTAGGCACCCCTTAAAAATAAATGAAACCGAAAGCCAAACAATAAAAACATACTATTAAAGACTAAAGGATTAAACCAAAAAGCCATATAGAAAACACCAAGTCACATGAAAAAAACAGGAAGGCAGTCTAAAAGAAGGGGGGAGTAGAGGGTTTATTGGCCATAGACCACAAAATCAAAATACACATAAACAATTAGAAATAGGTCGCTATAGCAACCCAAAGCGCGAAAGAACTTCGTTTAACTTTTCTGGGTTAACAGGCTTTTTAATGAACTCTAGAGCACCAAAACCCATAACCCGCTCATGAGCGGTAGGCTGTATATCACCAGAAATAACAATAATAACAGCGTTCAACTCTTCATTTTTAACGGCTTCTAAAACACCGTATCCGTCTAAAACAGGCATAGTAAGATCTAAAAACACCATCTCGGCCTTACCTGCACGAATGGCATCTAGCGCTTCTTCGCCATTGGTCGCAAAGGTTATATCGACATCCCAATGAGCCGGCAAAGCACGTGCAACTTGCTTACGCGCCATGTTCGAATCATCACAAATTAATAGGGGCATGCTCATAAATAGTTGGCAATCCAAGTTAAATATTAATACTAATTAAAAGCTTAGCAGAGTATTAATAAGAAGGTAGTTTGCAAACAACTTTTTTAAACAAGGTGATAACATCAATGGCTCATTTCACAACGGTTTTTTTGTCTACATACAACTCATCAAGCGGCATACTATACGTCTCGGTGACTTGCTCCGTTATTTTTACTTGGATACGATGTAAAGCATCCTGCCATTCTTGATCAGCCTCCTGCTCTTGCGTCATTTCATTCACTGGCATACTAACTAATTGAGCGACATCCAGTAATGTTAACATTGACAAATCGCGCACCAACACATAATCATTTTGGTTTGTAATGGCAATCCAATTGCTATCTACGAGCAACGTACGCAGGTTATTCCACTGCGTTAGATTAATGACACACTTCATACAGGCCGCATCATTCATAAATTGGCCTGATGCCTTTCTGTCTGCGAACATCGACAACAAGCGTAAAACGGCCGTAAAATTAGAGTACTTACTTGAGCCTTTTTTGTATCCGCGTTCAGATAAGCTGCGCACCAGCACCGCACCCGCTAAAATAATCATCCATAGGCAATTTATCCACAGCAAAAATAGCGGTACAACGGCAAAAGCACCATAAATAGAGTTAAAGCTAGAATTAGCCACCACGTAGCCAAAGCCCCACTTGAGCATCTCAAAACACAACGCGCTTGTCACACCACCAATAATGGCAAATTTAATAGGGACACGGCAGTTGGGTACTGCGGCAAACAACAGAGTAAACGTACTGGCCGTCATAAACCATGGGAACAACGAGAAGAAAAAGCGGCTTAAACCGTAAATATCGTATTCATCGACTAGCAGTTGCAATGATAACAAATAGGTACTAATAGCCAAACCCGACCCCAGCAGCAGTGGCCCAATACTCAGCACAGCCCAATAAATCAAAAAGCTCGACATCCCTTTACGCGGTTTTTTTACGCCCCAAATAAAGTTAAAACTCTTTTCGATATTGGTAAGCATAATATAGGCCGTCACAATAAGCAGTGCCGCACCCGGAGCGCTTAACTCCCGCGCTTTAGACGAAAAATCTGACAAGTAATTGGTTAAGTCACTACCACTGTCTGGGAGTAAATGCGAAAAAATCATATTTTGTAACTGTTGGTCTAAACCATCAAAAGCAGGAAACAGTGAAAACATCGCATAAAAAACCGCCAACAACGGCACAAGCGCAAACAATGTCATATATGTTAAAGCGGCGGCGGTACGCTGGCAGCTTTTTTCAATAAAAGTCGCAACAATCTCTTTGAGCAACAACCACATATTAATAAAAAGAGGCTGAATACGGTTTATAACATGGCCAAGCATACGGTTTATCCTGTAATTCACTGGTGATGGTATTGTGTAACGTTAAGACTTCTTAGCACTTACATTTGTTAGCACTTACATTTAATAGCGCTTACAAATTTAATAGAGCCAAAATGGGTAGCGCTAAAAATAGAACGGTTAATTTAAAGCATGACTCTTGAGTAAAAATATGATTTTTGAATCAACACACACGGTGCATTTAAAAGGTGCCCTTAGGCACGTTTCAGCATAAAATGCGTATCATTACATACTTATGGCATCTAATACCGAGAAAACTATGATAACGCTTTACCACAACCCTCGCTGCTCTAAATCGCGCCAAACACTGGCGTTAATAGAAGAACATAATGCACCGGTCACTATTATTAAATACCTCGATACGCCGCTTACTAAAAGTGAGCTCAACGCTATTATTAAAAAACTAGGCATAACACCACGCGCGCTGTTACGCACATCAGAGGCGCAATATAAAAGCCTTGAGCTAAAAAACACAGATTTAACCGATGCCCAGCTTATAGACGCCATGATAGCCCACCCCAAATTAATAGAGCGCCCTATTGCCATTAAAGATACGCAAGCGGTGCTAGGAAGACCACCTGAAAACGTATTGGCATTGTTGTCTTAACGCGCAGTATAAACATATTTTCATCGTGTAAAGGCCATCCTTAATCACCAACACCTTTTTAAAAAAGCGATAACACACTCTTATGACAACACAACCTACTCCTTATATTTTAGTTTTATATTACAGCCAAAACGGCTCAACTAAAGCACTTGCAAAACTGATTGCCCGTGGCGTAGAACAAGCAGGCATGCATGCAAAAGTGCGCACCGTACCCAAAGTATCGGCCACAACAGAACAAACCGAAGACAACATCCCCGATACTGGCGATTTATATTGCTCTCAAGAAGACCTCAGCCAATGCGCAGGCCTAGCACTGGGTAGCCCTACCCGCTTTGGTAATATGGCCGCCGCACTGAAATATTTTTTAGATGGCACCGTACCGCAGTGGCTGAACGGCCAGCTTATTAACAAACCGGCAGGCGTTTTCACCTCGACATCATCACAGCATGGCGGCCAAGAAAGCACCCTGCTGAGCATGATGCTACCGCTACTGCATCAAGGCATGCTTATTACTGGCGTACCTTATAGCGAGCCAGCTTTGCACCACACCCAAACGGGCGGCTCCCCTTACGGGGCATCACACGTTGCCATGAATGACAACACACACATCTCTGATGATGAAAAAGCGATTTGCCTTACTCTAGGTAAACGCCTTGTCCATACGGCGCAAAAACTCATGCAAGAGGAGGCATAACATGACAATGCAACAAAAATACTTGCTGGCTAAACGCTTATTTTTACTGTGCCTAGCCGCTACATTTACGGTGTTTATTTACTGGTTTGTAACGCGCCACAGCGGCTTAAACTACACCATCTTGTGCGTACAAATACTGCCCCTTGCTGTTTTTATACCTGGCATATTAGCCAACCATTACCGCACCTATAGCTGGGTCTGCTTTTTACTGCTCTTTTATTTCATTAAAGCTGTTGAGGGCGTATTTATCAGCACCGCCACACTCAGTGACGCGCTATTTTTATTATTAACACCCGCCCTTTTTATTATTAGTATGATGGCCTCACATTGGGCACAACGCTTACAGGCGCAGGCTAATACAAGTACAAGCTCAGGCTAATATAAACACAAGCTAACAGCAGCCAATTAATAGCCAGCTTATACTTATGCCAGACGCCGTCGGCAACATAAGACGCTGTAGGCTGTATTAGACGCTGTCGGCTATATATGACGCTGTCGGCAACATCAAAACAAAGCAACATAAAACTCTATTCTTAAGCCTCCATCAATATATTTAAGGAATCACAGTGATTAAACTTATTACATTTTTATGGCGGACGCTCTGTACCGTTCGTGCGTTATTTTTCAACTTATTGTTTATTTTTATCGTGATTCTTCTGATTGGAGCCCTATCCCCTCCGGTTAAAGCCCCTATCCCGTCAGAGAGCGCGCTTTGGCTTGCCCCTAAAGGCACATTGGTTGAGCAACGCACCTTTGACCCCTCATTGGGTGAGCTGCTAGGTGAGCAATCACAAGAATCGGAAACCGTACTAAAAGATCTCACCGACGCTATTTACGCCGCCACCAACGACCCGCGCATTACCAATATTGCGCTTAACCTTAATTTTTTTAACGGTGGTGGCATCACCAAAATCGAAGAAGTTGGCCGCGCACTCACCGTGTTTAAAGGCAACAATAAAACCATTACTGCCTTTGCCGATAACCTCGATCAACAAGGTTATCTACTGGCAGCCTATGCCGATGAAATTATTATCAATCCGCTTGGCTCCGTCTTTTTAACAGGCTTTGGCAGTTATCGCCAATATATGTTTGAAGCCACGCAAAAGCTCAAGGTTGATTTTCATATTTTTAAGGTGGGCACCTATAAAGATGCCATAGAGCCTTTTATTCGCAACAGCATGTCAGAACCCTCAAAAGAGCAAAATAGCCTGTGGGTAAATACTTTGTGGACACATTACACGCAAAAGGTAGAGTCGTTACGCACACTTAAATCCGGCGCTGTGAGCGACTATGTCACACAGCAACATACCGTTTTTCCGGAGTCGGGCCTGACTACCGCTGAATTTGCCAAAAAAATGGGGCTAATCGATAGCATTATGCCCAGCTCTGCATTGCGCGAAATGCTGATTACCAAATATGGCCAAGGCGATAAACCCGACCAGCCCAAGGCGGTATCTTTTAAACGTTACCTTGCCGATATACGGTCACACGACATACCCGCACAGGATACAATCGGCCTTATTATTGCCGATGGCAATATTTTAGGCGGCAACCAACCTGCCGGCGCTATTGGTGGCCGCAGTTTATCTAAGCTGATTAGGCAAGCTGGTAACAACACGGCACTAAAAGCACTGGTCATTAAAATTAACAGCGGTGGCGGCAGTGCGTTTGCCTCTGAGCAAATCCGCCAAGAAATCGCCAATGTGCGCAGCAAAGGGCTACCGGTTTACGTGGCCATGGGCAGCGTAGCGGCATCAGGCGGATACTGGATAGCAGCGGGCGCCGATAAAGTATGGGCCATGCCCACCACCATTACAGGTTCAATTGGCGTGTTTGGATTGTACCCCAACCTCACCCGCACATTTGAATCGCTGGGCTTGTATACCGACGGTGTTGGCACAACAGAACTCGCCACCACCTTTGTGCCCAGCATGCCGCTTAACGACCCCGCGAAAAAAATATTTCAAGCAGGCGTCAACGATATTTATAAACAGTTTTTAGCGTTAGTTGCCAAGGCGCGCGGAATGAGCACCGTACAGGTTAACGATATTGCGCAGGGCCGTGTTTGGACAGGGCAAAAAGCCTACGAGCTAGGTTTAGTCGATGCACTTGGCCACGTCGACGAGGCCATTGTCGCCATTGCGAAAGACCATAATATTACAAACTACAATGTTAAGCTGCTCGAAAAAGAGCTCACCGTAAAAGAGCAAATCATGCAATCCATCATGGAGCAATCTAAGGCGGTAAGTTTAAAAGTACGTAACGCCTGGCTAGGCGAGCCCGCGACACAATGGCTACGTCACGCTCAAGCCATGCCAGCAATACAACAAGCTCAACTGATTGCGGCATCAAAAAACACAAAACAACTGACTGTTCTTGCCCACTGTGTCGAGTGTGTTGCGCCATAAAAAGAGAAAAACACGATCATACAAGGATGTAGATCGTGAGTGTATTAGGGGAATACTACCCGCAGGAAAGCACTAATATAGATGCACTAAAATAGATACGCTAATATTGCTAAGCCAATATAAAAGAAACGGTTTAGAAGGTGCTATTTAGAAAGGCGCATTTAGAAGAGCACACTTAAATAAGTATCCATATAAAATAAACGCCCACCTAGATCTATTCGTGTAAAACGAAAAACCGCTCTACATTAGTCAAATGAATACTTGTTTACTTATCGAGAGCAGCTTAAATACCCAATACAGACTTCACAAACGGAATAGTCAGCTTGCGCTGTTCACGCAGCGAGGCGCCATCTAACTCATCGAGTAAATTAAACAACGTATGAATATGACGAGGCGCACGCTGAATAATAAAACGGGCAACCTCAAGGGGCATATCTAAACCCGTTTCATGTGCGCGCTGCATAAGCAAGCGCTGCTTATGCTCATCGCCCAATGCGTTTACCTCAAAACTCACGCACCCCAAAAGCCGTGATTGCAAATCGGCCAGTAAAATATCCATAATCACGGGCTGAGTATGGCTTGCCATTAAAAGCTTATGGCCGCGATCACGTATATTATTAAACAAATGAAAAATAGCGTGTTCCCACGTTTCTATACCAGCAATCACATCAATATTATCAAGACAAATAAGTAAGTTATCATCTGCACCTTCTAAGACAATAGCGGGGTCGCGCTGGTAATGATGCGCTAAATCAAAGTAGCTGACGCTAAAACAGTTTTGCTGCGCCTGAAACGAAACGGCCTCAAGCAAATGCGTTAAGCCTGCACCGTGCTCGCCCCACAACACCAATATTTGCTCGGCCTGTGGGCTAAACTCACAAAATGTCTCAAGCACCGACAACGCCATAGCATTGTTGCGATCTTGCAATAAAAAATTATCGAAGCGGCGCTGCTCTGCCAACTTTAAATTTAAATTAAATTGCGTGGGCGCTAGCATCAGTAAAGGCCTATCAATTAATTACCCATCCAACGGTACATTAGCGGGTGATTATATGAGCCTAATACGCCGTGGTTTACCTTGGGCAAAGGCACATTAGCGTTATCCGTACTCTCTGTAGATAGCTCTGTAGATAGTGCTGTCGGTGCTGTTGTAGATGCTACTGTAGAGTGGGTTGCAGAAGCGACAAAACGATCAGCACCATACACGGGCTGATTAACCACGTTGGGCACTTGTTGAGAAGAGTTGGCCCGCACTAAAGTAGAGCCATCAGTACTATAATCGCCACCATAACTAGGCGCAGCCGCATTAGCACGGGTTGAATAAGATGAGTCGACCACCTGAATACGCCTATCAAGCGTAAGCGTGGTTGTGATTTTATCAATGCTAATATCCGTCATCACTGCTAACAATAATGTATCGCCATCGAGCTGTGCCACGCTCACATTACTGGCAAACGCCAAGCCACGAATATACTTAAGCACTTGGCTGTAATCGCCAAAACGCGAGATATTATCAATAGACAAGTACACGCGCCCTTTTGCCTGCTCACTTTGGGCAATGGCATAAATACCGGCTAACCACTGTGCCATATTTTCGATAGTAACACTTGCCGCTGCGGTAAAATCGGGCTGAACCGTATCAATGGCCTGTGTTTGGCCACGGTGTAAAATCTCTAGTGAGGTTAACACCGATCCTTGCGATGTTTGAGAAACCCGACCCGTTAGAATCACATCGGCATCGTATTTTTCAGAGGCGGCCAAAATAGCGTCTTCATCCAAACCCCATACTTGCTCGGGCGATAACGCAAGCAAATCGTCAATATCTAATAACGGGTAGGCAAGCGGCGTGCCCGCTTTTTTTGCCGCTGCAGCTAAACCATCCACAAACGGCGATAATGTATCAGTGGATAAAAACTGCCTTCCTAACTCTGGTGTATCCTCCACAATCCACACCAAGGTTTGAGGCCGTGTTGTCGACCAATAAGGCAAGTTATTTGTTAGTAGTAACTCGCGTACGCGGTCTGGCGAAAACAAAAACGCCGCTTTTTGATTAAACCCCTGCTCACGCAGTAGCGGGTCTTCTAAGCGCACATATTGCGATTGCAGAACATACCGCTCGGCACGAGCAATGGCATCATTTATTACAGGGGCGGTTAAAACCTGCCTAGACCCCGACATACGTACAATTACATCCTGTAAACCCTGCTGCGCCGCCAACCTACGCACCTGAGCAGATTGATTTTGTACGGGGATCTCACTTTTATAAAACAACAAATCGCTTGCAGATTGGGCATAAGCAGCCGGCACCCCAGAAATAACAACCAGGGCAAGAACAGAAAAAAACAGGGCAAACAATCGAATCACAGAGACTCTCCTTAAATTATCGCGCTATTGTAGCAACTCGTAGGCATACGCTCTAGGCCACCGCTATCGAATTAAGAATAATTTTTGTACACAATCAAATAAGACCTCAACCGATCCACCTCTAAATATTCCCAACTCGATATAAATAATAAAGATAACGCTATACGAATAGATACAGCAAACAAATTAGAGGTGCCTTTTATTCACGCAAACTGATAAAATGCGCGCCTTTATCATACCAACCTTTTTAAGTGGCGATCCCCATGACAGATTCTACCTCATCCCCCTCTCTTAGCTATAAAGACGCAGGCGTTGATATTGACGCAGGTAATGCACTTGTTGAACGCATCAAAAGCGTCGCCAAAAAAACTCAGCGCCCAGGCGTATTAGCAGGTTTAGGCGGGTTTGGCGCACTGTTCGAATTACCCAAAGGTTACGATGAACCCGTATTAGTATCGGGCACAGATGGCGTAGGCACCAAATTACGCTTAGCCATGCAAGTTGGCAAACACGACACCATTGGTATCGACTTAGTCGCCATGTGTGTGAACGACCTTGTCGTTGCTGGCGCAGAGCCACTCTTCTTTTTAGACTACTACGCCACAGGCAAACTAAGCGTAGATATTGCCGCTAACGTGGTATCGGGTATTGGCGCTGGCTGCGAGCTTTCTGGCTGTGCGCTAGTCGGTGGCGAAACCGCCGAAATGCCCGGCATGTACGAAGGCGACGATTACGATCTTGCTGGTTTTTGTGTTGGCGTAGTCGAGAAGAAAAAAATCATTGATGGCAGCAAAGTGTCTGACGGCGACGTACTCATCGGCTTACCCTCAAGCGGCCCGCATTCAAACGGTTACTCACTTGTGCGCAAAGTACTAGAAGTCAGCGGCGCATCACTCGATGAGCCATTAGGCGACACCACATTGGGCGACGCACTCATGGCACCCACCACCATTTACGTTAAGCCATTGCTTGAGCTATTCAAAACCGTGCCCGTACATGCACTCTCGCACATTACAGGCGGTGGCGTATTAGAAAATATCCCCCGTGTTATTCCAGAAGGCATGGCCGCACAAATTGATTGCGCAAGCTGGACACAACCCGAAGTATTCAACTGGCTGCAAGAAAAAGGCAACATCAACCAAACCGAAATGTACCGCACATTTAACTGCGGTGTAGGCATGGTGATCTGTGTCGCAAAAGACAACGCCGACGCCGCGATCGCGTGCTTAAAAGAGCAAGGCGAAGCCCCGTTTGTAATCGGCGCTATTAAAACCAAAACCACCGACGAAGATGTTGAACTCCTTAACGTATAAACTGTTATGACATTTTTTCAAATGTAATATGTAAACAATGTTACATCGCTACGTACTCATATAATCACGTAATCATATAATCACGTAATTTAGAGCACGTAGCGTCATTACCTCAAACCCTCTTCTTTATTTTTGCAAACCGTCGCGTTTGCGTATTTTGGCTGTGCTGTATTCATGAATCAAACAAACTCACCGATAAATGTTGTTGTATTAATTTCTGGTAGCGGATCAAACCTACAAGCATTAATTGATGGTCAACAAGATGGCTCTTTGCCTATTAATATTTGCGCCGTCATCTCAAACAAACCCAACGTAAAAGGGTTAGATCGTGCAGAAAAATACGGCATCGCACACAGCGTAATTAACCATAAAACATTTGATTCCCGCGAAGCCTTTGATGCAGCACTGCAAGCTAAAATTGATAGCCACACACCCGAGCTTGTAGTACTGGCAGGTTTTATGCGTATATTAACCCCCGCATTTACACAGCACTACGCAGGTAAAATGCTGAATATTCACCCGTCACTTTTACCCAAATACCAAGGCTTACACACACACCAACGCGCGATAGAAGCAGGCGATGATTTTCACGGCGTTACCGTGCATTTTGTTACCGCAGAACTCGACGGCGGCCCCAATATTATTCAAGCAAAAGTCACCATCACCCCAACCGACACCGCCGACACATTAGCCAAAAAAGTACAACAACAAGAACATGTTATTTATCCTCTCGCCGTAAAATGGTTTGCAGAAGGCAACTTAACACTAGAAAAAAACCATGTTGTATTAAACGGCAAAACATTAGATAGCGCTGGGTATCAGTTAGAAAAGATTATTTAACTTTTTAAATAATGTAGATTATCAACCTATAAATAGAGCCACTTTTACCCAGTGAAAACCAAACCCCATAAGCATAATTATAAAAAAGTAACCTTGCTGGTTAGTTTATCATCAACAACATTTATTATCAGCATCATTTTTCACGACTGGTTACTGATTCATTTAATATCATTTTTTGCCTTGATAACATTTGCCCCACCTACTTTAAAAAAATCATACTATGCTATCTAGCGAATAGATGAGCGTATTAATAGGGCTAGGGAACTTCACTAATATTTTTTTCACGGTTCAATTTTTATATTTAATTATTAAACAGTAACGTTCTCCTAAAAAAGCACTTAGCATCGAACCCTATCAATCAGCCGCTTTAAATAAAGTAGTATTCAATCAGACCATCAAAAAAAGGGATTTTTTTTGCGAGCCTACATGGATGCATTCACGGCGTGTCTGAATGAATACTACTTTGTTTAAAGGTGCGATTCTTAAACAATACAACATTCTAAAACAGCCATAAAGCATCACCACTCCAACCCCATAAGTCAGCCACTTTAAATAAAGCTATATTCAGTCAGACCATCAAAAAAAGGGATTTTTTTACGAGCCTACATGGATGTATTGACGGCGTACCTGAATGAACATTGCTTTGTTTAAAGGGGCGATTCCTAACAAATACAATAATCTAAAATGATTATAAACATCACCACTGCAACCCCATAAGTCAGGCACTTTAAATAAAGTAGTATTCAATCAGACCATCAAAAAAAGGATTTTTTTGCGAGCTTACATGGATGTATTTACGGCGTGTCTGAATGAACACTGCTTTGTTTTAAGGAGCGATTCTTAAACAATATAATATTTTAAAACGGTTATAAAACATCATCGCTTAAACCCTATAAGTCAGCCCCTTTAAATAAAGCGGTATTCAGTCAGACCATCAAAAAAAGGGATTTTTTTGCGAGCCTACATGGATGTATTCACGGCGTGCCTGAATGAATACGGCTTTGTTTGAAGGGGCGGTTCTTTAACCAAGACAATAATCTAAAACGGTTATAAAACATGACCACCTATAAGTTTATCGCTGTTATTAACGGTAAACTTAAAATAAGATAACCACTACCATCACTAAAAGATAAATAGCCAGCCAAAAAAAACCCGCATTAAAAACTTAATGCGGGTTTTTTTAATAAGCCATCATACTTACAGCGGTATCATCTTATTACTTGGGCTGCTGATTGACCGTCCAGTCATATTTTAAATACTTCACTTTATAAGCATCCGGAATCTTACTCTCTCTAAATGGGTTGATATAAGCGGTAAGCTCTTGCGCTTTACCATTTGGTGTAAAATCTTTGGTGTAAAACTTCATAATACCCGACACATATACCACTTCTTTTTTATCATCCACTTTCACATGCTGTGCGCTGTTTAAAAACTCGATACTGGCTTGAGTGATTGTTTGCTCATAGTTTTCAGGAGTATAGGCTTGGCGATATAAGCGTGGGCAATCACGTACCATGCAGTTTAGAGCAAAGTGCGTACGTGCATCATCAATGGGGCGAATCACATTATTCTCATAATGGTAAAGGTTGGTTTTTTTACCGCCAATCACCACCTCTCTGAATCTAAAAAACGATGCACGCTTAAATAAAGAGCTAAAGTTTTTTGGAATACCGCGGTCAATCACACCGTGCATGGCTAAAGCATTGTAAGCATTAATATGGTAAGACAAAACGGCTTCGCGGGTGGGGAATAAATCGGGATGCGAGTCGGGGCTAACTTGACCAATAGCCTCAACAATCGCGTTTAAGCCTGACATGTTATCGGCCAGAGAGATAAAGTCTGTGCGGCCTTTATCATCAACATAATTATCTAGCACTGCTTGCCACTGCGGCAGGGCTTTAGTATAAACATTACTGGCGGCATTTTGCGCAAAAGTATGAAAAGATAACAGTAAACATGTAAAGGCTAAGGAAAAACAAACAAGAATTTTTTTCATGTTATGACCTAATTAAGGTTATTTTATGTACTCCTAAGAGTGCATCATTAAGATGATAGTTCCTTTAACGGAATATATTTTTGCTCGTTACCGTGCGCGTCTTTTACACTTAATGGCTTTAAAATATATTCATCGCGGTTGGCGTTATGTTCACACATTGATACTGGCCCACGATCTGTCATCACCATAAACGAGCAGGCATCCACACGCTCTTGTACTAACTCGTTGGCATCCATAAAGTTTTGAATAAAAAACGTAACAGGGTAAACGCGCCCTTTATTGCGCAGTAGCGTTGGTAGCATGGTTTTAACCTGCATAGCCGCATAACCTAGGGCCGTACCCCAAAAGGCGGGTTTACGAATAAAAGCCGATAAAAATTTAGCCAGTAGCACCCGTTTTTTTTCTAACCTATCCCATGAAATATCACTAAAATCACGTGTGAATTTACCAAAAAAATCAGCACTTTTTACCAGAGGAAAAACGCGCCCGCCCGATACCAGCGTTGGCATATAATTATGACAGTCACCATGCCCCACAGCGATTGCGCCCCACGGCATAGCTTGGCTACCACCCTCTTTTTGGCCTTCAGTCGTTTGACCTTTAGCTGCTTGATCCTTAGCAACTTGGCCCTTAGCAGATTGGCCCTCAGCAGCCTGGCTACCTAGTGATTGGCTGCCGCCCATGCCCTTTTCTAACTGCTCCTGTACCGTTTTTTGCGTAATAATAAAATCACGGCTACCCCACTCGCCTCGGCCTGTTTCGGCCTGCAACTGAAACGACACCAAGCCAATCTCTTTTGCATTGCGGGTAAAAAATGCAGCAAGCTCAGGTAGCTCTTTAAAATTGCCGTGATGCACTGTGGTATTAAACATCACATGCAACCCTAAGCCTTTTGCGCGGTCTAGGTATAACTCGCGAACACTGTTTAGCTCGGTTTCGGTCTCGCCCTCTTTGCGGCGCTGTGTGGTATCAATATGAAATGCCACATCGCATAAGCCAACCTCAGCTAAACGCGTAAGCAGCTCGCGGCTCGCGGCAATACCATTGGTAAACAAGGCAGGGTATAAACCCAAATTGCGAGCATAAGCGACAATCTCGATGAGCTCGGTATGCTTACGCATGGTGGGGTCGCCGCCCGTAATTTGCACATGCGTACCCTTGCCGTAATGTTTTAAGACATTGTCTAAGCGGTTATAGACTTCCTGTAATGGAATATCTTTAACCGCCTGCGAGTGCTCAGATAAATAGCATAATGTGCAATCGAGGTTACACTTTTGAGTAATCTCAACCGCCACGCAACCAATTGTATGCAAACGGCCAAGCACTTGATTGGGCGTAAATAACGACCCCATGCGCTCTTCGGTGGTTTTGAGTATCTCGGATTTTTTATGGCACGATGATGCCGCTTGCGGTTGATGGTAATGACAGCCAGCCATAGCGTTACCTTTAAAAAAGACGATGAATAAGTAAAGGCAACTCTGTTTAAGATTAACTCAAAATAAAGAGCTAACACAAAGAGCCAACAAAGGATAAAAACACATATGCTTAATAATAGCGGTTTAATTAGCCTAAGACGTCTTTTTAACTTATCAGTTCCATTATGTTTTTTATTGCTGATCCACCTAGCTGTAATTTATATATCCATAATGTATGTGCAAGCAACCCATGCGCAAAATAAAACACCCACACCCTTTGACGAGCTAACGCAAAAAATATGGGCCACGCCTTACACAACACTGCCACAATATAAAGTTTCAGCTAAACGTTTTGGCAGTAAGAAAAAAAATAGCGCTAACCATTTATACACAGCGGCTACACGCACTTTAAACGACACCCGAAGCTGGCTAACTGAAGCCACCGAACCTAAGTTATTTAACGCCAACGGTATTTGTTTTAAAGGCACATGGTTGATTAATCAAGAAACACCCTATAACGGCGCATTTCAAAAAGGGACACATGTTAACGTTATCGCCCGCGCCTCAGTTGCGTTATCAGGGACAAAACAAAAAGATAAACGCTCTTTTGGTATCGCAATAAAAGTCTTCGGTAAAAACAACCAGCAAAGCGCCAACGCGTTTACTATGCACTCACTAGCTGGCACCAAGACCAACGCCGTACTTAACTTAACGCTGGATAACGAACCTGCGTTAAAAGGTGTGCCGCCTCTTAGCAAAATACGCACGCTGCTTCGTATAGATAAAGATTTAAAACGCGCCGACAAAGACACGGGCACCCAACACCCCAAAGTGAACTACCGCCCACTACATACCCTAGCGCATTTAGACACAACCGATACCTCCGTATTAAATACCCATGCACCCACATGGATGCGCTTAACACCCATAACAAAACCAAATATAAATCGCTCTAATGATTTTAGAGAAGAACTGACATTAAACGCAGAGCAACCCAACATTGAGTATCGTATTGATGCGGCAACGGGTGACGTTGGTAAAAAGAAGCATGCACAGTGGAAGGAGATAGGTTTATTGGTATTGAATGATTCGGTTATTTCAAAAGGGTGCGATGTTAACTTACACTTTACGCACCCTAAACGAGTCAATTAATGTTAAAACTTTATAATAAATCTGTTTTAGCTGCCATAACAAAATCGTTATGGTGCAACCCTTTTATCTTATGGCTCCACCAGCACACAGTCACTTTACCCCACTCGATTAATGCCGACGGATGATGTTCATTTTGCTCGGCCACCTCACAAAGTTTATTGGCAAATGCGGTCGCTTGTACATAGTTTTTAAAGGTAAACACTTTTACTAATTGCGGTACATTCTCGACAGTATCAACACGCCAATTATCGACTTCTTTTAAGTGGGCGTGTATTTCATCGGGTGTCAGTTTGATGGCATCGGCACGGCACGCTTCGCAGGTTTGGCTGGCTAAATCAGACATAATTTCTCGCTTATTATGGGGGTAAAAATAAAATACAAATAGGTGAGTAAAGGCTTTGTACAAACTTAAGGTGCATAAGCTTGAGCTGTACTTACGTCAGTAAGCTACGCGGCCTTAAAAAAAAGATGAAAAAAAAAGATGAAAAAAAACGCTAACCTGAAATAACTAACAGGTTAACGTTTTATAAGATTTTAGAGCTACACATCTGCGCTCATTACTCTCTATACCTCATTGCTTATGCCGCATTGCCATTTATTAACGGCATAAAAAACAAACTACTTAATATTTAACTTTTGTATTTTATCTTGCCAAATTAACGGGCCGCTAATATGTACCGACTCGCCTTTACTATCTACGGCAACGGTAACGGGCATATCTTTCACCTCAAACTCGTATATAGCTTCCATTCCTAAATCTTCAAAGGCCACCACTTTAGAGCCCACAATGGCTTTAGACACTAAATACGCTGCGCCGCCTACGGCCATTAAATAAACCGCTTGGTTCTTTTTAATAGCATCCAAACCCGCGCTACCACGCTCAGCTTTACCGACCATACCAATTAGGCCTGTTTCGGCCAGTACCTGATCGGTAAATTTATCCATGCGTGTGGCGGTTGTCGGGCCAGCAGGGCCAACTACTTCTTCACGCACGGGGTCGACGGGGCCAACGTAATAAATAAAGCGGTTGGTAAAATCAACGGGCATGGGCTCGCCTTTGTTGATCATATCGACTAAACGTTTATGTGCAGCGTCGCGGCCTGTTAACAATTTACCCGAGAGTAAAATAGTCTCGCCGGTTTTCCAATCTTGGATATCATCTTTATTAATACGATCTAAATTAACGCGGCGCACGCTTTCACCCACCTCCCACGCTACTTCTGGCCAATCGTCTAAATTAGGTGGTGTTTGTAACGCTGGGCCATCGCCTTTAAGGGTAAAATGCGCGTGTCGCGTTGCCGCGCAGTTGGGGATAATCGCAACCGCTTTGTTCGCCGCATGCGACGGGTAATCTAAAACTTTTACATCGAGTACGGTGGTTAATCCACCTAAACCCTGTGCGCCAATACCTAACGCATTAATTTTGTCCACAAGCTCTAATCGCAGTTCTTCTGCGCGGTTAGATGCACCGCGTTTTTTTAGATCTTGAATATCAATGGGGTCGAGTAAACTTTCTTTTGCAAGCAGCATGGCTTTTTCGGCCGTGCCACCCACACCAATACCAAGCATACCCGGCGGGCACCAACCCGCGCCCATTTGCGGGACCATTTTTAATACCCAATCCACGACAGAATCAGACGGGTTAAGCATGGCAAATTTAGATTTAGCTTCAGAGCCGCCGCCTTTGGCCGCAACATGAATCTCGATAGTGTTACCCGGCACCATTTTGTAATGGATAACCGCAGGCGTGTTGTCGCCTGTGTTTTTACGTGCACCGTCTGGGTCGGCTAAAATAGACGCGCGCAATACGTTATCGGGGTTTTTATACGCGCGGCGTACACCTTCGTTTACCATGTCATCAAAGCTCATATCGGCTTCAATTTTTACATCCATCCCCACATTCACAAACGCGGTCACAATACCCGTATCTTGGCAAAGCGGACGTTTGCCCTGCGCGCACATACGCGAGTTAATTAAAATTTGCGCCATGGCATCTTTAGCGGCGGTGCTCTCTTCTTTTTGGTATGCCTCGTGTACGGCGTCGATAAAATCTTTGGGGTGGTAATAAGAAATAAATTGCAGCGCATCTTCTACACTGGCGATAATATCGTCTTGTTTAATAATGGTCGTCATGGTGTCCTCATGGGTATAACACGTTAAATTTATCATCATATTGGATGATATTTTTTAAAAAAAATTATGGCGCAGTGCCACGCTTTAAAGCCATTAAATCGGCATTGACTTGGCGTCTAAATGCATCGATAGCCTCTATGGCCTGCTCGTTTGATGTAATACGCTTTTCCACCCCGTTTACGGTATTTTGCACACGGCTAACGGCTTGAATAGCATTTTCATTTGAGGCATCGAGCGCTTTCACTTTTTGCGCCTGCGCATCTACCAATTCGTTTATCACACTAATATCTAGCTGCGATGATTTTTTATAGGCTTTAATCGCACTATTTGCACTGGCAGCGTTACGCGCGGCTTTTGCAATGGCCTCTTTATTGGCGGTAATGCCTTTACGATTTGTGTCGTGAGCGACCCCCCACAACTTACGAATTTCAGAATCAGCCCATTTAAGCTTTGCCTGTAATGCCGTCACCGAAGCGGTTGATTCGTCACCGGTTAATGCAAGCTGGCTTTCTAATTGCGCAATACGCGTTTCGGCCGCTTTACTGCTTAGCTCAAACTGCTGCTGGAGCTGCATAAACTGCCAATACACAAAACCCGCAAGGGCTAACCCCGCCAAGCCAAACAAAAGAGCAATGCCGCCCACGGGCGATTTTACGACCTGCGGCCTAGCCGATACGGGCTGAGGGCGCCTGCTATCGTTAAATATGTCGCCATTATCCACAGGCGTATTGTTAGCCGACTTAGCAGCTGGTTTGTTACCCATCATTACAGGTTCTTTGCGCTCACGACTCATAACTCACCCTTATAAATAAATTAGTATGCAAAAAAACAACGCGGAGGCGACCAAGCTAATATGGATAACACCACGAATACTGGCCATAGGGCCCATTTTGCCAAAAATAGCATTGAGCTCAATAAGTGCGACAGCAGCAAGCGCCACCCACAAACCTAAGCCGCCGCCATTCGCAACCATTAAATGCTCTGGCGTATAACCCAAATGCGACGAAGCCAGCATACAAAATAACATAGGTGCCGATAACAACACATTGGTACGTGAAGCCAGTGACGCTTTCGCCGCTGCACGGACGCTGTCACCTTCTTTTAAGCCTAAAATAATCTTTTGGTTTGGCCAAATAATATGCCACACATTAAAAAACATGACGGTGCCCATTACTGCGCCCAAAATAATAAAATCGTTTAAGACTTTTTTACCCGCTACGCCACCAAACAACAAAACACCTGTTACCAAAGTGGCCACAGAACCCCACCTAAACCATAGCAGAGCACGCGGTGCGAGCTTGGCCTTTGCATCGGCTAAACCTTCACTTGAGGCCTGCGCAAAATATGGCGCCTGCACAAAATTAAAGTAATACAACATACCAATCCAAGTTACACCTGCAAGCACATGTAACCACCTAAACAAAAAATCAATAATGAGCATTTCCATAAATATACCGTTAAAAGTGAACAAAGCAATTAAACCCAAAGCACAACCATAAAAAGCCGTACAACGATAAAAACCTTACTATATAGTAAACCCAGAGCGACCCTCTAGCCCCATAAACAAAAAAACCCACTTTGATACATCAAAGTGGGTTTTATCGCTAAACTTTTATTCAACTAACCAGTTTATAAAAACAAAACTAGCCAGTAGAGAAAAGTAAGACTAGCCAAAGTTCTTGCTAGCAAATTCCCAGTTAACCAAACTCCAAAAAGCAGTCATGTAGTTAGGGCGGCTGTTTCTGTAATCTACGTAGTAAGCGTGTTCCCATAAATCAACGGTTAACAACGGCGTTACTGACGTATCCGTTAATGGCGTTGCCGCATTTGATGTGTTGGTAATTTCTACACTACCGTCTGCTTTTTTAACAAGCCATGTCCATGAAGAACCAAAGTTATTAATGGCAGAAGCGGTGAAAGCATCTTTAAATTCTGCATAAGAACCAAATGCAGCATTAATGGCATCAGCTAGTGCACCTGTTGGCTCGCCGCCGCCGTTAGGGCTTAAGCAATTCCAGTAAAAAGTGTGGTTCCAAATTTGTGCTGCATTATTAAATACACCGCCTTCAGATGATTTAACCACTTCTTCAAGTGATTTGCTCGCCATGTCGGTGCCTTCAACCAAACCGTTTAACTTATCAACATAGGTTTTGTGATGCTTGCCATAGTGAAAATCAAGAGTTTCAGCAGAAATGTGAGGCGCTAAAGCGTCTTTTGCATAAGGTAGTTCAGGAAGTTGAAACGACATATCGTGATCCTTTGTGTGTGTGAATAATTAACATGAAGCTTAATTTGCGCTTCTTAATTTGCGTTTAAAGATACGCACTTAAGGCAAAACTTGATTAACACGTATTTTTTAATCAATCTTTTAAATCGTTTTTCTTAATTGCTTTCTAGCTTTTTCTATATGGCTAAGTGCTTGAACAAAAATGAGAACCATTTATATTGCGAGCACATACAAAAAGAGCGGCCTAAGCCGCTCTTTTAAAACAGGTACAAAGGCTTACATCATGCCGCCCATGCCACCCATTCCGCCCATGCCACCCATATCAGGGGCAGAAGACGCACTTGAGTCTGCCGGCTTATCAGCAACCATGACTTCGGTTGTTAACATTAAGCCTGCAACAGAACCCGCCGCCTGAATCGCTGTACGCGATACTTTAGCTGGATCAAGAATACCCATATCCAACATGTCGCCGTACTCACCAGACGCGGCGTTAAAACCAAAGTTACCTTCGCCATTACGTACTTTATCGGCAACAACTGAAGCTTCAGAACCTGCGTTTGTAACGATTTGACGAAGTGGAGATTCAAGCGCACGGATAGCAATAGCAATACCGGCGTTTTGATCTTCGTTATCGCCTTTAAGATCAGTGATCGCTGCTGCTGCACGCATTAATGCTGTGCCGCCGCCAGGTACTACGCCCTCTTCTACCGCTGCGCGTGTTGCGTGTAGTGCATCTTCAACGCGTGCTTTTTTCTCTTTCATTTCAAATTCTGTGGCTGCGCCTACTTTAATAACTGCAACACCGCCCGCTAATTTAGCGACGCGCTCTTGTAGTTTTTCGCGGTCGTAATCTGAAGATGTTTCTTCGATTTGCGCACGAATTTGAGTAACACGTGATTCGATATCAGCAACCACACCCGAACCGTCAACAATGGTGCTGTTGTCTTTTGTCATGGTGATACGTTTAGCCGAACCTAAGTGCTCAAGCGTCACGCTTTCAAGGTCAAGGCCAACTTCTTCAGAAATTACTGTGCCGCCCGTTAAGATCGCAATATCTTGTAGCATGGCTTTACGACGGTCACCAAAACCCGGTGCCTTACATGCTGCAACTTTAACAATACCGCGCATGTTGTTTACAACCAATGTGGCTAGCGCTTCGCCTTCAACATCTTCAGCAATAATCACTAACGGCTTGCCTGATTTTGCAACGGCTTCAAGTACTGGTAGTAACTCACGGATGTTCGAGATTTTCTTATCAACTAATAAGATAAACGGCGCTTCAGACTCAACGCTCATGTTGTCTTGGTTAGTAATAAAGTAAGGCGATAAGTAACCGCGATCAAACTGCATACCTTCAACAACGTCTAATTCGTTCTCAAGGCCGCTGCCTTCTTCAACAGTAATCACGCCTTCTTTGCCTACTTTGGCCATGGCTTCAGCAATAATGTCACCAATATGGGTGTCACTGTTTGCAGAAATAGTGCCTACTTGTGCGATAGATTTACCGTCGGCACATGGTTGAGCAATAGAATGAATATGCGCAACAGCAGCCGTTACCGCTTTGTCGATACCGCGCTTAAGATCCATTGGGTTCATGCCAGCAGCAACAGATTTTAAACCTTCGTTTACAATCGATTGAGCCAAAACAGTGGCTGTTGTTGTGCCGTCGCCTGCATCGTCAGACGCTTTAGAGGCCACTTCTTTAACCATTTGCGCGCCCATGTTTTCGAACACGTCTTCTAATTCGATTTCTTTAGCAACCGATACACCGTCTTTTGTTACGGTAGGTGCGCCAAAAGATTTATCTAAAACAACGTTACGGCCTTTGGGCCCAAGTGTTGCTTTTACTGCGTCTGCTAAGATGTTGACGCCTGCTAACATTTTATGACGACCGTCGTCACCAAACTTTACAATTTTTGCTGCCATGATAATGCGGCTCCTAAATATTTATAGTCTTGAAAAAAAGAAGATTACGTTTGCGTGTAAGCAATAGCGTTATTCGATAATCGCTTTGATATCGCTTTCGCCTAAAATAACAAGCTCTTCGCCGTCGATCTCGATAGTGTCGCTGCCAGCGTACTTGCCAAATACAACAGTATCGCCCACTTTAACGTCAACAGGGCGAACATCGCCATTATCTAAAATACGGCCAGAACCAACGGCAATCACTTCACCTTGGTTTGGCTGCTCTTTTGCAGATCCAGGTAATACGATACCAGAAGCGGTTGTTGCTTCTTCTTCTTTACGGCGTACAACAACTCGATCATGTAAAGGACGAATTTTCATCGACATGCTCTCCAAAATGTGTTTTTTCACTTTTATTGCCCGTGCCAATCACATTGCCACAAAGCGGTTAATTTAATAACTCAGGCTCTTATAAAAGAACAAAACTGAGCAATCTTGCTTGTGCAGAGTTAATGGGACTCTATTTTTATAATTCAACACTAAAAGTATAATTTTTTACAAAATCATAAGCCAGAAATGTCGGTAACAGTAAGGCAATGTATTGGGCGTATAAAAAACAAGCAACAAGCGCGATTGCAGAGCCTGTAAAAATAAAATGCGGCAGAACTATTTAGGGAGAGCTTTAAGAAGAACTGCTATGGAGAACTACTATGGAGAACTACTAGGAAGCGTTAATAACCAAGAAATCACAAGCGATTAAAGTTAGAAGTTAGAAGTTAGAAGTTAGAAGTTAGAAGTTAGAAGTTAGAAGTTAGAAGTTAGAAGCGAAAAGCATAGAGGTTGAAGTATAGACGCTGAAATAATAGACGTTAGAATTGATGTTATAAAAGACGCTATAAAAAAGAACGCCCAAGCGCGTTAATCGTCCTCGCGCTTATATTCTCCGTCTATGGTGGTGCCTGATGACCTAGTACCTGATGGCTCGGCTCTTGAAGACTGAGCCCCTGACGCGCCCGAATCCGAAGTATCTGCCTGCGTATAACGCTGGCGCTCGTCATGCCGATATTGCGTATGTGCCGATGAAATGCCCGTGGCGCTTGTAAATAACTGACGCAACATGCCATAAACACATAAACACACGCCCATAAAATCGGTAAAAAACCCGGGGATAATCAATAAAATACCAGCAAACAACACCGATAAACTCTTTAAAATATCGACTTTAGGCATAACGCCTTGCGCCATTTGACGGCTCATTGCCATAGCGGTAGCAGCGCCCTGCCAACGAATAAGCGCCACACCTGCAAACGACGTGAGCACAAATAACGCAATGGTGGTCAAGGCACCCAAAGATGCACCAACACGAATCAGAAAATACAACTCAATAAAAAGAAACATACAAATAATAAGAGGGAGCTTTTTCAACACAACACCTAAAAATAAAAGCGAACAATAAAATCAGAAAATACAATCAGAAAATAAGAGCCAATATCAACACGAATACCCTTTCACCAGTATACGTTTGATATACCGCCTTTTTGTTAATATGAGGGTTTAAGGCGACAAATACAAGGCTCGCTTAGCTGAGACCGCTATACCCATTTACTACCAGTTATAACCCAAACCAAAACGCAGTGTTGTATCCTCTTTTTCATTGCCATCGACAGGGTCGTTATCGTAATCGTAATCGAAGCGAATATTAGCCGACAAACCCTTAGCAATAGGCATCACAAACCGTGTTTGGCTCTCGGCCTCCCATGTGCCCGAATGCACGGCCGAAAATAACACTTGGCTGCGGTGCGTAAACTCCAAATCCATAGGCAAGCGGTAGCGGTAATTAGTCGATAAACGCCATGCAGTATCGGAATCTTGATCGGGGTCGTCGCGCACAACACCGGCGCTATAGCGTTCATCCGAGAAGTCCAAACCCAAACCCAGTGATAACGCCGAGCGTTTTCTATCCCAAAACTGAAAACCCACACCCGTCGCAACAGCAGACCGTAACGCAATATCGCGGCGCTCTTCTTTTAAAAAGCTCACATCTGAAAACCAGAACCAACGCGGCCTAAAAAACCAATCAATAGAGTATTCAAGCTCAGCCTCAATCTGAGGCGGGTTACCATTTGCAGAGCGGCGCTCGTAGAGCGTGTTGATATCGTGTCTAAAGTCGCTCAAGCGTACACGCACACTAACATCGGCGACCCAATCTTGCCGCTCTTGGTTGCCCGTTTGCTTTGAACCCAACACCGTTGCCTTGCCGCTAATTTTACGTAATGCTTTTTTATACCCCTCAAACGGGGCAAGCTCTGTCATTGAAAAAAATGGAACGGTCGTAAGGGAGCCCTCACGGCACGAAAAAGTAATATTATTATCTTCCAGATAACGCCATAAACAGGGGCGTTTAGAGCCACGTAGTTTAAACGGCCGGTCAGATTCGATTTGTTTCACCGATGCTTTAGGCACCTTAACCTTGCCTAACACCTTCGAGTGCCAGATAACAAACTTAGCATTAACGGAATCGAGCTCGCCGCTGAGCGTTTCATTACTTGTTAAATAAAGCAGGCCTGCATATGATTGCACGCTGTAAAGCGAAAAAAATGCAAAAATGAACGTTAAACGTAATCCCATAAACCCAAATAAACTCAGCAGTAAAAAAAGAAAAAATCTTTCGAAAGCCCCAAAAGAAGGATGAATAAATCCCCACCAAACTGATCACGCCAAGATTTTTATTATGAAAAATAAAACAGCACTTCTTATTGCGCTTCATGCCATACCAGAACAACGGGTTATTTCTTATGGCGGCTTAGCTAAACTAGCAGGCATACCCAATGGGGCTCGGCAAGTTGGAGCGCTACTCAAAAGCCTGCCCAATAATACAACATTACCTTGGCACAGAGTTATTAATAGTCAGCGTAAAATAAGTTTTACCGAGGGTAGCGATCAATTCAAAATACAAAAACGACTTCTGCAAGATGAAGGCGTTATTTTTATTAACAATAAAATCTGCAAAACCCAGTTTATGGGCTGAGCAACTGTAACAAAACTCGCTCGACAAAATCCAACTAACGTGAGGTATCCATTTGACAACGGCTAATAACTATTATCAAAATCACCACCGGAACACCTAAAGCACTGGCAAAAATGAAAAAGGCATGATATCCAATAGTATCAACGATCGAACCTGAATAGCCGCCCAACAACTTAGGGAGCAATGTCATGAGCGAGCTAAAAATGGCATATTGCGTTGCGCTGAATGCAACATTGGTTAAGCTAGAGAGCCAACCAATAAACGCAGCTATTGCTAAGCCTTGAGCTAAATTGTCAGCGGTAATAACAAGTGTTAACTCAATAGGTAAGCGATAAACCTCATCGCCAAAAAATGGCATTGTAAATACCCACACCGAGTAAGACGCACCTACGCTGGCTAACCATAAAAATAATAAATTTGTTAATGACACTAAAATTGCGCCAACTAATAACGAGCGCATAACGCCTAATCGCAAGGCTATTACGCCTCCCAGTAGAGCGCCAACAATCGTGACTACGACCCCAAATAGCTTTGTAATACTCGCAATATGGCTTTTGGTATACCCCATATCTTGATAAAAAACGTTACTTATCACACCTAAAATAATGTCGGATACACGGTAAAAGCAAATAAGCAGTAACAATAAAAAGGCATGCTTTGCATGTCGCGCAAAAAAGTCAGTAAAGGGAGCAATATAACCTTCTTTAACCATTGCACGATTAACCCATTTTTTTATCGCGCACATATATGCAAAGCACGATGCAATAAGCAATGAGCACAAAATCTGAGCACAGCCTAAGACAAAATCAACAAACACACCACTCATGGAAAAATAACTTAACACATGATTAAAACCACGATAAGCCAATATAAAAAACAACACAGACACAATAAACATACATAAAAAACGTATGTAATCAGAGGTCGGGTAAGAATGTAAATCAGCGGGTGTCTCAGGCTCTTTTATTATCAATGTCGTCACCACGCCCACTAACATGACAAACGCCATAATAAAATACGTTTTCTGCCAAGCGCTGTAACTATATAGTTCGCCTGTGCTGCCAAAGTGCTCGGCGAGTAACAGCGCCCATGCACCAGCAGCCATCATACCTATTCGGTACCCCACCACATAAGTGGATGACATAAGAGCCTGTAGTTTTGGCGCGCCAGCTTCGATACGATAGGCATCAATCACAATATCTTGCGTCGCGGATGAAAACCCCAACAAGACGGCACCGATAGCCATATAAACTAAATGCGACGCAGGGTTCGTGCTTGCCATAAACACAATAGAGCCAATAACTGCACACTGAGATAACAACAGCCAACCTCGCCTGCGCCCAAGTACTCGGGTTAAGAAAGGAAGAGGTAACCGATCAACAAGCGGTGCCCAAACAAATTTAAATGAGTAGCCTAACACCGCCCAACTGAAAAAAGTCACCGTAGCACGCTCAACGCCAGCCTCACGCAGCCATAATGATAAGCTACCAAAAACCAAATACAGCGGCACCCCCGCAGAAAAACCTAAAAACAGCATAATCCAAACGGTTTTATGGGTATACCAAGCGGGGCTTTCCAATAGATGAGCCTGCACGCTGTTGAATATATTCATTCTGAGCAGCCCTATTGAAAAACGAATGTGCGATCTAAATCAATCATATAATGATAAAAACACACACTAAAAAACAATCACTGTAATAGCCACCACGATAAACCAAAGCCATAACGCACGCCTGTAAAGCTGAATTAACAATTCGATATCTTTACGCTTAACCTTAGTTGTGACGGCAACAGCGCCATCATGATTAAAGGCACCTAAAGCAATACTTGATATGACCACGCAGGCAGAGTCATTGAAGCGGCGCATAAAAGGGATAAGTTGCGCGATACAGCTCGAGAAATTCCCCACTAACGCAAAAGAGAACCCTAGCAAACGCACCGCAGGCCAATTAAGCACGCTCAAAACAAAACTTGTTGCCTCATCAGAGGGGTATTTTGCAGCTTGTAATGTAAGTAAACGGTAAAACAAGACGAACACTGGGCCAACAAG
Source organism: uncultured Saccharophagus sp. (assembly GCA_937920545.1). Taxonomy (GTDB): domain Bacteria; phylum Pseudomonadota; class Gammaproteobacteria; order Pseudomonadales; family Cellvibrionaceae; genus Saccharophagus. Next base: position 26,647 of record CAKZUG010000148.1, read on the forward strand.
TAGGAAATAAAAAATGACAACAAAGAGCTGATCAAAACCACAAAGGCAAACTCGAGAAAAAACATGCTTATGCAGAGTCTGCCAATCCTTTTGGAATATGGCATCGGTTTTCACACCTAATGTCTGTGAATGCTCTAACGCACTCTGCCAATCTTCGACATAACACGATTGCGCGTATTTAAATGCAGCATCAAAAAAGTTACCTCTACCAAAGCTATAAATTAACAGCACCACGGAAAAAGGAAACAACAACCACTGAGATACTCCACCAATAATACAAAGCACCAACAAAATAATTAGCGATAGAGCCACAACACTCAGTAAACCAAAAACGCGAACATCACATAATGCTCGCCATGTTGGATGGCCACCTGACAACACATTTTTTGCATGGTAGCTGGGTAGCCACCGTTGAAAAATACTCATAATTCTTATTGTAAATATATCTTTATGTAACGGGTTATCCGTACCCCAAATGCGCATAAATGCCAGAGCGATAACTAAAATCAACAAGTCCATATTATTGCCTTTTAAAAGGCCAGTGCATTGTTAATAATAACCACACCAGCATGAAAACCATAAGCAGACATGTTAATTGTTTTTAAGCCTTCAGTAAAACACCATAATTGAAACCGTATTACTCGGGCACACTATTAAGCTGCTCATAATACTTGGACCAACTAAAACTTGGCCCTGGATCAGTTTTACGGCCCGGGGCAATATAACTATGGCTTGTAATTCTAGCACCCGTAATAAGTGGATAAGCGACCTGAAGAGACAAAGTGATCGCTGTGAGAGAGTCATATTGCTCTTGGGTATAGGGCCGCGTATCTGTCCCCTCAAGCTCAACACCCACGCCAAAATCATTGCATTCAAGCTCACCATTAAAATTTGAGCGGCCAGCATGCCAAGCTCGATCATCAAAAGAAACAAACTGCGTGATCTCACCTCTTCGATTTATAAGGCAATGCGCCGACACCGTCAGGTCAGCTATTTCAGAAAAGTAAGGGTGTAACGAAGCGTCTAAATTACCTGTAAAAAAGCGCTCAATATGGCCACCGCCAAACTCACCCGGCGGTAAGCTAATATTATGAAGAACAAGTAAACTAACAGGGGAGCCCTTTGGGCGAGAGTTAAAATGATGAGACACACATTTTTTGGCGCTGGTTAACCAACCGTTTTTAATACATAGTTTTTTATCTGGCATTACTCACCCCGTTTCAAGGGGGGCAAGTATGCCACTTGATTTGACCGCTTGCCAAGTATTGAGGCGACAGCGCCCAAAAAACCTTTAACTAATGAACAATTAGTTAACTTGTTTTTTTCTTTTTACGCATACTGCTAACAACGGCCTCGAGAGCACGATCAAATAAAACTGTATTATTAATCTCTCTTACTTTGTTGTTTTTTATAGCTAAAGCCAA
>CAKZUG010000149.1 GCA_937920545.1 uncultured Saccharophagus sp.
AGGTCAAGAAGGTCAAGAAGGTCAAGAAGGTCAAGAAGGTCAAGAAGGTCAAGAAGGTCAAGAAGGTCAAGAAGGTCAAGAAGGTCAGCAAAACGAAAATAACCAAGAAAATCAAAATAGCAAAAGCGGTGAAGGTAGCGATCAAAAAAATTCTGACTCAGATAAATCACCTGATAATGCATCTAAAACAAACGAACAAAAAGAAAATGAAAAACAACAGGCAGCATTAGATAAAGCCTATAACCCAGACGAAAACGCACAAAGCACAAAGCACAAATCAGAGCAAAATCAAGAAGCTGAAAAAAACCAAAACGACGTCATGCAGAAGCAAGAAACACAAGAAAACGACATAACTGAAAACAAACAAGAAGCTCAAGATGCAAAAAACAAACACATTATAAGGCAAGCTTTATCGCAAGAAGAAAAAGAAGCCGAGCAATCACTCGATCAATGGCTACGCCGCGTACCCGACAACCCGTCGCAGTTAATGCGTAATAAGTTTCGCTCAAAAAGCCAACAACGTGATGTAACAGATAGCCCACTTTTTAAAAGTGAAGATGACCCAACAAACCGATTATAAAAGTGACAAACCTTATGAACTTAGTAACAACACCCTTTGTAATGCTTTGCCGTATCGCGTTATTCGTCGTTTTCTTTCTGCTTGCTCACCAAGCAGCAGCCAACACACTCACGGCAACGGTTGACAGGAACACGATAAAAAGTGATGAAACATTTAACTTAACGCTGACATTTGATGCATCCACAAACCAAGCGCCTGACATCAGCGATATTAATACACATTTCGATGTATTAACTAACCGTCAAAGTAGCTCTACTCGTTATATCAACGGCAGTATTAATTCGTCAACAAAGTGGACTTACTCGCTTAAACCAAAAAGTAATGGTAAATTAATGATACCGTCTTTTAATTTTGAAGGCAGTGTCTCCGATGCAATCGTTATTAATGTAGAAGAGCCAAATTACCAACAAAGTAACGCTGGTGAAGATATATTTTTTGAAACAACTATTAATAAAGATAATGTATATGTTCAAGAACAACTAATTTTAACTTATAAGCTTTTTCATAAAGTTAATTTTGATGTAGTAAGCCATACGCTAGAGCAGCTCGATTTACCTAGCACTATTTATGAACCCTTAGAAAATACTGGCTATCAAACAACTATTCAAAACGAGCGATACCAAGTACAAGAAATACGTTATGCGTTTTATGCTCAGGCCAGTGGCTCACTAGAAATACCCAGCATAAAATGGGTGTTTCGCACACGAGTGAATAACAGTAGCCGCTATGGGATTAGCCGCATACAAACGGATGCAAAGCAAATAAAAGTTAAATCGATACCGGCTAGCTACCCTGCTGGTGCCACATGGCTGCCCTCTTCTGAGATAAAATTAGTTGAGCAATGGAGCCAAGATTTTTCTCAAATAACACTGGGTGAACCTGCAACACGTACGCTACAACTACAAGCGTCTGGTTTAATGGCGGCGCAATTACCTGAGCTAACACTAAAAAGCCAAAGTAATAATTACAGTGTTTACCCCGAGGCGCCAGTCACTGATCAAAAAATATTAGCAACCGGGATTAATTCAATACGCCAAGAAATATCGGCCATTGTTATTAATACTGCCGGTAATATTTCACTCAGCGAAGTGGCTATCCCATGGTGGAATACGCAAACAGACAGCCTTGAGTATGCCCGTATCAACGCCAAAACGGTACAAGTGCAAGATACCAATAATACAAGGCAAACACAGCTTGGCTCTCAGTCAGGCTCTCAATCAGGTTCGCAACCTAACCCATCATCACAAACGAACAACCTATTAAACAATGGCAAAGCTAACTCACAAACAACGGTTGTTGAATATAAAACACCGTTTATTTGGCCTGTTATAAGCGGTGTTTTACTTATTTTAAGTGGCATATTTTTCATACTTTGGTGGCAAGCAAAACAATCACTCACCACAAAAGCCAGTACCCATAACGGGTTAACTCAACAACAACAAAAAGCAAGCCTTACATTTACACATCTTATTAACACATGCAGAACAAACAATGCAGTGCAAACTAAGAAAGCACTACAAAAATGGGGTGAAGCACACTTAAACGGAGCCCAGTCACTTGCGGCTATAGGTGCGCAGATTCAATCCCCAGAGGTGTTTGACGCACTACAAGCATTAGATGCACACCTGTATAAACCACAAGGTAATAGTAACCAACCAACAACATGGCAAGGTGAAGACCTAGCAATAGCGCTAGAAAACTGGCAAGCAACACAAAAAACAAAGCAAGATAACAGCGACCTTCCGCCCCTTTACCCAGTGTAATAGATAAAGTTTATGTGCAATAAAAAATGATACCACTTGAAAGAACAAGGTTTAAGAACAAGGTTTAAGAACAAGAAAGGTAAAAACAGGCTATAAAAATAGCAACACAAAAGCCACTAAAATTAATAACGCATATCATCAGGTATGGGTAGATTTTTAGGGTAATTGGGCCGCTCATTACGGCCACGGCGGTATTCACGTAATTGAAATACATACGCTAGCACCTGAGCAATTGCCACATATAAACCCTGTGGTATTTCTTGCTCGATGTCAGTTGTGTGGTAAATTGCGCGGGCAAGCATGGGCGCTTCAACAAATTCTATTTTATGTTTTTTAGCCACTTCTCGAATACGCATAGCCGAAAAATCGACTCCTTTTGCAACCAATAAAGGGGTATCCATTGTGGCGGGATTGTATTTGAGGGCAATAGAATAATGCGTGGGGTTGGTAATCACCACATCGGCATCGGGTACAGAATCCATCATCCTATTTTGCGACATCTCATATTGCATTTGGCGAATACGCCCTTTCACCTCAGGCTTACCCTCGCTGTCTTTCATTTCATCTTTAACTTCTTGCTTGGTCATTTTAAGCTTTTTAGCGTTATCGTGTATTTGAAAAGGGATATCAACCGCAGCAATAAGAATAGTAGAACACGACATCACAATGGCGGCCCATAAAGCTAACTCAACCGAGTGCGCCATGGCACTTTCGATACTCTCAAAAGCCAAGCCTAAAATAGTGGGTTTAAATGCTAAAAAAACAATATACGTACTGGCAACCACCACCACAACCTTGCCAATAGCTTTAAATAATTCTACAAGAGACTTTACCGAAAACATGCGTTTTAACCCGCCAAAAGGGTCTATGCGGCTCATTTTAGGGGCTAAACTTTTAGCACTAAACATCCAACCGCCCAGTGCAATAGGGCCAATAATAGATAACACGAATAATATAATAAACAACGGGATAATACTGGCTATTGCCTCTTTAAACGACATAGCCAAATGCGCCATCATAAGTTTGGTATCAAAAATAGCTTCACGATCGAGAGTGAAATTATAATTTAGCACCGCTATCATCGCCTCTGCCATTTTTGGGCCATAGATAGCCAAACCAATCACACCGCCAATAAGGATCGCAGAGGTTGTTAGCTCTTTTGATCGCGGTATCTGTCCATCTTCTTTGGCTTTATCTTGCTTCTTCTGGGTGGCTTCTTCTGTCTTTTCTTGTGAACTGTCATCACCTGCCATGAGAATACCTATATAAATACGGTAGAAATACCTGAGCTTAACTCACACAATTAAAATCGTAAATTCAACCTTGAAAATTCAATTTCTTAACTCAAAACTATGAACGTATATTTATTCTAAAAAATCATGCACAAATAAAAACCCATACGTCATCATATCGTCAAATTTTTCTACAAATGAAAACAAGCCAAACCATATTAGTGCTAAACCACACACTAATGTAAATGGGAAACCTAATGAAAAAATATTTAATTGTGGTGCTGCACGGCTCATAATACCAAATGCCATATTCACAAATAAAAGTGATGTCATCACAGGTAAAGCCATGAGTAAACTTGCGCTAAATAGCCATGTACCCAACTGTGCAATTGAAATGAGTTGGCTGGCTGTAATAGTAAATTCGCCGGGTACAAAAACAGTAAAACTTTCAACAAGCAATGTTAATAATACTAAATGGCCATTAACAGATACAAACATAAGGGTGATAAGTAAGGTATAAAATTGGGATAACGCTGTTGTATTTGCGCCATTGACCGGGTCATTCATAGAAGCAAAGCCCAAACCCATTTGCATAGCAATAATTTGACCAGCAATAACAAACACCTGAAAAACAACCTGAAAAATAAAACCAACAATCACGCCCAGTAACATTTCTTGAAATAACACCAGTATGGTTTGTAAAGTAAATTCTGTTACAGGTTTTATCGCAGGTAGTATCGGTACAACAATCACTGTAACCGCAACAGCTAAAGCCACTTTTACCCGTGCGGTTACCAAATTAGACCCTATAATGGGCATAACCATAAACATGGCAGCAATACGGGTAAGTACAAATAAATACTGCTGTACAAACAACAAAATAGCATCTTGAGATAATTCAAACGGCGACATATATGTTATCTATTTTTATTAAAGTCATGATCTCGGCATTTTATTCACCCAATAATATAGGGTATTTTACCCACAATATCGTTAAACAAATCCATTGTTGTACGCAATAACCAAGGTCCGGTCACAACTATTGTTGAAATAGTCACCATCAAACGAGGCAGAAAACTTAATGTTTGCTCGTTAATTTGTGTTGCTGCTTGAAAGACGCTTACAATTAAACCTACCGCTAAGCCAGGGCCAACAATAACCGCCACCATTAACATAATCAGGTAAAAAGCACGGCCAAATAACTCTAGTGCAACTTCTGGAGACATAACTCATTCCTTTCAAACATTTTTACCGGCTAAATAACGCTTCGTGATTTATACTTTTTATCTATTGCCCAAAACTGGCTGCCATAGTGCCTATAATTAACGCCCAACCATCTACTAAAACAAACAACATAATTTTAAACGGCAATGAAATAATCAGCGGTGATAACATCATCATCCCCATTGCCATTAGCACACTTGCCACCACAATATCAATCACCAAAAAAGGAATAAATAACATAAATCCAATTTGAAATGCTGTTTTTAATTCGGATGTAATAAAGGACGGGACTAAAATATTTAAGGGAATATCATCGGGTGAGGCAACCTTGTCTTTTTTTGCAATATTAAAAAATAACGCTAGGTCTGACTCACGTGTATTGGCAAGCATAAAAGCATGTATCGGCGCGCGCGCTTTTTCTAATGCTTGGTTAGCGGTTATCTGCTCGTTAATATAGGGTTGCAATGCGTTTTGATTAATTTTTTCAAGTACAGGTGACATAATAAAAAAAGTTAAAAAAAGCGTTAAGCCAATGAGAATCTGATTTGACGGTGCCTGTTGTAAACCCAATGCTTGCCGCAATATTGAAAATACAATAATAATGCGCGTAAATGATGTCATCATAATGAGAATAGCTGGTAAAAAAGACAGCATTGTCATTAAAATAAGTACTTGCAGTGTGACGCTATATTGCTGAGATCCATCGGGGTTACTAGTAAGCTGTAATGCAGGTAAACCTTCTATAGGTTTAAACGCTTGCGATGGCTTTTCTAGAATAACATTATTTTGTGCTGCAACAGGTTGTATCAATAAACAACATAATAAGCTTAAGATACTAAATGATAAAAATACATACCCTTTAACTTTCATCATATTACTTCCTATCAATAAACCGTTTAATATTTTTGTACACAGCCATAACACTAAGTGTACCAAAGGTAGATAACTGACTTTTATTAATATTAGATTTCTGTTCTTGCTGTATGAATATTTTTTTAAAGTTCTCAGTGTTTTTTTTATCACTTTCACTTAATCTTTGTTTATTTCCTGATGAAAATTTATGTGATGATTTATTCCGTGCACTATTATATGAGCTATTGGGCGGTTTACCTTGTATATGTGGTTTATACAAGGTATTGCGATCATCTTGAATATGCATATCGGGTGCTTCTATTGTTTTAAGTAAGTTGACACTACCCTGTGACACACCAATCAATAGTGTCTGGTGGTTCACTTGAATTAATACAGCCCGTTCTTTTTGTCCCAAAGACAAACTACTGACAACATGCATATGTTTATTATTATTAATATTCTGTAAACCAAATTTTTTAGCCAAATAAGAAAACACAAGAATAACTAATACGGTGACGCCTAAACCAGCCAGTGTTTTTAATATGGCCATTCTTGAAGTAGCCGCACTTTCTGCTTTATTCTCTACTTTAGGTGATTCATGTTGTAAAAAACTGGGTAGTGTACTTTTATCTAACGTGGTATTCTCAGGGTCTTCCTCCAAATCCGTTCCTAAATCCTTCGCTAAACGTTTATCTAAACCGTCCTCTATATTTACGTCTTGGCTGCTTTCATTTTTTGCTGGTAAGTTGGATTGTGATTTTAATTTCAAGTTGGCGTGGGGCAAAGAATCAGATATCTCTTCAGGTTGCGAAGTTGCATTAGCCATATTCATATGGCCTATTAAAACCAAAATAATTATTATTGTTTTAAGTGTATGCATTTTATTTCAGCTTCTGGATTCGTTCTGATGGGCTAATCACATCAGTCATGCGTATGCCAAATTTTTCATTAACAACGACTACTTCGCCATGCGCAATCAATGTGCCATTGACTAATACATCTAAAGGCTCCCCCGCTAAGCGATCAAGCTCAATAACAGACCCTTGGTTTAGCTGTAATAAATTTCTAATCGTAATAGCCGTGCTACCTACTTCCATAGATATACTTACAGGTATATCTAAAATAACATCTAAATCAGGGTTAATAATAGGTTGTGGTTTCTCGTTTTGAAACTCATCTAAATCAACCGTTTGGGCAGCACCGTCTGCCTCTTCCGTTTCTTGCTGCTCCATGGCTGCGGCCCATTCATCAGCCATTCCATCTTGGTCTACATTGTCACCATCTGTTTTGTTGTCGTCTTCACTCACGGTTTAATCCTTATTTATCTGGCTGAACGGTTTTAGTTGGCATGCGCTCGACGGGTTCGAGTATTTTCATAGCAAGATTTTCATTAACCTGCCCCATTTGGGTTTTAAACATAGGCACGCCGTTAGCTGTTAACACAAAATGTTCAGGCATAGTGACAGGAATAATATCGCCTTCTCTCAAATCGACAATATCGCGTAAATTTATTTCTCGTCTAATAATATCGGCTTCAAGCTCAATTTTTGCATCAAGCACATCATTTTGTAAGGCAGTTATCCATCTATCGTCACGGTCATCGCTATCTGTCTGTAATCCAGCATCAAGCATTTCTCTTATGGGCTCTATCATCGAATAAGGCATAGTAATATGCATTTCACCGCCACCACCGTCTAACTCAACGTGCAGGGTACTCACCACAACCACTTCACTTGGGCTAACAATATTTGCCATAGAAGGGTTGACTTCGGAGTTAACAAAATCGAAATCAATTTCTTGTATCGGCTTCCATGCTTCTTTTAAATCAATAAAAACCTGATCGAGTACCATTTGAACAACCCGTAACTCTGTTGGTGTAAATTCACGGCCTTCAATTTTCGCATGACGGCCGTCACCACCAAAAAAATTATCGACTAATTTAAATACTAACTTCGCATCTAAAATAATTAATGCGGTGCCACGAAGTGGCCTAAACTTCACCATATTTAAACTGGTTGGCACGTAAAGGGTATGAACGTATTCACCAAATTTTAAAATTTGTATTCCCCCAACTGATACATCAGCGGTACGCCTTAACAAGTTAAACATACTAATTCGGGTATAACGGGCAAAGCGCTCGTTAATCATTTCTAGCGTAGGCATTCGCCCACGCACAATACGGTCTTGACTGGTTAAATCATAAGATTGAGCGCCTTCCTTAGCATCATTATTTTCTGTTTCAATATCGCCGTCATCGACTCCATGCAAAAGCGCATCAATTTCGTCTTGGGATAAAAGATCTTGCATGAGTTACCCTATTGCATCACTAAGTTAGTAAACAAAACCTGCTCGATACCGGGCTTGCCTATTTCAACTTCTAGATTTTCACGCAAAGCCAGTAAACACTGCTGACGCATATACTCTTTGCCTTCTGCTGTTTGCACCTCTTGATAAGTTTGCCCAGACATAATCATATTGATGGTGTTTCTTATCATGGGCATATGCAGCTCTATGGCGTCCACTACATCTTGCTCACGTACTAAAAAAGTAATGTCGGCTTGAATATAGCGCTGTCTTCCACGTGCATTAAAATTCACAATAATTTTGGGTTTAAGCTGGTAATAAATAGCCTCTTGTTTAATCTCTTCTTCAGGCTCAGCGTCAGCATCTTCCACAGTAGCGGGTGGAGGGGGCGATAATATTTTAAGTGCAGCAATCGTACCACCAACAGAAATTGCCACCAGTACAATCCCTAACACAATAAAAATGATCATCTTTTTTTTACCGCCAGATGATTCTTCTGTTTCTTGCTCTTCGTCTGCCATGTCAATTTTCCGTTATTAACACATTAAATATATAAGAGTGAGCAATTGGTATGCCAGATAACTAAAAGCCTATTTAAAATGAGTAAACAGAGTCAATAAATAACTTAGCTAAACCTAAACGCCTTAAAATAAAAAACACAAGAAAAAAATATAACCAAAAAAATATAATAGGATGAGATATTAACAAGACACAAAGAAAGAATACCCTTGGGTATGAGGCCATCGGAGGCAGGATGCCGACGCAGAGCGTATAGGGATATATTGACAGCGTGAATCATACTCAAGGGGATTCTTTTTAACTGTTTCGGTAGTAAGAGGTATCAATAAATGACTATTCACCTACCGTTGGTATAAACCAAACAGTTAAGACGCTAAATACGATTAGGGAACCTCTGGTTAATCTCGCAGCATCTCTGCGTGACCTAGAGCGGTTAATTGCTAGGCGTCTTTTGCAGCTAATGGCCGTAGCCCTTAGCAAAATGACCCGTAGCCCTTAGCAAAATAATAATAATGCAAGTGACTGCTCTAGCCCGCGCCCTTTAGGGCTTTCAGAAAGCTCTAAAGTACTACTCTCAAGTATTGGGGAACCTGTCTACGTTGACTTTCCTCGGTGGGCAACCAGCCCGCCGTTCTCAGCCGTCTAAACAAGAAAACTTTCTGAAAGCCAGAGATACCACGAGGTTAATCAGAGGTACCTTAGTTAGAATTTGACTATACCTTTTCTTGGTAGGCGGTATTAAGGGGATAAATACATTGATAGTAAATCGACGTTAGCAAGACGGGTAGTGGCGATTCACTGGCTATTACCCCCCTAAAAAACCATTTATCATGGCAAATAAATAAAAATTTGTTAAGCGTAAGAATCTATACCATATTGAACTTGCACTGTTTTTTCGATGACTGTGCCCGCGTCATC
>CAKZUG010000150.1 GCA_937920545.1 uncultured Saccharophagus sp.
AGTGTAATTGCAATGACGACACGTCAATTATGCGCGCTTGTATAATGTCATCTTTTTAACGAATGACCGCCTCTGGGGTTAGCATCTAATTTATAAGCCATAATGAAGATGATGATACCTGCTGCAATCATAGGTAACGATAGAATTTGCCCCCGCGATACCCAGCCCATCACTAATCCAATATGCGCATCGGGCTCACGGTAAAACTCGATAATAAAGCGCTGCAAACCATAAAATATTAAAAACAGAGCGCCCACAGAGGCTTTTGGTCTAGGCTTCGCTGAAAACCAAAACACAATAGTAAACAAAACCAAGCCTTCGAGTACAGCCTGATAAAGCTGCGATGGATGGCGAAGTAATGCATCTGGATCTTGCGGGAAGCGCATTGCCCACGATACGGTGGTCTCTCTGCCCCATAGCTCACCGCCAATAAAATTACCCAATCGGCCAAACCCTAAACCAATGGGTACGAGTGGTGCAACAAAATCCATTAACGATAAAAACGAAATATTGAGCTTACGTGCATACAGCACCATGGCCACAATCACGCCCAGCAAACCGCCATGAAAAGCCATGCCGCCCTCCCAAATTTTAAATAACCATAATGGCGTCTCTAAAAATTGCTCGAAGTTGTAAAAAAGTACATAACCAAAACGCCCACCAATTACCACACCCATGGCGCCATAAAAAATAAGATCTTCGACCTGCGCTTTATTAATAGGCGTGTAACTTTGCGCAGCTCGGTAGCGGCCAATTAATAATGCGGCAATAAATGCACACAAATACATGATGCCATACCAATGCACATTAAATGGGCCTAGGCTAAAACCAAGTAAACTAAATTCACTTATAGACAAAGCAATAGGGTCAATATTTGGGTAATTCATAGGCGTGATCTTAGCGTTAAAAGGAGATGGTCAATCAGATTTAATGGAAACTTGGCCTAACGATTTTTTCAAGGCCAACTGACTGTAAAGTATGTTGTAATTTTCGTAAAATTGCATCTGTATCGGGTAAAATTATAACCTCTTCTAGCAGTGCCTTGGCGTCAACCAAGTTCACGGAGCGAATAAGAGACTTAACTTTAAGTAGGCTTGTAGCGCTCATAGACAGAATATCGTACCCCATCGCCATCAATAGTAATGCACCTACAGGGTCGCCAGCTAACTCACCGCAAATACTAACGGGCACGCCTTGTTTATGCGCCCCAACAACAATAGCCTTAAGCGCCATTAATACGGAGGGGTGCATTGAATGGTATAAATCGGCAACCCGAGGGTTATTTCTATCGACCGCCAATAGATACTGGGTTAGATCATTACTGCCCACAGAAATAAAATCAACCCGCGCGGCGAAGGCTTCAACCTGAAATACAGCGGCAGGCACCTCTATCATGACACCCACATCGGGCGGTATAATTTTAAAACCTTCTTCTTTCAGCTCTTCAATAGCACGGTCAATCAGCATACGAGCAATATCAAGCTCATCAATATTAGTAACCATGGGGAGCATAATACGCAGATTATCTAGCCCTTCACTGGCCTTAAGCATTGCCCTCACCTGCCCTAAAAATATTTCAGGGTGGTCAAGCGTTACACGAATACCGCGCCAACCTAAAAACGGGTTATCTTCTTCTATAGGGAAGTATGAGAGCGCTTTATCGCCACCAATATCGAGTGTTCGCATGGTAACGGGATACGGGGCGAACGCTTCTAGTTGATCACGATAGACTTTGCATTGCTCTTTTTCGCTAGGAAAACGTTCACGCAACATAAATGGAATTTCGGTACGGTATAAGCCCACGCCTTGCGCGCCACGCTCTAACGAAATCATCGTATCAGCGAGCAGCCCTGTATTTACCCATAAAGCGACATGGTGACCATCTTTGGTTTCAGACGGCAGATTTTTAATACCTTCTAACTTGGCGACAAGCTGTTTGTCTTCATCAAGCATAGCTTGATAGCTCGTTCGTAAAGCGCTATCTGGATCGACATATACATTTCCACGATAGCCATCGACAATCATTTCTTTGCCGCTTAACCGTGTAAAAGGTAAATCAACAGCGCCCATCACCGTAGGAATACCCATTGAACGCGCCAAAATCGCAATATGAGAATTACTAGAACCTTTAACAGAAACAATACCTGCAAGTTTATCCATAGGCACTTCAGCCAACATCGACGGCGTGAGATCCTCGCCGATCAGTATAGTTTGATCGGGGTAGACCAGCTCTTTTCGGGTCGATTCCTGCAAATATGCCAAAACACGACTACCTAAATCTTTAATATCCGATGCTCTTTCGCGAAAATAGGCATCCTCCATACTTGAGAATGTCTTCACATGCTCAAGTATTACTGCACTCCAAGCAAAAGAGGCGCAGGCACCGTCTGTAATTTTAAGCTTCACCTCTTGAGCGAGAGATGTATCATCGAGCATACTGGCATAAGCTTCAAATAATTGGCGCTCTTCCTTGTTCAGCATTGACTCAAGCGTCACACCAAGTTTTTTTATATCTGCGCGAACGGCGCTCAAACATGTATGAAAAAAAGCAAGCTCGTCTGTCGTGTTTTCACAGGTCTCAAATGGGACCGAATTCAAATCTGCAAGTGGCGATGCTACGACTCCAGCACCAATAGACACACCGCTTGAACCCGATACACCCTCAAAACGAGCAGACTCTTTCGGCCCAAAAACACGTAATGCGCCTGTGGCTTCAGCATGTGCAATAACGCCAGCTAACTGCGCTGACATGGTAACTAAAAAAGCTTCCTCCCCCTCATCAAACTTGCGCTTAGGTGCTTGCTGTACAACCAACACCCCCATAACTGTGCGCTGATGAATAATAGGAACACCCAAAAACGCAGAAAAACGCTCTTCGCCCGTTTCAGGAAAGTATGTATATTTGGGGTGATCTTCGGCTAAATCGAGATTAATAGGCTCTTCTCGCGCGGCAACATGTCCGACCAACCCTTCATCTAACTTTAAAACAACAAGCTCTACAGACGATGGATTAAGACCGTCAGTTGCCATCAATCTAAAACCACCTAGTTGATCACGTAAATAAACAGAGCAGACTTCAGTATGCATAGAAGCCTTTACACGACGCACAATAATAGACAAAACCGATTCTAGATCAGTGGAAGCGTAAACTTCTTGTACAATACTACGCAGCTCGTTGAGCATTAAACAACCTGACTGTGAATAGATTGAGAAAAGACGCGCTGGTAAACAGGTGCCAGCTCTTTAAGGGCGCGACGATAAACGTCGCGCTTAAATGCGACAACTTTACCAAGTGGATACCAATAACTCACCCATTGCCATGTATCAAATTCGGCAGGCTTCTGTGATGCGACATCAATTTGAACGCTATCGTTTCTAAGCTTTAACAGAAACCACTTCTGCTTTTGACCTATACAGCAAGGCTCTTTCTGACGGACTAATCGTTTAGGTAGCCTGTAGCGCAACCAGCCCTGCGTTGCGCCTAGTACTTCAACATCATCACGCGTCAAACCTACCTCTTCTTCAAGCTCACGGTAGAGCGCTTCTTCAGCAGGCTCCCCTTGCTTGATTCCGCCTTGTGGGAATTGCCACGCATTTTGACCGCCAATACGACGCGCCCACAACAAACGACCTTGTGAATCAGCAATAATAATGCCTACATTGGGACGAAATCCATCTTGGTCAATCACACTTGCCTCGCTCGTTCAAAATCATTGTTATAATAAGTCGGTAGTATTTCATACCACCCTATCATTCAGTAAAACATATTCATACACTTAGAGTAAACACACATGGCACTGGCACTTTTTGATCTAGACAATACACTATTAAATGGCGACAGCGACCATAGTTTTGGCGAGTATTTATGCCAGAACAATTTGGTAAATGTAAACATATACCAAAAAGCCAATGACCGTTTCTACGAAGATTACAAAAACGGTACTCTAGACATTATAGCTTATCAAGAATTTGCCATAAGCGCTCTGAAAACCCTCACCCTAGAACAACAAAAGACGCTGCATGCTCAGTTTATGCAAGACAGCATTACCCCTATGATGCAACCAAAAGCCATTTCACTTATAGCCCATCATAAAAAGCAAGGCGATACCTGCGTCATTATCACGGCCACCAATAGCTTTATCACCAAACCTATCGCCAAGGCCCTAGGTATTGAGCATCTCATTGCCACCGAACCAGAAATAAACAGTAACGGTCAATTTACAGGTCGCATTATCGGCACACCCTGTTTTCAAGAGGGCAAAATAACCAAACTAAATGCTTGGCTAGAAAATACAGATGAATCACTTGAGAACGCTTTTTTTTATAGTGACTCATATAATGACTTACCCTTACTTAAAGCTGTGCCAAACCCTGTTGCGGTAGACCCGGATGAAAAATTAACGCAATACGCGATATCACACAACTGGCCAATCATGTCTCTCAGGTAATTCAAGCGCCTATTTTTTGACAACATGAAAAAGAGTACGTATATGCCCACACACGAAAAAATTAACTACCTAGAGCTGCCCGCTAAACACATGCAACAAACACAATTGTTTTTTGAGCAAGCATTTGGGTGGGAGTTTCAACCATACGGCAATGAATATATGGCTTTTCGCTATGCCGGTATGGCAGGCGGTTTCTATCAGTCCAATTTATGCGCCGACACCAATAACGGGAGTGCGCTTATTATTATTTATAGCGACAACCTGCTTGCCACACAAGAAAAAATAAAGCGCTTAGGTGGTCAAATAGTGCGGCCTATTTTTAGCTTTCCGGGTGGGAGGCGATTCCACTTTAC
This sequence comes from uncultured Saccharophagus sp., assembly GCA_937920545.1. Lineage (GTDB taxonomy): Bacteria > Pseudomonadota > Gammaproteobacteria > Pseudomonadales > Cellvibrionaceae > Saccharophagus. The sequence continues at coordinate 4,802 of CAKZUG010000150.1, forward strand.
TGAGCCTTCGGGCAATGAAATGGCTGTTTGGGCACACGCGCAAGAGCTTTAACGTACCGAAGGAATCTCTGATTAACCTCGTAGCGTCTCTGCGTGACCTAGAGCGGTTAATTACTAGGCGTCTTTTTTGCTAATGGCCGTAGCCCTTAGCAAAAAAACAACAACAAAAGTGACTGCACTAGGTCACGCCCTTCGGGGCTTTCAGAAAACTCTCAAACACTAGGGGCCTGTCTGCGTTGACGTCGCTCGGAGGGCAACCAGCCCGCCTTACTCTACCGTCTAAACAGGAAAAATTTCTGAAAGCCCGAGATGCCACGAGGTTAATTAGAGGCTCACTAAATAAAGTTAATGCTTTACTGTTATTAATGAGCCGCCTAATTTAGTAGGCTCATCTTTATAATAGTACGCACGATTGCGGCCATTTTGCTTTGCAGCATATAACGCGCTATCGGCCGAAGAAACCAAGTACTTATACGACAAGGGCTTATCCGTATTACGCCCTGACGTTGAGGAGACCCCAATAGATACTTTTATAGGAATATGTGTATCACCTTCATAAAATTTACTTTTAGAAAAGGCCGCACACACTTTATTGGCAAAAACCACGGCGTCTTCGCACACTGTACTAGGTAAAACAATAGCAAACTCTTCGCCACCATAACGGCACACCACATCCGATTTTCGCGCACATAAACCCGTTAAAAAATCGGCTGAAAACATCAATGCACGATCACCGACAAGATGGCCCCATGTATCATTAATGTGCTTAAAGTGATCAATATCAATGAGAAGAAGCGATAATTCACAGGCGTGCCTATTCACACGCGAGACTTCATAATTAAGCGCATTATCAAAATAATAACGGTTATATAAACCTGTAAGTGAGTCTGTAATTGTTTTTTTCTCGAGCTGCTCATTCGCTTGCTCAAGCTTTGACAACGTCGACTCCAACTCTTGCGTGCGCGAAAGCACTTGAGACTCTAGATAATTATTAGCCTCTTCCAGCTGAGTCCTCAATGTTTTGAGCCTATCACCAAGCGCCAAAGAGAGTAATACGACTTCAAAAGCACTACCAATTTGCAACGAATTAATCGTGATTGCGTTAGCAGGTAATACGCCCAGCTTTGCAAGCAAAAACAAAAAACACCCCAGGGATATAGCAAACCATGCCATTAAATAAAAGCGAGCTTCCTTAAAACCCTGACAGTACCTAACAATACCTTTAATCAACACAATAACTGTAAAGGCAATCACAGTAACGGCGAGAGGAACAATAATGACACGATAACTGGTTAACAATGTCGCCAATACAAACAACATACTAATAATCAACATGACGTTATTGATTTTCAATAAAAAGCTGATTTTCTCTAAATTCAAAAACGTGCGCGCAAATAATGTTAAAAAAAGTAAACTAAGAGCACCACTTACGGTGACAACATAGCTATTAAGCGCAGGAATAGTAGGCCATAAAAACTGAAACCCAATACCTTTAAGCCCCATTTGCAAAAAGGTAAAAGTCGCGACAAAAAGCGCATAATGCAAATATGCTAGACGCCTTGTAGAAAAAAACAAAAATATATTATAAAAAATCATCACAACCATGAGGCCATAAAAAAACCCTTGCATGGTTAAATATACCGAGTGATTTTTAATGTAGCTTTTTAACGAATAAAATGTAATGGGTACATGCATAGAGCTTGAGGTAACGACTCGAATATACACATCTTTAATACTATGTGTATCAAACGGTATAGCGACAACAAACCCAGCATCAAAAAAATACCTTTCATAAAAGGGATACTTATCGCCGAACCTATTCTCACTAATAAGATTGCCATTGACGTCAACAATATAAATATGAATATCGTCTAGTAGCGGCATCGCGACTTTTAACATAAGCGGCTCAATACTTTGAATATCACTCACATCAATCTTGAACCAATAGGGGTGATCCACCCAACCAAAGGATAAATCTCGCGCCTTCTTTTTAGTAAAAAGCATTTTACTGGTAGGTAATAAAATATCGTTAAAGGTTAAATCTTTAGATGCATCAGGTGAATAGTAAACATCAAAATCATTAATAGTGACGCCGTCATTAAGTGCCCAAGCAGAAGATGAATATATACACAATAAAACTATTGTTAATATTAAATATATATTCTTTAGTGGGGGGCATCGCTTTAGCATAATTTAAATTTTAGCTACCCTACAAAAACATACCATTATTTTTATATTCTCATCCATAGAAGGCCATCCTTTTTTGATCGAAGCCCAAACAACATATATCAGATTTAAAACATGCCTGGTTAATACCAAGCAGAAAGAAACACACGAAACACATTGGCATCTAAGCGATATAAATCCTCTTGTCCAATAGCACTTCTTGGTGGCTCACCATTAACGCTTCGAGACTGACGGGCATCGCGAAAATTATCGTACTTGAACTGCATTCGATCATAAAAGAAGTTAATGGCTGTTTTATCTAAACGGCTTAAATATCGAGACTTAAACTCATAAGTCACGCCAAAACCAAACAAAACGCTAGAGAATTGACTCAGCTCTTTATCTCGCGCTCTAAAATCATCCTCAGCAGCAGGAGCAAGGAACAAGTCAGAATAAAAACTGGCCTGACCTTGACTCGCAACACGCATACGCCCCTCGAAAACCCAATTATCGCTGTAAGGGTGTATATAGCGTATTTCAGTATTGTCACCTTCTATGCCCCAACTATCTGTATAGGCACGATGCTCGAAGCGGACAGAAGCGCGGTAAGGTAAGTAATACATAGATCTCAGCGCTAATGCATCACTATTACGTGTACGAGGGTAATTTTCAGGCTCGCTACCTTCTGTTCCGTCGGTGCGTAGAAAACGAATACTGCGATAAGGGTTATTTAAAAAACCATCGTCTATCACTGTTTCGCTATTGAGTGACACAATCCAGTTTTTAGTCAATATTTGTGTTAAAGCAACATTGAAACGATTGCGATTAGCCACGTCACTAAAATTACTTTCACTTACAGAATCACTATTGCGCGTGACAATATCGTCGCCATAGGTATACCCTAAAGATAGCGTGGTTAAATCACCGAAAAAATCTTGGCTGACGCCAATACTTACGCTTGTCGCATCGTAATCACTTTCAATACTGCGCGTGTAACTTAATGAAAAAGTAGAACGGTCATTGAGCACATCAAAGCCAACACTGTTTTGCTTGCGCTGCTCAGTATAAGCACTACCTTGCGTTACAACATCAATAGACGCACTTGTAACATTATCAACATAATAATTACCCCACACCGATACTTTATCTTTAATATTTTTACGCACCAATACCGATGGACCGCTAATAGTAACGCCGCCACCAGAATATTCATGATATAGCGCCTCTGCACTTTCTTGCGGCAGTACGGCAGAAAAAACATTTAGCGAAAATAAAAATGCAATCGAAAACGTAAAAACAAATAATATAGACTGAATATATTTAGAATTAATTACAACCACAACCGCCCCCGCCACTACCTTCAGCGCCGCGCGCAGCTTCGCGTGATTCAAAGACATGGTGCATATACGAAGCAGATGCAGGATGACTTTCAAAAGCCATAATCGGATCAGCAAGGTTTTCGCGCTCGTAGGGCTTTACCCATGGCTGGATACGCGAGCACCCAACCACATACAAACACATTATAATAATCACGCATACACGCATGCGAACCACCTTCAATTTAACGACACTCTTTTAAAAGTTGTTTCACTAATTTTTTATATTGCTTTTCATCACCGGACTTATAGCCGCGATGTATATAACGTGCTTGGCCGTCACAATCGACCAATACCGTTGTGGGCATAGCATCAACACCGTAAGCCTTGCTTACCTTGCTGGTTGTGTCGTATAAAATGGGAAAACTCACGGGGATATCTTTGAGTAACTTTTCGGCCGACTTTGGATCTGGCTCAACATTAATACCTAAAAGCGTAAATCCAGCAGGGTTATATCGAGCATATAAAGCATCTAACAAAGGCATTTCTTGACGACAAGGCCCGCACCATGAAGCCCAAAAATTAAGCATCACCACCTGACCTCGTAAATCATTTAAGCGTATGTTTTTGCCTAAATTTGAAGGCAAAGTAAAATCACTAGCAGTCTTATCTAAAGACTGAGTACCAGCAAAACATGTCATGCTTACAAATGCTGCACACAACATAAAAGTTTGAATAGATATTCGTTTTAACATTACCAACTCCAAAAAAACAGAATATTTGTATTAAATTCTGTTTGTTTTTTTATTTAAAAATAAAGGGATAAACCCACTGTTGCCTCTAGGTTCTGCACCGATTTTGATGGTCCAAATATAGTATGATCGAAAAGATGATGCCTGAAATCGACTCGCACGGCCAACCAATCGGTCGTAAATATTCGTGCGCCAGCCCCAAAGTTATATGTCAAATATTCGTTTTCAGCAAATTTTGTATTGCCGGCACCAAAGACAATATAACCTGTTGCATTAAAAGCATAACCTTCGCCAAGGTATATCTCTCCAGGTAACACATTAATACCCAGAGACAGGTTATAGTAGGACAACTCTCTATCAACAAAACGAGGGTTACTGCCCAATAATAATTCAAAGCTACTTAAGCTTGTTTCTGTTTTTCCTGATGTAACTTCAAGGAAAAAGTCTTCACTTAAGTGATAAGCTAAGCGGCCCCCAAAGACATCGTTACTGGCAAAATCTTCGACGCTCATCACGCCACCAAAAACACTTATTTCAAAATTTTCATTATCAATTTTAGCCTCTTTAATCGTTCGTCTCTCTATATCAGGACTAATCACTTTATCGAGGACGTCTTTACTGCTGATGCTATCAATTTTATTTTCATCATTCTCTTGAGCATAACTGGTATTTGCCACAAGGCCCACAACCAGACACGCCATACTGATTAAAAATAAACGCCGAAACCTGCCTTCCATTGTTCAACCTCTTCATTTGTTTCGCGTGTGGTGAGCACAACGTTGTTTTCATATTCGATGCGCACAAAAAAGCGACGCGAAATTTTTGTAATAAGCCCGGCGCCAACAGATAGCATGTTATCTTCACGATCTTGAGATTGCGCAAGATTGGCGTCAGGTGATGTCTTGATAATACCCGTTCCTAATGAAAACATGGGAGACACAATCCAGCTTGGGTACATCTGATGTGTCAACCTTGCACTCATTACTTTACGGGTTGAAAAGCTACCAAATGATTCAGCTAGCTGTATTTCACCGCTGATATTAGGCGTAAAATGATAGGCCGCAAAATACGTTAACGATGACGCATTATCGAGGGTCCCCCCCAACAATCCAACTTCTATCTTTCTATCGATAAACGCTTGTTTAGCGGGCTGCTGAAACACAATAGCCCCACCCTGCTCACTAAACGACGCCTTAAACTGGCTTGCCCTTACCCAGCCAACATGATCTTTTCGTGTTTTAACTTTTAACCAGTTGGTACGCTTTTTTAATACAATGGCTTTTTCATTACGCTCTAATACGTGCTTGATTGGGTAAGCACGGCCGGGACCTGTACGCATATTTGAAAAGGGTTCAATTAAGTAAACCGTACGGCGTAACGCTGAAGCGCGTTTCTTTTTTTGATATCGAGTCAGCTTTGGCTCTGCTTCTGGCTCTGTTTCGGGTGGATTAACAACCTCTTGCCTTGCGATTTCGATAGCCTGCTCATCGGTGATTAGCCCATCTACTACCTGCTTATTTTCGCCTGAACTTGCATCGGTATCAACGAGATCGGCAATACGAGCATCAGCACTGGGCACAAGCGACGTGCCTGTATCTAGCTCGATAATAGGCTCGCCTTCTTCTTGAGCAAAGCCGTGGTGAGCCATAAATAAGATACACACCACCATAAAAGCTTTGCTTGTGGATGCGTATAGATTAATTAGTGTGTTAATCAAAAATCGTAAGCCTTGTAAGTTTGCTTAAATATGTATTTAGTAAAGGTGCTAGGACGTTTTTTGTAAACTCTGTAAGCGATATCGATACAACGCACCACCTAATTAAGCTTAATCATTATAACGAAGCTTAGTTATCACCATAACCGCCACGATATTTTCTATAGTATTAGTTTTCAGGCGCATCAAATGGATTATTGTAATAGGCTGCCCCCATATCTAACCACTCAAATAACAACTTTTTTTCCGCCTCAATGAGTAAAGGTCTATGATCGACCGTTGCACTGGCGTTTTCAAACACGGTAAAAAAACGATTACTGCCTATCGCGCTTCCTGCTGACATACTGGCATTAAATGTTCTGCCTGACTCAACAATCACGGGCACTGGATTACCCGCATCGTCTAGCACCAACTCAAACTCGGTGTCTAAACCCGCTTGTACTGTTGCGCCCATATCATCAATAGCAAAATATTGTAAAACGCCATCTACAGACAGGTGAATCATTTCAAGCTGAATCAAACCTGTTTCACTATCTTGCTCAAGTACCGGGCTACGAAGAAATAGCTCAGCAAACGAGGTGGTGTAATCGTCGCGCACTGTAGACACAATACTGGTTAGCTCTAACTGCGTAGCACCTGCTGGTAATTGCGCCATTCCGTTAACATCAACACTATTATGACAGGTTGTACAGGCAAAATCGGTGTTGCCGATCACGCGCGGGGCGCTCCATAACGGCTCAATATGATCAGGGTAGTTAATAGTCACGCGGCATAACGGGTTCCAATTATTAATACACGCTGTATTCTCTAAAGGTATATTCGTTGTTAAGCCATTGTATGTCACATCAATTAATGTGCCTTTACTCTCCTCATCTGCCGTCCACTCATCAACAAAAGATAAATTAACATTCGGTGTTCTCGCGCCGTCAAACGGGCTATTGGTATCACTATTCACGCGGGCATAGTATGCAGCCATGGTCTCGCCCATTTGCGGCGTAGGCTGAGCAACAGGGTTGGCAGCATCACTATTATCGACCAAAAGCGTATTGGGAAAAGCCGTCGAAGAAAGCGCGCCTTCATTAATAGGTATAGGCCCACGTTCAAACGTACCATGAGAAACTTGAGACTCATCAGTATGACAGCCTACGCACTGCCTTACTTCGCCCGCTTGCAAGGCAAACCAGTTTTCATGGCGAGGTGAAACCCGTCTTCCTCGTGCATCAGTTACTGCAAGAGTCAAGGGGATATCAGCGGGTGCTTTAAACATGGCCGACCCATCTGGCTCGATAGGCACATAACCAATTAAATCTTTCATTTTAAAATTGCGTGTACCGTCAGCCACACCAAGATTAAAATCATAAACATCTCGCGAAGGCAGCGGCACAGATTTCATAATACGTAAAAAGCGTGCGGGACGTTCGTTGACAGGCGTTACAGCAGGGTCTGCAATATTACGAAAGCCTGCTTCGGTAGAATCAACACCATCTAAATCATACACACTATGAATATGCACAACACCTACGCCATCGCTGCGGATACCCGCGCTCGCCTCATCCTGCAACACTGAATCAAAACCAGCCTGTAGCGTAAGCGGCTCTAAAATAACTGCCTCGGTCACCATTTGGTCTGACTCGGCAATATCAACAGGTGCTTGCGTGTTGTTAATAGGGTCATACACCCACAAACCATATAACGGGTCAGACTCAACAACACTGTCACTCCCTACTGTTTCATTATTGCAGGGGAGAGGGAAAACCTCGTCGGCATCAACCGTCACAATCTCGGCATCACTCACGACATCACCCTCTTTATTAACAAAGTTACCTTGCGGGTCAATCAACTGACTTTCTTCATTAACAAAGGTATTAAAACCAAAGGCATCTACAACACAAGGGCTCCAACTAACCAAATAACGGCCCGAACCATCATTTAAAGGGTAGGCGGAACTAAAGTAACCGTGCGGCGAGCGAGAGCCGTCAATATTCACTTGCAAGCTCGTTTGAGATTGCTGCGCTTGGCTATTGCTCTGCTCGGTCGTACCAACCTCTTGCATATTTTCATTAAAGTTAGCGATATCAATAGCAATTATATCGCCGCCCAAGCGCGGCGCAGCGCGGGGGCGTAAGTTGGCAAGAATAGTCCCGTTATCTAATTCACGCGGACGATAAAAAATACCTTCAGACTCATTATTACCTGTATTTTGACTGTGATTGCCGTACATGAAATTTGGCTCAGAGCCATCGGGGTTAACCGTATATAACGATAAGCTCCCGCCATTTTTTAAATCATCAAAGTTATCCCAGCGCAAAAATAAAATTTTACCATTATCTAAAACAGAGGGCTGCAAATCGTGACTGGCATTATAGGTAAGCTGATTAATATCATCGCCATCTTTATCCATTATGTGCAATAAGAAATTATCGCTTTGGCGCGCCTCTGTTTGTGCAGGAAACTGCGGTTTGTTTTCATCCAGCTGAATCGCTTTACCACGCCGCTGACGCGTAGATGAAAAAACAATACGCTCATCAGGCAAATAATAAGGTGAAATATCATCGCCAGCTTCTGCATTAATATCAGACTCAATAACACGGCGTAGCTCTTCTAGCTCTAAGTCGTACTCCCAAACATTCCATGTTGGTTGAATATCGGCACCTTCAATAGCTGGCGCACGCATGGCAAACAAAAACTTCGAGCCATCTACCGACGGCTGAATATCTTTCACATCATACAAAGCATCAGGAGCAAACACACCCTCGGTAACAACTTGCTGACTGGCGGCCACGTTTGCACGCTGCTTTAAAATTAAACGAGCACCGGGGTTAAATGTAGCGGGAGCCAGTGCATTATCGGCCATCAAATTACCGTCACCGTCACGTATAAGTGGGCGCTCCACAAATGCAATAGGGAAATCTACTACCACAGGGTCAGGGGCTTGACCAACGTCGTTTACAGGTTCAAAACCACCACCTGTATCGCACCCCGCCATCAAGAGTACGGCAATACTTAAACCTGTTATTAATCGTTGAGAAGCCATGCTTGAGTGCCTAATGGTTAGAAAGTATGAAGTGCCTTTTGAATAGCTTGATACAACCGCTCATAACCAAGCAAAAAAGATTCACGCATAAAATGAAAGAATACCCTAAAGGTTAGCGCTTTTACTGAGCGCTATTATACTTTTATTAAAATTAAAAAATAATGAACAACAATCTTAAACAAAAACTGTGCCGTCAAAAGGCATGTCAACACAAAGCCTTATATTCATGTGAACTAGGGCGCCGACTAGGACACACCAAAATACATGAAACAGCCCATACCTCACAGCAAGATGAGGAACAAAACAGCAATCTAAACTTACAAAGAAGAGAATAAGTGACACGCCTCTCATTTTTGATTATTAACCATACAAACCGGACACAGTTAAGATAGCTCGGTACATTTTATGCGTTGCAAACTCACAGTTTAGCGAACGTATTCTACATGCACCCTATTTTAAAGCGTTCTAGCAGGCCTTTAAAAAATAGTGACAAAAAACTGAACGTGTTAATCGATACATTATGCACTTTAATGACATTTTATGACATGAGCTGTCGTAAAGCGCAAAAAAATACGAACAAATAAAAATTCTCATCTATTAAAAAGCGTTTTACTTGAGACACACCTGGAGAAACACATGAAAAAAAGCGCCCTTAACATTTGTCTGTGGATCGTGAGCTGCTTAAGCGCATCATTCACACAGGCAGGCACGCTTGAACAAGCCAAAAGGATACACGACAGGCTTGCAGGCGTTCCGCCTACCGAGTCAACATTACTCGCCATGCAAGCTCGCCTTGATAGCGGCGACGGTATAGGCGCAGCTAATATCGCCATGGAACACGATGGCTTTTACAACGAAACCATCAAAAACTGGGCCACCCCTTGGACTAACCGCGAACAAGATGTATTTGTTCCGCTTAATGACTACACCGCAACCGTAGTGGGTTTTGTACGAGATGAACGCGATTTTCGCACGCTTTTATATGCCGACGTGCTGTATACGGGCAATGCCACCCCCGCCTATTCCACCAGTAATAATGCACACTACGAAGCGCTCGAACAAACCAACGCCAGCCTACAAGATGTACTGCAAAGCCAAGCACAATCGTCACTTACAGGCTTACCTGCCGATGCCACATCCGGCGTAATTACATCGCGTGCCGGTGCACGCTCGTTTCTTATTGCGGGCACCAACCGTGCGGCATTTCGCTTTACGCTGCTTAACCATATGTGTGTCGACTTAGAGCAGGTTCACGATATTACTCTTCCACCCGACCGCATTCGCCAAGATGTATCACGTAGCCCCGGTGGCGATGCGCGTGCTTTTTTAAATGGCTGCATGGGCTGCCACTCAGGCATGGACCCTATGGCTCAAGCAATGGCGTACTACGATTATGAATACGACGCCGACAACGACCTAACCGGTGAAAACGGTCAGCTTACTTATAACAATGCAGGCGATATCGACCCCGACACAGGCACACGTGTAAAGAAAAAATATTTAATCAACGGCTCGACCTTTCCGTTCGGCTTTATTACCAATGATGACAAATGGGACAACTACTGGCGTGAAGGCATCAACCAATCACTCGGCTGGGATAGCTCACTCCCGGGTACAGGCAACGGCGCTAAATCGATGTTTATGGAAATGGCCCACAGCGATGCGTTTGCCCAGTGCCAAGTTAAAAAAGTATTCAACACTGTATGCCTTCGCGAACCAGACAGCGATTTTAATGGCAACCAAAACGATCACGCCACGCTGTCTACTTGGGTCGCCGCCTTTAAGCAATCGGGTTACAACATCAAAAATGTGTTTGCCCAAGCCGCTGATTACTGCAAAGGAAACTAACCCATGACCATTTACTTACAACGTATTAAACGCGCACCTATGTGGTGGCTAACAGCTTTATGCACCCTCACCCTTGTAGCCTGTAGCGGCGAAAGCGGACAAGACACCACACCCGGAGTCGCGCCACCTGCACCCACTACAGTCGATAAAGGCATTACGTACAACGGCCCCACCCCCAACACGCAAGATGTACAAAATTTTAAACGTAACATTTGGGATAACCTCGCAACAGAAGACCGCTGCGGTTCCTGCCATACCGATGACGGGCAAGGCAGCGATTACCCGTTTGTGCGCCTCGACGATATCAACAAAGCATACGAATCAGCGAACACGCTTGTTGATTTAAGCGCGCCTGAGCTTTCTCGCTTAGCCGTTAAAGTAGGCGAAGGCCATAACTGCTGGCGGCCCGAACTAGAAGCCTGCGCCGACACCATCACCCGCTTTATTACAGCTTGGGCAACAGAGTCAGGCGCAGAGATAAGCGAAGTTGTGCTTACTGCGCCACCTGTGCGTGAAGTGGTCGACAGCAAATCGTTCCCCGACGACTCAAGCTTGTTTGCCTCGACGGCTTACCCCGTGCTAGAGCAAAACTGCGCAGGCTGCCACTCAGAACAAGGCAGCCCACAGCAGCGCCCCTATTTTGCGAGCCGCGACCTAGAAGTGGCGTACGAGTCTGTTAAAAGCAAAATCAATTTAGATGACCCGTCATCATCACGGTTACTGCAACGTGTACGCGACGAAGGCCACAATTGCTGGGAAAACCCCAATAATGCCGCACAAGACAGCTGTTTCTATAGCGCAGGCGTGATGCTAAGTGCATTAAACGATTTCACTAGCGGTATTGCGCTAACTGAAGTCAACCCCGATTTAGTTACAAGTAATGCATTGCGTCTCGATTTAGAAGGTGTGGTGGCCAGTAGCGGCGGCCGCTTTGATACCGACGCCATTGCCCTTTACCAATTTAAAGAAGGCGAAGGCTCTTCTCAAGCGCTAGACACAAGCGGTGTTGAACCCGCCATGGATTTAACGCTTTTTGGTAACTACAACTGGGAAGGTAACTGGGGTGTCACCTTTGATGGCGGTAAAGCCCAAGCGCCCACTAGCTCCAGCAGCAAACTTCACTCCATCCTCACCAAAACAGGCGAATACTCTGTAGAGGCATGGGTAGTACCGGCCAACGTGACGCAAGAAGGCCCCGCTCGCATCGTCACTTATTCAGGCGATGAAGAAAACACCAACTTTGTATTGGGTCAAACCCTGTATAATTACGACTTCTTAACCCGCTCAGAAAACTTGGGCGCAAATGGCATGCCGGGCATATCTACCCCTAATGCCGATGAAGTACTGCAAGCGACGCTACAGCATGTTGTTGTTAACTTTAATTTGCTTACTGGCCGCAAGATTTTTGTGAACGGCGAACTGATTTCTGAAGACGCCAGCCCACCAGGCAACCTAAACGACTGGGACGATACTTTTGCCTTAGCGGTAGGTAGCGAGGTGAACAACCAACGCCCATGGCGCGGTACATTGCGCTTTTTAGCCATACACAGCCGCGAGCTAACGCCCGAGCAAATCAGCACCAATTACGATTCAGGCGTAGGTGAGAAATTCTTTATGCTGTTTGGTGTATCGCACCTTATTGATGTGCCGCAAGCTTATATCGTGTTTGAAGCGCAACAATTTGATTCTTACAGCTACTTATTTACCAAACCTTACTTCTTAAGCCTAGACAGCAACGCCACCATTAATAGCAGCATCACGATTAAAGGTATGCGCCTTGGCGTAAACGGTAAAGAAGTTGAAATAGGCCAAGCATTTGCCAATATTGATGTCGATATTACCAGCGATAACTACACGGCAACAGGCACGCCTCTTTCACCGCTAGGAGCATTGGTTGAACTAGAAAAAGGCGCATCGGAAGATGATTTTTTCTTAACGTTCGACAGCATTGGCAGCAACAGTTTTACGCGTGATAACAGCGTGGTGATTCCACTGCCCGTAGAAGCAAACGAGCCAGAGCAATCTGATATTGGCCTGCGTAACTTTGGCGAGATTAACGCGACATTATCGGCTTATACCGGTGTGGATGCCGCCACACCAAGCATTAGCACCCTGTTTGAACGTGTACGCCAACAACTGCCTATCTCTGAAAATATCGAAGGCTTTTTAGCGGCACACCAAGCGGGTGTTATGCAGTTATCGGTCGGCTACTGCACAGCGCTAATAACCAATACCACGGCACGCGATGCCTACTTTGCTGGTTTCGATTTTAGTGGCGACATTACCGCCGCTAACCGCGACCTGTTAATAAACCCATTATTACGCGGGCTAAGTGCCGCGCCTGTTGATAACAATACGGTTGAAATACAAACCCAACCAGAAAGCAGCGCACTTAAAACCCACCTTTATCAATTACTAGGCGAAATGTCTTCTGCTAACACACAAACCGCGAGTATCGCCCTGTGTGCAGCAGCAGGTGGCAGCGCCGTAATGCTCTTACAATAAGGTTGAAAAACGATGACTAAAAAACACTTTAATCTCAATGAGCCATTACGGTTACTCGATCACGGCCGCCCCACAACACGCCGCGATTTAATATCACAAGGCTTTAGAACCGGCGGTGGTGTACTGGCAGGCATGTCGATGTTTAGCCTGTTTTCGAACCCACACGATGCTTACGCGCTCTCGCAAGACTTAGAATCGCGCCTACTGCCCTGCGGCATTACACCGGGTGCAGGTAAAATCCCATTTATTGCGATAGATTTAGCTGGCGGCGCAAACGTGGCCGGCTCGAACGTATTAGTTGGCGGTAGCGGTGGCCAGCTCGATACGCTATCAACAGCGGGCTATTCAAAACAAGGCTTACCCGGCGATATGGTGCCCGGAGTAGCCGAAGCGACCCCCACGGCAACCAGTAACGGCGACCATACCGATACCACGCTAGGCTTGGCTTTTCACAGTGACAGCGGCTTTTTAACGGGCATTTTAGATAAAATTAACATTGCCGAAACCGCACCCAATATTAACGGTGCCGTTATTGCCGCACGCTCAGAAAACGACACAGGCAACAACCCGCACAATCCCATGTACGCCATTAACATGGCCGGCGCAAACGGCGAACTATTATCATTAATCGGCTCACGCCCCAGCGAATCGGGCGGCAACTCAATGGCACCGCTCAACTTGATAAACAACGAAGTACGCCCCACTAAAATTGATCGCCCGTCTGACGTCACAGGGCTTGTCGATGTGGGTGATTTTGGCGCGCTTACCGAGGCACAGGTTGTATCGGTAATGGAAGCCGTTTCACGTATCAGTGACGCTAAACTTGGGCGCGTAACAACGGGCATGTCAAATGATAACGCCATTAAAGAGCTCATGAGTTGCGGCTATATTAAAAGCGCAAAACTCGCCGAGACCTTCCCCAACCCCGACTTTTTAAACCCCGCCGATGACCCCGATATTGTCGGCCCCGATGGCATTTTCACTCAAGAAGAATTTAACGGCGACCGAGAGTTTCAAAAAACGGCCTCTATTATGAAACTGGTAGTGAATGGTTTTGCAGGCGCGGGCACCATTACCATGGGCGGCTACGATTACCATACTGGCGACCGTGCGACGGGCGAACTGCGGGATATTCGTGCAGGGCGCTGCATGGGCGCTTGCCTAGAATACGCCAAACGCAAAAATATGCCGCTTATGCTGTATGTGTTTAGCGATGGATCGGTTTTTAGTAACGGTGAGTTAGATGAATCGGCCAATGGCCGAGGCAAAGGCGTATGGACAGGCGATAACCAACAAACGGCCGCATCGTTCTTTATGGTGTACAACCCCACAGGGCGGCCCGAACTCACACGCGATAACAACCAAATTGGCTTTATGCGCGCCAGTGGCGATGTAGAAACATCATCTAGCCCCGCCGCAAATAACGTTAATTTACTTGTGCAAACCGTGATGCTCAATTACATGGCACTGCATGGCGATGGACAAGCCGCCTTTGAAAAAGCCTTTACCGATAGAGGATTAACACAAGGGCTAGGTAGCAGCGTACAGCGTGATGCACTGACTGCGTTTGCCCCTATTGTTAATGGCACGGTTAGCCCCACATAAACACACACTATGCGCACCTACATTACGAGCTGCCCTCTGGGTAACTCGTAATGTACAAAACCCTACAAGCAGACCCTACAAGCAGACCACATTAAAGATACAACACACCTTCGGCGTATCTACACCTTTTAAATATTAAAATAGAAAACATTTACACTTAACGTGTGCAATATTCCAGTTAAAGACAAAAATAACCGTTAATAGAACGAATCAGTTTTAGCGTCTTAACTTTTGTATGAACGGCATGAGAAAGCTTGGCTATGCTTTAATTATTACGATAATTTAGGCGATACGCTATGACTGAACAAACAGAGACTTTACCCATTTTATTATTGAAGGCACGCGAAAAAGCCATTGGCTATGTTCGTCCGGTGCTGTCTGACCTTGACCTTACAGAACAACAATGGCGGGTACTAAGAACGCTTCATGAATTAGAAACAACAACAACCCACACACTAGCTGAAAAATCATGTATTTTAGGGCCAAGCTTATCAAGAATACTCACCAAGCTTGATACCGACGGTATTATCATAAGAAAGCCCAGCCCAACTGATAACCGCGTTGTCAACATAAAGCTGTCATCAAAAGGGAAACGCTTACACCAGCAGGTACTGAAAAAACTTCAAAGACCATACTCGCAATTTAATGAAGATTACGGAAAAGCAAAAGTTGAAAAACTTAATACCTTACTTAGACAATTTGTAGGGTAATACAAAAAAAATTGAATATAAAAAAGGTTAAATATAAAAAACTTAACCTTTTTTAATAAAACACATAATAAAATATAAATACCACCTAATCACTAAAAATAAGCATCCTGCGTAAGATAACCTAACCCAATAAAAATTTATTTATATTTTTATCCAAAATAAAATCACTGTTTGTATGTGTTTTATTAATAATTATAAAACCAACCCTTATGTGAAATCACACCGGCTAACTAGCTCACTCAAAACACGTTCTGAAGCATTTGGAATATTAATATTAGCCTCCACTATGCCTCTAAGATGAGTAATACTCTCCATATCGATACTGGTACATTTAAGCCCTAAGAAAACATGAGAACAATGACGCAGCTCTGTTTTCATCTTAATAATTGAATCCGCACTTAAACAAATCTCAATAAAAATAGGGGCATCTGTTTTAAAGCTGAACTCTTCAGGCGTTTTCACCAACAAACCATTGAGGGACAGATCGACTAGTTCAGCATCTGTTTTATGATCGTTTTGTATAACATGTACGAGAGCATCAAAAGCCACTCTAGAAAAATTTCGTCTATCTACATCTGACATATTTATTTCCTATAAAATATAAAAAAAATGATGTATCTCTCTAAATCTAGAGTTAGGGCGCCAAGGCTTAAAAAAATTCTTATGCATACTAAAAAATATGCATTAAGCATAAAGCGTCGTCATACCTTACGCGGCTTACTGGCAGTTACACTATCACTCTATTTCTTTCGTAAAGAATGAACATCACCTAAAGAACCTATGATTAACCTCGTAGCGTCTATGCGTGACCTAGAGCGGTAATTCCTAGGCGTCTTTTGCAGCTAAACCCTTAGCCCTTAGCCCTTAGCCCTTAGCAAGGGTAATGACAACGCAAGCCACTGCTCTAGGTCATGCCATTCGGGGCTTTCAGAAAGATCTCAATCAGTAGGGAGCTGTCTACGTTGACTTCGCTCGAAAGGCAACCAGCCCGCCTTTCTCAGCCGCCTAAACAGGAAAACTTTATGAGAGCCAAAGATGCCGTGAGGTTAGCCCGAGGTTCCCTAAAAAAAACAACTCAGCAATGGAACTGAATGCAAGCCAAAATTAATTTTAAATTAAGCCCAATCACCCAATAAAAAAACATAAAACTCTATATTAACCATAGACAAAACCATGAAAATGGACATTTTTTTTAACAATATAAATACATAAAAAATAAAACCCGACTTAGCGTACCTTAACTACGCCTAACAATCAGTTTATCCGTGATAATAGGCACACCAGGAAATACACTCTGCATATTCTTAGGCGTTAACTGCAAATGCTGCGCAACTGCAGCACCTATCCAGCTACGGATATCACTTGTGGGCTTTAAATCTCGGCCTTCAAATAACGCACTCTTTTCTAGGCCGGGCCAACGGCCAGCAACACGCCCACCGTTAACCGCACCGCCCGCTAAAAACAACGCGCTAGCTGTGCCGTGGTCTGTTCCTTGCGTACCGTTAACCGCAACAGTACGTCCAAACTCAGTGCCAACAATCACCAAGGTGTCATCCCATGTTTTACCCAATGACTCTTTAAGCACATTTAAACCTTCATCTAATAACGTAAACTGGCGATGTAAACGCCCAGCTTGATTGTTATGTGTATCCCACCCGCCCATTTCTAACATGGCGCATGTTGTGTTTGGGTTTTTAGCCATAAGATGGCCACAATTTTTAGTGAGCTGTGCAAATTTAGGGTTACGTTTTTTTGACTTTCCCATCGCCATAGATTGACGTGTTTTTAAGCCTTGGGCTAGGGTTTGCGCTAGCTCGCTGTCGTTTTTGTATAGCCCTTCTAAGCGTGCGAATAAATCGTCGTCGGCATCTGGCAGTGACGATGGAAACCACGTATCGGGCTTGTTATCACCGCGCAACGAAATAGGCACCGACCGCGATATAGCCAAACCCTCGCCTTTATACGCCTCAACAGTACGCGCCAACCAACCGCTCTCATGGTTGGTGACATCTAAGCCACTTTCAAGTAAATCTTGCGCATCAAAATGCGAGCGAGTTGTATGGCTGGGTGCAACAGCCACCACAGGTAACATGGTGCCCTGCTTGTACCAATCGTACATATGCGTGAAGGCGGGGTGCAATGCGTAGCCGTCGTGTAACGGGTTTAAATTACCTTTAATATTATCGAGTAACGCTTTGCGGTGGCCATTAAGAGCAGGGTCAAAGGTGGGAATAACCGCATGCAATGAATCCATTGCACCGCGTAACATAACCCAAATAACTTTTTTGTTGGATGTCGCGTTTGATTGACTGCCCGCTATTTGAGCACCCGCTAAAACGGGAGCCGCATTAGCCATCACCCAACCTGATGCACACATCTGAATAAACTGTCTTCTTTTCATTATTTTTTCCTCGCAGGGATCTGTACTGCTAAACGGATAACCATTAATTTATTAACGAGCTCAATAATCAATTGACTCACTAAGTACAACTAACATATCAGCGGCGTAAAAATTCAGGGCTCATAAGCATCAATGCCAAGCCTTGCTCTCTGCTCTCGGCGCGCTTAATAGCCATTAACGTGTTATCACTTACATGTTTACCCAGTGCGGTTTGCATGGCTTTTACAGGGTTAACTTTTGCGCTAGCGCTAAGATGCTCGGCCCATTCTATGCGGGTAATTAACGCCTCGGCACCGCTCCAATCATCAAAGGTATCGCCATAGCCCGCAGGCGACCCGGCCCCAAAAGGTGTTTGCCCTAGCAGTTTTAGTGTTGTACTCGCACCGGGCTTAGGTACATTTTTTTTACCACAGGCACGGCATGCCGAAATAACAAAATCGCGCGGGGTTTTAAATTTTTGCTTTTGGGGCTGCCAGCTTAACGGGTGATCAATCAAAACGTTAAGCACGGTTTTAAGATGACCCGACGAGTTTATCCACGCCTTTGCCATATCATCAACCAGCGCTTTCGGCGGTTGATCGGCAATAAAATGTTGCGCTATTTTTTGGCTCATAAACGCAGCGGTCGATGGATGCACGGATAAATCTTTTAAAATATGAATACCTTGCTGATGATCTTTTTGTGCGTATTTTTTACCTAATACTGTGCGCGTGCCGGGTTCATGCATACCCTTATTAAAAACAAAACCGTGTTTTTTCACACGTTTACCTTTAGCCACACTCCAGCCTGTAATGGCTTTGGCAAGCTCGATTACATCGTTTTGGCTATAACCGCCCTGCACACCCAATGTGTGCAACTCTAAAATTTCGCGGGCGAGGTTTTCATTTAAGCCACGGTTTTTTCGTTTTTTTACAAACGGCGAGTTTGGCCCGCTTGAGCGCTCGTTATTAAGGTAAATAATCATGGCAGGGTGCGTTTCAACATCCACTAGCATTTTGGAAAAATAGGTATCAATATTAGGGGCGATGGCTTCGCGCTCTAGCGTGGGGGCCATGGCTCTTAAATTAATACTGTTCATGCTTACGCTAAAATGGTTCGAGAAAAAATCAACAAGCCGATATTGAAAAGTCTCATCTGCACGAATACTTTTTATAATGGCACCGTTTGTTAACGATTGTGCTTGGCGGTTGATATATTTTCGCAGGCCATTACTATCAACATCAGACATATTCACCATGCTGTTTTTTTTAGCATTGTCTTGGTTGTTGTCTTGAAGGCTGTCTTGACGGTTGTCTTGCATGCTCATCATGTTTTTTTGCGATTTTTTATTTTTTTTCGGATTATCTTTTTCGTTTTTTCTTTTCTTTTTGAAATCATGCAGCGCCTCAAGTGCTGCTGTGGATGTCCACTCGGTAGGCGGGTAATCGGCCGGTTTAATTTGTGCTTTTAACCACGCTTGAGGGTTAGCGGGCGGGTTTTGTTTAAAACGTGCTCCGTACCCAAAACGGTCAAGAGCAATATGGCTGAAGTCTGTTTTTATTGTCATAATTATTCTCGTTTTATCACTTATTAGCGCAGCCAACCTAGGTTAGGTCAACAAAGAAAAACCCATCAAGGCAAGATAAGCGCAATCGAAACATTCAATTAAGTATAGAACGACACTCCCTCAGAAATATGTCAAAAAAGTGAAACCCGTTAAAAAAAGCAATCATTACACGCACGTTAAACGCCTCACTGGATTCCCGCCTTCGCGGGAAAGACAGCACTGCAATGGTCAAGTAAAACCGCAAAGTGTAATACGTTTGCGTTTAAACTTACCAGCACATGGCAATAGCAGTAAACCACCCACCAAACAGTAACCTCTATCACTCCCACTCACGCGGGAACCCACAGCCCGCTAAACACAAAAACCGCTTCAAACACATCACCTCCGTCATTCCCGCGCACGCGGGAATCCACAGCCCGCTAAACACAAAAAACCACCCCCAACACACCACCACCGTCATACCCACGAATGCGGGAATCCATAACCCGCTAAACACAAAAAACCGCTTCCAAAACACCACCACCGTCATACCCGCGCACGCGAGAATCCACAGCCGGCCAAACACAAAAACCGCTTCAAACACATCACCTTCGTCATTCCCGCGCACGCGGGACTCCACAACCCGCTAAACACAACAACCGCTTCAAACACATCACCTCCGTCATTCCCGCGCACGCGGGAATCCATAGTCGGCTAAACACTTAACGTAAAAGTCACGTACAAATATAGGATTATCACATTCTGCTTTGCTTATTTACTTAGGCATCATTCATTTTTGCATGACGAACAAAGGTTTTACCCATGAAAAACACGTTTATAAAAACAGCTGCTCTTTTGGGTGGCATAGCTTTATCTGGTTCTTACGCTTTGGCTAAATGCCCTGCGGCGCTTGATCACTCGTTTAAACGCTTACACTCTAGCGAGCAAGTTAACCTGTGCGATATGTACACAGGCAAGCCGATTTTATTTGTAAACACCGCAAGCCACTGCGGCTATACAAAGCAATTAGGTGAGTTAGAAAAGTTTTATCAGGCTTATAAAGATAAGGGGCTGGAGGTTGTAGGTTTTGCATCAAACAGCTTTAATCAGGCGGCCAAATCAGAAGAAAAATCCGCAGAAGTGTGTTTTAAAAATTACGGTGTGACGTTTACCATGTTAGCCCCCACCCCCGTGAAAGGTGAAAACGCTAACCCTGTGTTTGCGGCATTGGCAGCAAAAGCCGGCGAGGTACGCTGGAACTTTAATAAGTATTTAGTGCAGTTTGATGAGACGGGCGATATACAAGTCAGCCGCTTTAATAGCGATGTGGCTCCGTTTGATAGACCTATTGAAGATCTAGCACAAGCGGCGTTAGCGCTATAGGCACCTTTTAATAAGCCTATAAAAAAAGGGTTGCCGCTTTATGCGACAACCCTTTTTTGATAACGATTAGTTTTAACGCTTAGCCTAACAACACCATTACTTTAACGATTTATATTTCACGCGCTTTGGTTGTGCGTTTTCACCTTTACGGGCGACAAAGTCTTCGTGGTATTCGGTGTAGTTGCCTTCAAAAAAGACAATTTCACTCTCACCTTCATACGCCAAAATATGCGTGGCAACACGGTCTAAAAACCAACGATCATGTGAGATAACCATGGCTGAACCAGGAAAAGTTTGAATCGCTTCTTCTAGTGCGCGCAGTGTTTCGATATCCAGATCGTTTGACGGCTCATCGAGTAACAACACGTTTGCGCCTTGCTTCAACGTATTAGCCAAATGCAAACGGCCACGCTCACCACCGGATAAATCACCCACACGTTTTTGTTGATCGCTGCCTTTAAAGTTAAAACGGCCAACATACGCACGCGAGCTCACTTCGTAATTACCAATACGCAGCATATCGTGGCCTTCAGATACGGCTTCCCACACGTTTTTATCGTCGTCTAGGTTGTCACGGCTTTGGTCAACAAAAGCGACCTTGACCGAGTCGCCCATATCAATGCTGCCGCTATCGGGGGTTTCTTCGCCTGTAATCATTCTAAATAACGTTGATTTACCCGCACCGTTACCGCCCACAATACCTACAATCGCCCCTTTGGGGATAGAAAAGCTTAAGTTATCAATAAGCGCTTGATCACCATAGCCTTTGCTGACGCCTTTAAAATCGATAACTTTATCGCCCAAGCGCTCGCCGGGTGGAATGTAAATCTCGTTGGTTTCATTACGTGTCTGGAATTCTTGCGATTGCATTTCATCAAAACGCGATAAACGCGCCTTGTTTTTAGCGTGGCGGCCTTTGGGGTTTTGTCGCACCCACTCTAGCTCGGCTTTAATCGCTTTTTTGCGCGATGCTTCACCGCGCTCTTCTTGCTCTAAGCGTTTTTCTTTAGCCGATAACCAATCAGAATAGTTGCCTTCATAAGGAATACCATAGCCACGGTCGAGCTCTAAAATCCAGCCTGCGGCATTATCTAAAAAGTAGCGATCATGCGTGATGGCCACAACCGTGCCGGTAAAGTCTTGTAAAAAGCGCTCTAACCAATACACCGATTCGGCATCCAAGTGGTTAGTTGGCTCATCGAGCAACAGCATATCGGGCTTAGATAACAGCAAACGGCACAAGGCAACACGGCGTTTTTCACCGCCCGATAGCTTCGTTACATCGGCATCCCATGCGGGCAAGCGTAAGGCATCGGCGGCCACTTCTAAAGTGTGCTCAAGGTTATGGGCGTCCCACACCTCAATAACGCCTTCAAAGCGGGCTTGTTTTTTGGCTAGTTCGTCAAAATCGGCGTCGGGGGCGGCGTAATCGGCGTACACCTGATCGAGACCTGCTAACGCATCAACGGCTTCTTGCATGCCCTCAAGCACGTTTTCACGTACGTTTTTATCGGCCGTTAATTGCGGCTCTTGCGGCAAGTAGCCTACTTTAATATCGGGCATGGGGCGTGCTTCGCCCGTAATATCGCTATCGATACCCGCCATAATACGTAATAGTGTTGATTTACCCGAACCGTTCAAACCCAATACGCCAATTTTGGCACCCGGGAAAAACGATAACGAGATATCTTTTAATATTTGACGTTTAGGGGGGACAATCTTCCCTACGCGGTTCATGGTGTAAACAAATTGAGCCATGCGACTAGCCTTATAAATGTAATGAAAGAAAATAACGGCGCTAAAATAACCGCACTATAGTACCAAGTTGACTGGCTCTTGTTGAGTGTGGATTACACGCCAAGTGCGGGCAACGCGCGATCAATCTATTGAGCGGTTCTAATTAAAGATATTTATACCCGCAAAATATAACCATCCCAGCGATAAAACATGCCGTAAATTACATACAAATACACAATTTGTTAATGAGACTACCGTTTATTGCGTGTACAATACGCAACAGTTTTTATGGCCGCTGCCCCAAAAGCGCACAAGCAGCCATACGAGTAGACCTACTCATTTTTTTTGATTTACTTTGAGGATAACCATGTTTGATACAAAACAAACAATTGCCGACTTTGACCCCGATATTTGGCAGTCGATTGAAGCCGAAGGCACGCGTCAAGAAGAGCACATCGAGCTAATTGCATCAGAAAACTACACCAGCCCACTTGTTATGCAAGCGCAGGGCACAAAACTGACCAACAAATACGCCGAAGGTTATCCCGGTAAACGCTACTACGGTGGCTGCGAACATGTTGATAAAGCCGAGAGCCTTGCCATCGAGCGTGCAAAAACGCTATTTGGTGCCGACTACGCCAACGTACAGCCACACTCTGGCTCGCAGGCAAACACCGCGGTATTTGCAGCACTGTGCGCACCTGGCGATACCATTTTAGGTATGAGCCTTGCCCACGGCGGCCACTTAACGCATGGCGCAAAAGTGAGCTTCTCGGGCAAAATCTACAACGCCGTACAGTACGGCATTAACCCCGATACAGGCCTTGTTGATTACAACGAGATTGCCGAGCTTGCACGCGAGCACAAGCCTAAAATGATTATTGCGGGCTTTTCTGCATACAGCCAAGTATTAGATTGGCAAAAATTCAGAGATATCGCCGACGAAGTAGGCGCATATTTATTGGTTGATATGGCACACGTTGCTGGCCTTGTTGCCGCAGGTGTTTACCCATCGCCCGTACAAATTGCCGATGTCACCACATCGACAACGCACAAAACATTACGCGGCCCACGTGGCGGTATTATTCTTGCGCGCGCCAATCCAGAAATAGAGAAAAAACTAAATTCTGCTGTTTTCCCTGGTGGTCAGGGTGGCCCATTAATGCATGTTATCGCGGCTAAAGCGATAAGCTTTAAAGAAGCCATGAGCGACGACTACAAAACCTACCAACAGCAAGTTGTAGTGAACGCAAAAGCCATGGCCAACACGTTTATTAAGCGTGGCGTAAAAGTGGTATCTGGCGGTACTGAAAACCACCTTATGTTGTTAGATTTAA
>CAKZUG010000151.1 GCA_937920545.1 uncultured Saccharophagus sp.
CTACCCCGCTTTATTCAATTACCTTAAGGCGTTGTATCAACATAAAGGCGTGGCCGATACGGTGCATTTTGACCATATTAAAGATCACTATTATAAAAGCCATAAAACTATTAACCCAACCGGTGTGGTGCCTAAAGGGCCGATTCAAGATTTACACGCACCGCATAATCGTGGTTAAAAAATCCCCGGATCATATAGATGATCTGGGGATTTAGGTATCATGTTTATTCAAAAAAGTTACACGCTAACCAAAAATTAACGAGAAGATGACTCAAACCAGCTAAAAATAGCCCTCTCGTTTTTTCTTCTCCATTGATCCAGCTTGATCTTTATCCAGCGTGCGGCCTTCTCGTTCGCTGGTTTTACTATCACGCATTTCAGCAATGATTTGTGCTGTGGTGGTTGCATGGCTTTCAACAGCACCCGTTTGTGGGTAGCAACCCAATGTTCTAAAACGTATCCACCGCTCTTTTAATGTGCTTTTTTCTGAGGGCGATAAAAAATCCTGCATACGGTCATCGTCCATCGCAAAAATTTGGCCGCTTTTATCGTCAATCCAACTAAGACGTGGCTTTGCAAAATATAACGGCACGATATCTATATTTTCGCGGTGAATATATTGCCATATATCCATTTCTGTCCAGTTAGATAAAGGGAACACACGCATACTTTCATGTGGCTCTAAGGCGGTATTATAAAGTGACCATAATTCGGGGCGCTGGCGTTTAGGATCCCATTGCTGGTTGTGTGATCGCACCGAAAAAACACGCTCTTTAGCGCGTGATTTTTCTTCATCACGCCTTGCGCCACCTAAGGCTGCATCAAATTTCACAATATTAAGCGCTTGTTTTAAAGCAACGGTTTTCATTTGGTCGTTATAAATAACGGAACCTGATCGGATGGGGTGTACGCCCGATGCCAATGCATCGCGATTAGTATATACACGTAAATTATAACCATGCTGATCAACGAGATTATCCCTAAAACGAGCCATTTCACCGAATTCCCACGTTGTATCAATGTGTAACAATGTGAAAGGGACAAAACCGGGGTAAAACGCTTTACGGGCAAGATGCAGCATGACAGTCGAGTCTTTACCGATAGAATAAAACATACCAGGATGACGAAATTCCGAAGCGACTTCACGTAAAATATCGATACTTTGCGCTTCAAGCGCTTCAAGATTGGATAAGGTCTTCATAGTGTTACCAAGTAAGATGAACAGTCTATAAAACTGTGCATGATAAGATAGCCGAAAACCAATGCGCAGCTAACAATGTTAAAAAATAGTCTGTATTAACTTTTGATATATACGGTCATGATGTCAATACGTATCTTGATAGCCAAAAAGAATAAAAGTGGGCATTTTAAACATATTTAATTACTACAAAGTATTCGCTAAACAGTATGGCGACAAATGCATGCCCACTTTCCCCTCACTTTTTTACATGACGTTTTGCCTGTGGTCTTGCTTACTCGTTTTATGGCGACATAGCTTATCGGTTTGGCGGCTAACATTGCGTTTAGCTCTATGACAGCAATGACTTATTGCATCATACATGTCAGAATCAATATGATGAATGACGATAGGTGGCACTTTGCCTAAGTGAACGGTGATTAAACACTTTTTATCTTCACCGCCTTTGGGGCCATTAATATCTGATAGTGTCACATGCACAGAGTGTATTTGTTGACTAAATCGGGTTAAAGATAAGCGTATTTTATCTTCGATAAAACGGTTTAAACCTTGAGTCATCTCAAATCCACGTGCTTTAGTGTGTAACTGCATATGTTTCACCTTTTCATTGCTTCATTAATGTTTATGTACCGTTGACCTACTGTGTCTATAGGCTAAACTTGAATTGATTAAGTATTACCCAAACTTTGTAGGCTAAAATAACTGTAACAAATCTATAAAAATTTGAATATTCGTTTAATTAATCGTTAAACCTCGAAAAAAACGATACACTTTGTATGTATGAATTCTTAGGACTCGAGCATGAAAAACCCATCAAGAAGACGATTTATACACACCGCTAGCACATCTGCTCTTGGCGCTGTAAGTCTTGTTAACGCACCTTTTGTACATGCCAAAAAGCGCCCAACATTACGCGTATTAGGCACGCATGTGACGCTTCAAGAGATTATTCGAAAGGAAGCGCAAAAAGCGCTGGATATTGATATTATTTTTGAGCCTGGCGGTAGTTCTGAAGTGCAGCAAAAAGCGTCAAGTGACCCTGATTCATTTGACCTGTATGAACAATGGTCAGATAGCATGAATATTTTATGGCGATCAGAATCAATACAACCCATTGAAATCGACCGATTAACCTACTGGAATGAAATTAATAACCTGACAAAAACAGGCCACATTACACCTACCGCAAAAATAGGCGCAGGTGATGCCCCGCATAAATTATTGTACGTTCAACCTGATAAAACATTAAGCTCTAGCCCTTCATCACATATTAGCTTTTTACCTTACGTGCATAACACCGACTCCTTTTGTTATGATACGCGCCATATTAAACAGGGCGAAGCGTACACCACCGAAAGCTGGGGCTGGCTGCTCGATGAAAAAAACAAAGGCAAAGTGGCACTCGTAAATGCCCCCACTATTGGGGTGTTCGATGCTGCTCTTGCTGTGCAAGCAAAAGGTCTAATGACATTTAAGAATATTGGTAATTTATCCAAAAAAGAAGTTGATACACTTTTTTCGATTCTCATTGACTATAAACAGCGTGGACATTTTGCCGGCCTTTGGAACTCAGTCCCTGAATCAGTCAATTTCTTTAAAACAAATCGTGCACACATTGCAAGTATGTTTTCTCCTGGCGTATCTGCTCTTAAGGGTGAAGATATACCGGTTGTTTATGCTGCACCAAAAGAGGGTTACAGAGCTTGGCATGGTGTGATGTGTTTATCATCTAGTACGCATGGCCACACAAAAGATGCAGCTTATAAATATATGAATTGGTGGTTGTCAGGATGGCCTGGCGCATTTATTGCCAGACAAGGCTACTATATTGCTAACCCAGAACGCTCGCGCCCGTTTCTAACTGAAAATGAATGGAATTACTGGTACGCTGGTAAGGCAACAAATGAACCTTTAAAAAACACACAAGGTAATATTGCTATTAGAGCAGGTGAATTACGCAACGGGGGCTCTTATGAAAAGCGCTTCAGTAATATTGCTGTATGGAATACTGTAATGGATACATATGAATATACTTTACCCCGCTGGCATGAGTTTTTACTTTCTTAAATATGATGAAAATAACCCTTTCTAATTTCCCCATTAAATTCCAAATTCTATTTGGTTTTTTACCTATGCTGTTTGTTTTGCTGTTACTTGCGGTTAACAGCCTTAACTATTTTTCACAATCTGAAAAAACAGTGGATATGCTATCTGAGATACAGCAAGAGACGATTATTTTTGGCAATATTAAAAAAGATCTTATTGCTTTGCAGCGAAATGTGTTGGTTTATTCATATATTGGCTACAGCGGTGTACTGAAAAAAATCGGGTTTTTACAGTCTAACTTAGAGGAAAATTTTAATCGTATTGATATTGCATCTAAACATACAAAAGAAATTGCGCCTGTTTTCTCAATGATGTTCGAAAACTATACAAGTTATAGTAGTCATTTCAAACGTGCCGTACGCGAAAAACAAAAAGTCACACAGCTTTATCAGAAACAACTTGACCCTACTTATAATGAGCTAAATGACCTTCTTTTAACTATCCAAAAACATGTAGAAGTAAATAAAGATTATAAGTTGCTGTATTTTTTAGAAAAAAATCATCTTGATGTTATTAGTATTAAAGAAAATTTGTATAAATTTGATCATAAACCAGACTCTAAATTAATCATCGATAATAGAAAGCATTTTAAACGTTTACAAGTATATTTACTTGATATTAAAAATCGTAATTCAGATATAACATTACAGGAGCTAATTACCCGATTTTTACAAGAGCTAGACAGCCTAGAAGATATCAGTAAAGAAATTATTCAAACCAGCCAATCTTATACACGATTAGTCAATATTGTAATGGCCGGAAAATCATCGGAAATTCAGAATTTAATCAATCAGCTTAATGACTTACTTGATAAAGAAACAGAAATACTTAATCAGGAAATTACAGACGAGACAAATCAGTCTCGTATATTTTTTATTGGCTTATTGATAACAGCCATTATAATTGGTATTGCCCTGCCCTTTATTGTGGCAAACAGCATTGCTACTCCTGTAAGCAATATGGCTACCATTTTACAAAACCTATCTAAGGGGAATATAGACTTAACCATTCCCGCACAGAACCGGCAAGATGAGGTGGGTGAAATGGCTAAAGCGGCTAATGCATTCAAAATTACAGCGCAAGATTTAGAGCATCAAACAGCTGAGTTAGAAGAATTTGCCTATCGTACGTCTCATGATTTGAGATCGCCTCTTATTTCATCCATTACATTGCTTAGCCTAATTAAAAAATCACTTAAAAGACAAGCTTATAACCGCGTAGAAGAGAATGTCGATTTAGTCTCGCAAACGCTTTCGCAGCTCGAGAAGCTTGTAAGAGATATTCTTGATCTAATGAAAACAAAAAATGAAGAAGAAGATGAGAAACCTTTCAATATAGCGATAGCGATAGATGAGTCGCTGCATAAAATATCTCATATGGTACACTTTGAACGCTTAATCATTCAAAAAAATATAGATTTTGACTCTCTCATAATGACGAAATCAAATAGAATGAACCTGATTATCGAAAATCTTTTATCAAATGCAGTTAAATATCAAGATACCCAAAAAGCATCATCCTTTATTAAAATAGACTGCTACCATAAAAATAACCGGCTTTTTCTGTCAGTAGAAGACAATGGCCTTGGCATTCCAAAGCAATATCAAGATCAATTATTTACCATGTTTAAACGCTTCCACCCTAAAGCCTCTTTTGGTTCAGGTTTGGGGTTATACATGCTACAAAAAAGTGCCAAAGTATTGCGTGGCGAAGTTCACTATACCGATATATCCACTGGTTCAAGGTTTACATTAGATATCCCTTATGTACCTGTTAAAAGCGCATCATCAAATAACGTGTTAAGCCACCCAGAAATGTAATAACGCTGTATGTATGGTCATGTCGAAGGTGGTAGCGTGTCCGCGTCAATCACTCAATACTCTCGCTTAACTGAACACTCTCGCCTAACATAGCTGAAAACCCTTTACATGTTTAATTTAAAGATTAAAAACAGTCATAGTTGAAATCTATAAGCTTTTCAGGTCCGTATAATATGAGTTGAAATGTGAATTAAAGGTATAAAATGATTACATTACCAAAAAATGTTCCTCTCTATTTTATCATTATTCGGTTTTGTGTGTTTTTAATGGTTTGGTTATTATTAACGCAAGCAAACCTTGATGCACTGAGTTTTGCCGTTATATTATTACCTTTAGCGACACTGATTAGCCTGTACCTTTTTAAACCTAACCATACCTATTATGCGACACTTAATATTGCGTTTTTACCTAGATTTTTAGTGTACTTCGTTAAAGAATCACTAAGTGGTGGAGTAAATACCGCACTCTTGGCAATTAACCCCCGTGCACAGCTTAGCCCAACACTGGTTACGGTTACAGTTACCTTAGAGAATGAAAGCGCGAGAGTTGTTTTTGCCCAAATAGTCAGTTTATTACCCGGTACATTAAGCGTACATTTAGATGGGCAGACGCTAGTTGTTCATACACTAAACCAAAATAAACAAGACACAACTAAAGCGCTCTTAAAATGCGAAAATATGATGAATAAGCTTTTTAGTGCCCTTTGAGACATTCCCTAGAAGCAAATAAGCCAGACTACGAGAAGTAACATGACCGTATTTTACAATATTATTATCTGTGTACTTATTCTCACACTTGCACTTGGATTTATTCGCGTCGTAAAAGGACCTACCTCTACAGATCGTATGCTTTCCACTCAGTTACTGGGTACTATTTGTGTTGCTATTTTAATTGTGCTGAGTGTTTCTAATCAAAACGAAATACTATTAAATATAGCGCTCACACTCGCTTTACTTTCTCCGATATCGCTTATTGCGTACATTCATATTAAAAAGGCGAAAGATTAATATGCTAATTAATATATTTACCTTCATTTTTGTCTCAATAGGCGCCCTGTTTTTTTTGTCAGGCTCTATTGGTTTGTTGCGTTTTCCTGATGTATTAACTCGCCTGCATGCGCTAACAAAAGCGGATAATTTAGGGCTAGGAGCAATTTGTATTGGTTTATTACCTCAAATGCTAACGTTTACTCAGGGTGTACAAGCATTATTTATTTGGTTGCTAATGCTGTTTTCAGGTGCGTTATCATGCTATTTGATCGCTAATTATTATTATCAGCTTCACGAGGGTGAATGTAATGATTAATACTTTAATAGATATATGCCTATGTGCTGGCATTATTATGATTGCAACGATGAGCCTAACAAGCCAGTATTTATTTAAAGCTATTGTGCTGTTTATGTGTTTTGGTATTTTGGTTACATTAGCGTGGGTACGTTTAAATGCATGGGATATTGCCATTGCAGAGGCCGCTATTGGTGCAGGCATAACTGGCGTATTGTTGTTAGTGAGCTTAAAGCCTAACAGCGTCCCTAAAAAGCAGACGGAGCTGTAATGTTTAAAGACATTAGCGTTAATAACCAACAAGTGGTTCACCGAGATACACAAAGCGTCGTTATACGCTTAAGCATAGCGGTGCTGATGGCTGCTCTGTGTGCAATAACTATTTATGTTTTGGCTCTATCTGAACCTGCACAACCTATATTACGCAATTTAGCACTGGCCCAGCTAGATAACACAGGTGTCGATAACCCCGTGACGGCTGTGTTACTTAATTTTAGAAGTTACGATACCTTACTTGAAATAGCCTTATTGTATGTGGTGGTACTGTCACTTTACTCTTGCCTCTTTAACCCTAATGAATCTAACTTACCGCCGCTCCCTACGTTTGAGTCCCATGTAATTGTTCGCCATTTTTTACGTGCTTTTATTCCCCTCATTATTTTAATTGGTGGCTACTTGTTATGGACGGGGGCATACGAACCTGGCGGCGCATTTCAGGCTGGGGCCATTATTGCCAGTGGTTTTATTGTTGTGCGGGTTGTGGGCGAGCCCATTATATATCCGCCGTGGATTGATACTCTGTGCATTGCCTTAGGTACAGCTACATTTGTTGCGGTGGCTATTGCGGTCGCATTCTTTGAAGGTACAATTCTCACGTACCCCGCAGGAAGCGCAGCAGGCCTTATTTTGCTTATAGAAATAGCCGCAACATTATCTATTACGTTATCACTTTATATTTTTTATCGCATGCTTGGGCGCTTATGAATGATATTTTAATGTACAGCGCCACGGGCTTTGTATTGTTTTTTTTAGGGCTGTATTTTGTTGCCTTTGCCCCGCTGGTTATTACCCGTATTTTGGCCATTAATATTATGGGCGTGGGTATTTTTATGTTTTTAGTGGCCCATGCTAATAGCCACAATGGCGTAACCGACCCTGTACCCCATGCATTAATTTTAACCGGTATTGTGGTTGCCGTAGCAGGCACTGCACTGGCACTAGTTTTGGTTAAAAAAATTCAAGTGTTAAGCCATAATCAAAACGTAACGATAAACTCTAGCTCGGATACTGACCAACACACTATCCAACATACTGAGCAATCCCCTAACCAACGCACTAAGGATAACCTGCATGATTAACGCGTTATCTTTTTTACCCTTTTTAATATTTGTTCCTATTATTGCCTCTTTATTGTGTTTTTGGTTTAAGCACAACAGAAGCGTTATTTTAATTAGTGTGGTTTGTCATAGCTTATTATTAGTGGTGTCAGTTTGTATTTTTATTGATCAAGCCAATATCACGCAGCAAGTTTATGTTTTAGCGAGTTGGGCACCGCCGCTGGGTATTGGGCTTAGTGTCAATAGCGCCACAGTGGTGCTGGTGTTATTAACCTCGGTATTAACTTTTTTTTACTCTGTTTACAGTTTTATTTATTTTAAAGACAACCCTAAACAACCTTTATTTTGGCCAATTTGGTGGTTTTTAATTGCGGGGATATTCGCACTTTTTGCCTCTAACGATGCCTTTAATGTGTATGTGGCCCTAGAAATGATTGGGTTATCTGCGGTTGCTTTGGTGGCATTTGATGGTTCGATCAATGCGTTAAAAGCGGCGTTACGGTATTTATTTGTGGGGCTGGTTGGCTCTTTATTTTATTTAATGGGCGTGGCTATTTTGTACCGCACATACGGCACGCTTGATTTTAATCAACTGCCTACTTTAGTTGATGCTAACCCTGCCGCCACATTAGCCTTACTTTTTATTACGTCGGGGCTTATTTTAAAAACAGCCATCGCCCCTTTGCACTTTTGGTTGCCCGATGCCCACGGCAGCGCGCCGGCTCCAGTGAGTGCCATGTTATCGGCATTGGTTGTTAAGTGTTCATTTTATCTTATCGCGGTTTATTGGCTTCAGGTTTTACCTGAGCATGCGCCCAAAGCAGGGTATTACTTTTTAGGTTTGCTGGGTGCGGTCTCTATCTTGTGGGGCTCGTGGCGTGCATTTAAAGTTGAGCGCTTAAAACACCTTATTGCCTACTCAACGGTTGCCCAACTAGGTTACCTGTTTTTACTATTCCCGCTGGCGGTACAACACACAGAAACCACCGCCCTTTATGGCAGTACTTTTACCGCCAGTATGTACTTAATTCTTGCCCATGCGTTTGCTAAAAGTGCATTATTTTTGGCAGCAGGGGATATTATTCATCAGTATGGGCACGATAACTTATCTAAATTATCGGGATTGGTAAAAACATCGGCCGTGAGTACCTTTACCTTTGCTATTGCTGGCGCTAGCTTAATTGGCTTGCCACCAAGCGGCGGTTTTATTGCAAAATGGCTACTGCTAAGCGAGGCAATAGAAACCCAAATGTGGTTATTGGTATGCGTTATTTTATTGGGTGGCTTAATGGCCAGCGCGTATATATTTAAAGTGTTAAATATTGCTTTCTCAACACCATCACAGCACGCCAATCACCAAGTAACACATAAACAAAGTGCTATGGCATGGATGGCACTTGTGCTTGCTTGCTGCGCTATTGCGCTTGGTTTTAATGCGCAATCTATTATGGCGCCGTTAATGGCACCGCCCGTTGTTGTCGATTTACCCTCGGTTCACTCTATGCCCTCAGTCCACTTTATGGGAGTATTTGTATGAATTGGCAAAGCACGCTTCCCTTACTGATTTTACTCAGTACATCGGTGACGGGTATCCTCACATTTTTTGTCTCTGAGCAAAACAAAAAACTGCGCTCGGCGCTCAATATTGGTGGCGTTTTGTGCTGCCTTATTTTAATTGGTGTTTTGTTAAACGGCGTGTTTCATGGCGAAAGCTTTAAAACACGTATCTCTTTGTTACCCAATATCGACCTTGTTTTTCACGCCGATGCGTTATCGCTGCTGTTTATTAGTTTATCGGGATTACTATGGGGGTTAACCTCCATTTATGCGGTAGGTTATTTAGCCGATTCAAAAAACCAATCGCGCTTTTTTGGCTTTTTTGGGTTGTGTGTGTTCGCCACAATGGGCATTGCCCTTGCGGGTAACTTAATTACATTTTTAATTTTTTACGAGTTGCTTACGCTTACCACATTCCCGCTTGTTGCCCATAAAGGCAACAGCGATTCGATTAAAGCTGCCAAAGTGTATT
The DNA here is from genome assembly GCA_937920545.1 of uncultured Saccharophagus sp. Taxonomy (GTDB): domain Bacteria; phylum Pseudomonadota; class Gammaproteobacteria; order Pseudomonadales; family Cellvibrionaceae; genus Saccharophagus. The sequence goes on from CAKZUG010000151.1 coordinate 9,775, forward strand.
TAATGTACACCATGGGCGGCGGTGCCTTGTTTTTGGCGGGTGTTGTGTGGCTTAAAACGTTAGCAGGCTCGCTCGATTTTGTTGCTACCGGTGTGCTGGCCGATCTAACCCATCTTGACCCCACATTGCTGCAAATCATTTTTGTTCTTATTATTGCAGGCTTGGGTGTCAAAGCCGCCTTGCTCCCACTTCATGGTTGGCTACCTGTGGCCATGGCGGCCCCCGCACCTGTAAGTGCATTGTTACATGCCGTAGCCGTCGTCAAAGCCGGTGCCTTTGGGATAGTACGTGTGGTATACGATGTGTACGGCGTTGAGTTTGCAGCCAGCCTTGGCTTAACGTTAGGTTTAGCAATTGCAGCCAGTATTACCATTGTGTTTGGCTCGGTGCGTGCGCTATTTCAAGACGATATTAAAAAACGCATGGCCTATTCTACTGTGAGCCAAGTCTCGTATATTGCCTTAGGCACGGCCATTGCTGGCCCCATTGCCACAATGGGTGGCATTGTGCATTTGGTACACCAAGGGATAATGAAAATCACCCTGTTTTTTTGCGCAGGCAGCTTTGCTGAAACACTCGGCGTTAAAAAAGTGAGTCAAATGCAGGGGCTAGGCAAAAGAATGCCACTCACCATGACGGCTTTTACCATTGCAGGTTTAGGCATGATTGGCGTACCACCTCTAGCTGGTTTTATCTCTAAATGGCACCTTGGCTTAGGCGCGGTTAATGCCGATATGCATTGGGTGTTATTGGTGCTTATTACCAGTAGTTTGTTAAATGCGGCTTATTTTTTACCTATTTTTTATGCTGCATGGTTTAAACCTGCCCCAGATAACTGGCCCGCCGATAAAAAAACAACACGCCTAGAAACCCATTGGATGTTGTTATTACCGCCACTTATTACTGCCACGTTGGTTATTTTAGCCGGGCTATTTGCGCAATCGGTATACAGCCCGCTTAGCTGGGCGCAATTAGTAAGTAGCCGTGAATACACGTTTATTGCTAATACATCGCTAGAATTAGCACAGGGACAGGGCCATTTATTATGGTTGGCACTTATTATTCCGCTTGTTTTTCTTGTGTTTAATTTCACACGTGTTAACCGCTTCGTATTTCACTTTTTACCCCTAGCTGCATTGCCCGCTATTATGCTGGCGCTGTTTTGCGAAAGTGGTACATCGTCGTCTATTGGCATGGTGTTTTTAGGGAGTGAGCTTTCCCTAACACACACATCGCGTTTATTTTTACTGCTCAGCGGTATTTTGTGGTTTGCCTGCGCGCTATACAGCACGGGTTATATTAAAACCGAAAGCGCCAAACGTTATTGTGGATTTTTTCTCGCCACCATGGTGGGTAATTTTGGGTTAGTTATGGCACAAGACATTACAGGTTTTGTTGCCTTTTTCACGTTAATGAGCTTTGCCTCTTACGGCTTGATCACACACGACAAAACAACAGCAGCCTTTGCCGCAGGTAAAACCTACTTTATATGGGTGTTAATTGGCGAGGTATGTGTATTTGCAGGGTTAACCGGCTTTTTGATTAACCAGTCAGATAGTATTAGCAGTTTGCCTACGTGGGCGGGCAGCATGCTTATTATAGGTTTTGGCGTAAAATGTGGCTTGTTTTTTATGCACACTTGGTTGCCACTGGCTCACCCGGTTGCGCCTGTACCTGCTAGCGCCCTGCTAAGTGCCATTATGGTTAAAGCAGGGCTGATTGGGATGTTAAACTTTTTACCCGTTGGGCAAATAAGTAGCTTGCCATTGGCTTATTTATTATGTGGTTTAGGGTTGATGAGCGTGTTTTTATCCGCAGTTTTTGGCGTGCTTCAACAGAACGCCAAGGCCGTACTCGCCTATTCGACCATTAGCCAAATGGGCTTAATCCTAACTTATTTGGGCACAGTATTTTTAGTGCCTTTTTTAACGAGCACAGCAACCAGCATACCCACGGACATATCAACGACTCTATCTGCAACTCTACTTACAACCGTATCAACAAGTACAGCGCAGGCGCACTGGGCAATGCTACTGCCCGCCATTCTAGCGTTTGCGGTACACCATAGCATAACAAAAGCAGCGTTATTTTTAAGTGTGGGTATACCTATTATTCGTCATAACCGTATATATTACCCTGCCCTTTTATTACTCTGCCTACCTGTTTTAAGTATGGCTGGGGTGGTGTTTTCTAGCGGCATGTTTGCCAAAGCGTTATTAAAAACCGCAACCTATAATGTGAGTTGGTTAAGCCTACCTTTAAGCTTAAGCTCAATAGGCACCGCATTACTGATGCTGCGTTTTGTACAATTAAAATTCCGTACCGATACCGATGCGAATGCCAGTACTGATTCGAATACCGCAAAAAATCGTTTTATAGCTTGGCGTCGGTTTATTCCTTTTGCGCTGCTTTGTATTGCATCTGTGTTAAGTGTGTTTGTATCGTCTACGTATTTAAATATTACCTTAAGCGATATAACAATAAATAGCCTGTTAACTAATATTGGTGTGCTGGCTTTGGCTATTGGTTTATTTGTACTAATACAAAAAATAGGCAACAAAGCAGTGTTACCCGCTGGCGATATTATTGTTATTTATCGTGCTTTAGCTAAAAGCTTATTAGCGGTTATCCAACAAGGGTGCATGTGTATAGGGCATGTATATGGTTTATTTTTTACCGTATTACGTCAATATTTTGGCCAAGCTTACATGGTAATACATACGTGGAGATTGGCACGTGTCAATACGCTTTTTACCCCTGGCTTAACGTTTACCGCCTTGCTTGTGGTGTTCGCAGTCTATTTGCTGATAAACCAACCAGCGAGTTAAGCGAGGTGTCATATTTATAATAATTAAAGCGCTATTCATTGAGAAACACATACATAACGTGTTACTTTTCACTATATTCAAGATGTTACTTTTTATTGTGACATCGACACTTACTGTTTATTTTTTAAACTTTTGGATTTTTTTATGGCAAAGACGCTAAGACAAATGGTTCAGCATGACTCACTCGGCGGGTTATTACTGATTTTTATGGCCCTGCTTGCATTGGTTATTGCAAACAGCCCCTTAAGCCCTCTTTATAAAAGCTTTTTAGCCACACCTGTTCAAGTGCGTTTAGGTGAGTTTTATATTAATAAGCCACTTTTATTATGGGTAAACGATGGCCTAATGGCATTGTTCTTCTTTTTAATTGGTTTAGAAGTTAAGCGCGAAGTGTTTATTGGGCAAATGCGCTCATTAGATAAAGTCATATTACCGGGCGTTGCTGCCATAGCAGGTATTATTTTCCCTGCGCTCATATATGTTGGTTTTAACTACGATAACCCAGAGGCCATCAAAGGCTGGGCGATACCATCGGCAACTGATATTGCATTTGCGCTGGGTATTTTTAGTTTGTTTGGCCGTATGCTGCCGTTATCGCTTAAATTGTTTTTACTGAGTGTTGCAATATTTGATGATATTGGCGCCATTATTATTATTGCTGTTTTTTACTCTCAAGATTTATCGACCTTATCACTTTTGTTAGCCAGTATTGGTTTGGCCGTGTTGTTTTTGTTTAATATTATTTCTGTTAAATCGTCGGCTGTGTATATTTTGGTGGGCATTTTTGTTTGGGCATCGGTGTTGAAATCGGGTGTTCATGCCACTCTGGCCGGTTTTGTGGTGGCTTGGTTTATCCCCATTGGTATAAAAAATTCGCATGGCGAAAGCATGCTCGAATCGGCTGAGCACAGCTTACAACCTTGGGTTGCCTTTTTTATTGTGCCGTTTTTTGCCTTTGTTAATGCAGGCGTGATTTTAAAAGGCATGACACTGGCTAACTTTATCGACCCCAAAACACTGGGTATTGCATTAGGGTTATTTATAGGTAAGCAAATTGGTGTCTTTGGTGTGAGCTGGGCCATTGTAAAAATTGGCTGGGCCAAACTACCCGAAGGTGCAAACTGGAAGCAATTTTACGGTGTATCGCTGTTGTGCGGTGTGGGCTTTACCATGAGCTTATTTATTGGCGGCCTCGCTTTTGAGGGCGTATCGCTAGAAACCATGAACCAAGTTAAAATTGGTGTACTCATGGGTTCGTTACTCTCGGCATTTGTGGGTGGTTATATTATTAAACATTGCAACAAGCATGTTTAATTAGTGTAGGCATTAGCCAAACGCTAATATCTACAAGCTGAAAGCTAACTACTAAGTTAACTATTAAGCTAATTTTGAAACCAACTCTAAAGCCAACCTTGTGTTGGCTTTTTTATGCCTGCTCGTGTTGATCTTTTTTATGTCTGTTAGATACCAATAAAAATCTGATAATATGTCGCCCAAATACAACTACCAAGAGAAACCCCATGGCCACAGCTGCTGCGTTGCATATTTTAGTTAAAACAGAAAAACAAGCCAAAGAGCTCATGATACAGCTCAAAAAAGGCAAAGATTTTGAGACCCTCGCAAAAAAGCACTCGACCTGCCCATCAGGCAAAAAAGGCGGCCACTTAGGTGAATTTAAGCGCGGCCAAATGGTAAAAGCCTTTGACGATGTGGTGTTTAAACAAGAAGTATTAAAAGTACATGGCCCTGTCAAAACTCGATTTGGTTATCACATTATCAAAACGCTTTACCGCGATTAAGCTACTCCCCTCAATTCCAGTCATAAGTGTAAAGCTAGTATTTGATTTTTAACGTGTTCTGAAAGCACATGCGTAAGAAATACGACAAGTTTATATGTATGTCTGGCGTTCAAGTAAAGCATCAACTTATTAACAAGACTCAAAGAAAGAATACCCTTGAATATGAGTTCATCGGAGGCAGGATGCCGACGCAGAGCGTATAAGGATATATTTACAGCGTGAATCATACTCAATCCATTTTACTGCACTCGCTTCACCTAATTTTTTATATGATGCAACTGGATACTTGTACACATCCAAGGTAATTGCACTAAAGTACTTGTTTAATTTATTTGCCAATGATTGACGTGATGTGTTTTGACATGCTGTTGCTGCGACATGAGTTTTATCGTTAATATGTTTACCAATAAGCTTTATTCCTATGGAATCATATTGCATTATAAATCAGTCAGGTTTGGCTCATTCGTGCGTATCTAATGCTTTGATTTCAACTCTGATTTCGACTCTGATTTTATTACAGAATATAAGGATTTTTTTAAGGGTGTAATGCTACGTTATTAGATTAATAAGATGATTAAAAAAACGGTGAGATACACGCGAGTCAATCAAAGTTAAGTAATCGATTATCGATGTTAATTTAGGCTTTAATGTCACCCGCAACGCCAATAATAATGTTCGAGATAAGTATTCGATATAGTAATTGTAACAATTGTAATAGACACTGTGTTTCACCGTTCAATAAAACAGACTGTCGTTAAAGCGCCATTCGCGTTAAATTTTCACGTGATGATATACCTTGGTGTGCCCGTAAACACTGCCCTATATGGCCGAATGGTTGACGTATATTTACCTTACTTTATTAAGAGAATGACTATGACATTACAATCATTATTGTTAGCTGCCGCTTTTAGCGTAGCAAGTGTTAACGCCACGGCACAAGTCGACAATGGCACCTTCGAAAGCTGGTCAAACGGCAACCCAACTGGCTGGACCACAATTGATTCGGGCATTTTTCTCGAGCGTGTCAACAGTCCAGTGCTCGATGGACAGTACGCGGCTAAAACCACAGTAACAACAAAGACACAAGGTAATACCGACTTACTTCAACGCTTCAATGTGGTTGCTAACCAAACGTATAACTTTGAAGTGTCGGTTTATCACACTGAAGGCCGTGTCACGGCTCGCTTAATTGTCGATGGTTTTCGTGGTTATTCAGATCCGTCTATTCGTAACCAGTGGCAACAGATTCGGTTTACCTACAAAGCTACCAGCAATAAGACCATTAACCTTGGTTTGCGGTTTTATGATCGTTCGGGTTTTGACGGCTCTGAAATTGTGTACGTTGATCGTTTTCAACCCACTCTCACGCAAACTCCGCCAACACCTACGGGCTGTCAAGGCACTGAGGCAACTATCACGATCAATACCGATGATTACGGTAACGAAACAAGCTGGCAGTTGTATAATGCATCGAGGCAAACCCTTGGCGGCGGTTCAAACTTAGCGAATAATCAACGTTTTTCAAGTGAATTTTGCTTAAATGATGGTGATTACACATTTTCGATTACAGATACATTTGGTGATGGTATTTGCTGTTCTCAAGGTAATGGGAGTTATGTTGTCGACGCCAATGGACAAGAACTCTTACGCGGCGGAGAGTTTACTAGTAATGAAACACGGACCTTTAGCGTGTCACGATTGGCAACACCTTCGCAGACACCGAGTACGCCTGATTTAAATCAGTATTATGCAGCCGCTAATGGTTTGAGTGGTTTTGCATTGAAAACAGCATTACACGAAATTATTAAAGGCCATACAGCCAAAGGTTACGGTGCCCTTTGGGGCTTTTATGCTGTTAATAGTTTGGATGTTTACTTTGAAAACGATGGCAGTATTCTGGATATATATTCGGAGAATCCAGTAGGAGAAGATTCATATAATTATACCGCCATTCGTCATCAATGTGGTAATACGGGTTTTAACTCTGAAGCCGATTGCTATAACCGTGAGCACTCGTTTCCGCGAAGTTGGTTTGGTGGTGCGATCGAGCCAATGAACTCAGATGTGCATTTTATATTTGCAACCGATGGCCAAGTTAACTCTTATCGAAGTAGCTTTCCGTACGGTGAAGTTGCTTCTAGTGACATTGTTTCCAATAATGGCTCTCGACGTGGGACGGCTCGCAATGGTCTTGGCTATAACGGCACCGTATTTGAACCGATTGATGAATTTAAAGGCGACCTTGCACGTGCAGTGCTTTATGTCGCGGCTCGCTATGAAAATGTAATTGCTGACTGGGAAAATAACACACAATTTTCAGATGCTGTGCTTAACGGAAGCAATACTCAAGTATTTGAAACATGGTATGTCGACTTGCTTAAGCAATGGCATCAACAAGACCCTGTTAGCCAAAAAGAGATTGATCGCAATAATGCCGCGCACGTGTACCAAGGTAATCGCAACCCGTTTGTTGACCACCCTGAATATGTACTGTCAATTTGGGTTAACTAATCGGTCACCTTAAACAGCAAAAGGCCAGGGTGATGCATCACTCTGGCCTTTTTTGTAAATCAGGCTTTTACAGCTGCGTTATCTTTGGTGCAAAAAAAGCCCCGCTAATGCTGGGGCTTTTTAAAACATACTATTTAAAACACAGTGGATTTATTTTTTAGCCGCTTTGCCTAACACTACATACATTCTGGCGTCTTCTGGCACGTCGCCATCGGAGTTACCCGCCATAATAATACTGGTGCCTGCTTTAACGCGACGCTCAAATATCGACATGGTATTTGTGCCCAATTTAACGTTGTCGCCTGTGTCGGTGTAATCATCTAAAAACTGCGGGCGTGGCACGGTATCGTCGTGGCCAACCCAAATGATCATGTCTTTACCTGCAATAAATTGTAGTTGGTCGCGTGCCCAATAACCCTTATCTGAGTTGGGTAAACGAATATATTCGGCGCCAACAAGGTAGGTAGGTATACGCAGATAGTTTATCTCTTGATCGATATACGGCTTTTTACCCCAGTAAGCGTTGGTGCGTAGTACGGCTTTTTCTAAACCGGTGTAGCTAAATTGCGTGAACAACGCACTGCGTTTTTCTGTGTTAACAGGTAGCGGTGGTTGTGGCGGCATATAAGCGGGTTTAGGCTCGGCCTTGGTAAGGTTTTGAGGGTAGGCTTGCGGTAATGTTGTGGTTAACCCGTGCTTAATTTTAACGGGTTGTGAGCTAACAGTCACGCTCACATCGGCAAAACCTTGGCGGCTAGCTGTAATGGTAACATCACCCGCTTGCAGTGTTGAGCGTATGGCGACACGGTTTATGCCCGATTCTGTCTCCAAAAACAGGTTGTTGGTGCTTTTTTCTTTACCGCCATTATAACCGCCACGCCATACCGCCGGCCCTTCAACTTTAAACGTGACTTTACTTTGATCAAGTGGATAGCGGCGGCCTTTTTCATCTACGGCTTCAAAATCGAGTAATAAATAATCGGCACCGTTAGCCTGCCAACCCTGCGGGCCTGTTATGGGTGTGAGTTTAAGTGCAACGGGTTTGTTGACGGTTTCTTTTATTTGCGTGGCTTTTAGTTTACCGCCAATGTAGGTTTCGGCTTTAATTGTTCCCGCTTCAAACTTAACGTTGGGGAAGGTAAATGTATAGCCGTTTTTGGGTGAGCTGTTGCTGCTAATTAACACGTTGTTAACATACAGCTTAACAGTATCACCATTGGCTACCACAAACATGTCTTTTACGGTGCCTTTTTTGTAGTTCCAGTGGCCTACAATGTGGCCTTGGGTTTCGGGTCGCCACATGGCTTGGGTAGTAAAAAACGCTTCTTTTTTCAGGCGTACGGCGTCTACTTCACCGCTGGCGCGAGTGTTTTCTGTGGGATTACGGCCACCGTGTGGGCCATCTGAAAAGATCCAATTAGCACCGCCACTGTGGTAAGGTTTTTTGCCCATTTTTTGCCACCAGTGTTCAACTTGGCGAACAGCAAATTTTTCAGAGGCAAACTTATACACGTTCTTTTTAAAGCGTGGGCTGGTAAAAAAGTCATGGTCAGGCGAGTAGGTATCCCACACGCGGCGTGGGCCTTCATCGCGGTTATATTCACTTTCAATTAGCGGTAAGTGAGCGTATTCACGTTCCCACCCTTCTGTGCCTATTTCAATAGAAACGTACTCTTTTGATGATAATTTTACATCCGCACGGCGGTTACCCATTAGGCGTTTACCCTTAGGATCAAACTCTTTTATCGCGGCAAGAATATCTTGGTAGTTCTCGTGTGATTCAGCCCAGTTGCCGCCTTCCCATATAAAAATACTGGGGTGGTTGCGGTAGTACACGATGGTGTCTTTGAATGCGGCGTAACGGATATCCCATGTTTCACCAAAATCTTCTGATTCGCCCGATACGCCCGGCATCAGTGTCACAAAACCGTATTTATCACCCATGGCGATTTCGGCTGGTGCGCCGGCTGCGTGGCCCCAGCGAATAAAGTTACCACCGGCTTCGTCCATTAATCTAAATGTGTATTCGCGCATCCAGTCAGGCATGGCGGCACCTAAGCCTGCCCACGCGCCAGTGGGTTTTTGACCCCAGCCGGTTAATTTAATGTTTTCGCCGTTTAACCAAAAACCGGTGTCTTTGTTAAATTCAAAATCACGAATACCTAGGGGGGTTTCGTAACTATCGACGACTTTATTGGCTATTTTGACATGCGTTACCACGTTATAAACGTAAGGGTAACGTGTCGACCATAGCGTAGGGTTACTTACTTGCCCTGCGACTTCAAAGTTAAAGCGTGTATTGGCTTTTAACGTTGACTGGGTCGTAAATGATGCGACAACCTTGCCGTTATTATCCACAATATCGGCGATTAGTTCGACATCTTGTGGGGTATTTAAGGTATTTTGCACTTCTGCCTGAATGGTCACATCGGCGCTTTTTGCGCTAACATTTTCAGTATAAACGTAAGTACCTACGGTTTTTAGGTTGTCGTACAAAGGCAGGGTAATGTGAACGGGATTCATGGTGTACAAAAACACATTACGATAAATACCGCCATGGGTAGGGTGCCAGTGCTCATGGTTCCATACTAGCGGAAAGTTATCACGAAAATCTAACCCGCGTTCATTATTGACTTTAACCGCAAGCACGTTGGGTGAACCATCGGTCTTGAGGTGTTCGGTTAAGTCATAACCAAAGGGAATAAACCCTGTTTGGTTTTTACCCAAGAACACACCGTTTAGGTACACATCGGCAATTTGACGAACCGATTCAAACTCGATAAAAACTCGTTTACCTTGCTGGTTGTGTGGCAAAGTAAAGTGCTTACGGTACCAAACTGTACCGCGCCATTGGTTAATTTCACCTTTATGCTTACCTACGCTGAATTCATCAAAGGTATCAATATCATTAAAGGTGTGTGGTGTGCTAATGGTTTCCCACTGCGAGTCATCAAAATCGACAGCTTGTGCATCGGTTGGATTCGCTTTAATAAACTTCCAGCTGGGGTTGAAATTATAAGTAACACGTTCATTTGTTGACCCCGCGAGGGCCGCCGTGTCGTTTTCTTCTGATACATAAGAGCACCCACTCACTATAAATAGCATGGAGCACATTAACAGTGTTATGACGTGATATGGTCGTTTTAACATTAGATTAACCCTACGTTTATTTTTATAACGTATCTAATATAAGATACAAGGCTTTTATTGCTTTACGGACTTACTAAATAATTATTATAAAGCAAAAACCGTCATAATCCGCCAAAATTATCAAAGTAAGCACAATCTATTTGCTTAATCCCTATGATATGACATAAAAAGAAGGTAAATGACGGTTGACGTGATCGTTTTGACGATTTGTTCATCAGTGACTTTCATTAGTGACTGCCATGATTGACGCTAGCGAATAAAAAGGCATGGTGAGATTTTTCATCGTCATAGAGAGTGAGCCACTTTTTCTGGCTGCTTTTTTAACAACATATGCTAGAGGCGTGCTAATCAGCGTGCTTTTTGGCATTGATTCAGTGTGCAATCGTTTTTATCTACAGCTAGCCTAGCAAGGCATTGATTGAAAAGGTGAAGAGTATCGAACAAATTGACGGGCCGGGTAATAAGTAGATGTAAATATTTCTATAGGTGCCTAGATTTATAGGCATACCTTTCTACAATTAAACAGGTAACGTGTAATTTGATAGATTCGAAATAACTCAATTGATGGTTCTGCATGAAAATTAACACTAAAATGATCCTTGGCGGTGGCTTTCTCACCCTAGTTCCAGTATTAATCAGCGGCTTTTTTTTAGCGAATGTGGCCATTCATAACGGTAAGACCGCATTACAAGATGACGCCAAGCAATCCCTTGTTGCCATACGTGATATTACAGCGGCTGAAATTACCCACTATATACATACTATTGAGCAGCAAGCGTTGAGTTTATCTGATAATTTGATGGTGATAGAAGCCGTAGAGGGCTTTTCGCAATCATTTGATGATCACGCTTTCAGCCGTTCAGAGGCTGATATAGCCGCCAATAAAGCATCATTACTCGCTTACTATTCAAAATCATTTAACACGACATTCAAATCACAAAATGCTAATCAATCTGCTCCTATCGATTCCCTTATACAGCCCTTAAGCGAAACGGCTATTGCCTTACAGCATGATTTTATTAGCCACAACCCGCACCCGCTTGGTAGTAAACATTTATTGAATAGCAGCCCTGAAACAACATCATATAGCCTAAATCATGCTAAATACCATGATGTTCTGAGTACATTTATAGAGCGGTTTGGTTATTATGATTTGTTCCTTGTCGATCATAAAACAGGCAACATTGTGTACTCTGTCTTTAAAGAACTCGATTACGCAACATCTCTTATAGACGGTCCTTACGCCAATAGCGGTATAGGCCAAGCTTTTGCAAAGGCTAACAAAGCAAAAGATAAAAACTTTACAGGCATTACCGATTTTGCGCCTTACTTACCCTCTTATAATGCCCCTGCTTCATTTATTGGCACACCCATTTACTTTAATGATAAAAAAATGGGTGTGCTTATCTTGCAAATGCCTATTGATAGAATCAACAATATCATGACGCATGATCAAAAGTGGATTGACACGGGGCTAGGTATTACGGGAGAAAGCTATCTTGTTAGTGGCGATTTACTGATGCGTAGTAATAGCCGGTTTTTATTAGAAGACAAAAATAAATATATTCAAGATTTAAGCGCAAATAATAATACCGACCCAGCGCTAACAACAATGCGTGAAAAAAACACCAGCATAGGCTTACAGGTTGTCAATACTGTTGGTACCCAAACAGCTTTAAAAGGCGAAACAGGCTTTGGTATTTTTAACAATTACCTGAACAAAGAGGTCCTCTCTGCCTACAAACCGCTTAATTTTGGCGGTTTAAAATGGGTTATTATGAGTGAAATACACAAGGATGAGGCGTTTTCCCCGGTTACACACTTACAAAATTCTATTTTTAAAACCGTACTTTTGATTAGTTTAGTTGCTTTAATTGCTGGTCCGCTTTTAGGTTGGTTACTGGCGTCTACTGTTGTACGGCCTATTAAAAAACTGACAGCGACGATACATTGTATGGCCGATGGTGAAGGTGACCTGACACAACGCATTAATATTAAAGGTAATTCTGAATTAGATGAACTAGCAACATGGCTTAATACGTTTGTTGCTCATTTAGATGAAACGTTTTCGACACTCATAAAATCGGCCATGCGCTTGGTGCCTATGTCGGATGATTTGGCTCAGGGTAATCATTTAGTTACCGAAATGACAAACACACAAAACAACCAAATTAAAACTGTTGAGTCACGGTTAGAACGTGCAAAAGAATCAACCATCAGTGTGAATGAAGCGACGCAAGCCATTACCGCAAACACTGAACAGGGTGTACAAGCGGTAACAACCGGCTTAGATATGTTTACCAAAACATATGAAAAAATGCATCAGTTAGAAGATATTATCTGTCAAACAGCCACATCTATTAATCAACTTAAACAAGACAACAACAAAATTATTGATGTGATTACCGTCATTAATAGCATTGCCGATCAGACTAATTTATTGGCACTTAATGCGGCCATTGAGGCTGCTAGGGCCGGTGATGCGGGCCGAGGGTTTGCAGTGGTGGCCGATGAGGTTCGTGCACTTGCCTACCGTACAAGTGAGGCCACATTAGAAGTCTCTGAAATGATTAATGCCATAAAAACAAGTACAGAAACAGTTGTTGATGCCATGAATAAAGGTCAAAAGTCCACTACGGAATGTAGCGATCAAGTGAATGATGCCAAAACTATGCTGTCATCGCTTGATGAGACCATTGCTAACATTAGCCATGCCGTCGATAGAATTGCTCTTTCGGTCAAAGATCAAAGCATTAGCTTTGATCAAGTCTCGAATGATTTTAAAGAGTTAGATATTCAGTTTAATAAATCTAAAGAAGCGAGTACTATTACTGTGCAGGTAGGTCACGATATGAGCAAAATGAGTGTTAAATTACATGAAATGGTTAACCATTTTCACCTTACCGATCAAGATTGGAGCACAGCAAAGCGAAATAAAATACGATTAGAACTAGAAAAAATCTAAATTCTTAAATGATAAGCAAAGCCATATTCTTGTTAATTACCTTTATGTGTTGATACTTTAACCTGAAAAAAGTATTTTTCTTAGTGTTGAGTAAGCGCCCACCCTTTTCTACTGATACATTTTCTAGCAGTGTTAAATATTTTATGTACTTGATAAGTGTTGTACGATGCATTAAGGGCGCCAGTGAGCTTTTCATCTAAGATAGCATTGGCTGGATCAATTGTAACCGCGCTTCTTTCACCGCCTTGTGCATAAATTTCACATTCGTGGGCATCTTTTTTAAACTCGGGATGACGAGTATCAACTAAACCATAGGTTGTATGATAAACAGAAGGAGGCGTATTTACATTCACGCAGCCAGAAAAAAGCACGGCTATAAAAAGTGTGGCTATATACATTGTGTTAGATAACGCGCTCATCTTTTTTTTAAACCTTCTTGTATTAATATAACCATTTACTAATGTAGCCATTTAGCGGTTGAATATGGATTGACGTCTAAAGGGACTTCTAGACGGTTAGTGCCGTCTGATACCGGATGACCGATCATTTCATCGTAGGCACTTTCATGCCTTAATACCGCTTCTTTTATATTGAGTTCTTCAAAAAAACCGCGTATTTCCATTAAGTTACGTGTAATAAGCGGTTTTTCATGTGTCTCCCATACAATATGCTCTTCATTACCTATTTGTACAACCGCTTGATACAAACTTTGGTCTAACGAGTTAATAACGAGCTTGTCAATTTTATGGTTACTGAGCTGTTTAAGTAATAGTTTCATCTTTTTTCCTATGAGTTATCTCATTATCACCTATATCTACGCAACACGTTACTTTGCAGCTCAGGGACTACATTGTATACAATATTTAAAGTAAATCGTTTTTAATAATAAAGTGCGCCATTTTTTCTAATACTGGCTGAATGGGTTGATAATGTAGACCCAGCTCTGTTTGGCTTTTTTGAGTGTTTGCTTGCCATACCACATCAATATTATTGCTGACCATTTTACGGGTTAAGCTTTTATCAAACAGGCTGCCTAGCAGCCAAATAAGCCATTTAGGAGCACTATTTTTAGGCAGAGGATAATGGTTAAACATGGGTTTAAGTAAGCAGGCAAGTGTGTAAAAGTTGGTGTTTTCAGCCGAGATAAGATATCTGCCATTGGCTTTAGAATTATGCGCCGCTAATATATGCGCCAAAGCAACATCGTGCACAGATACCGCACCCACACCCCATTTTGGGCACCCAAAACGCATCGTGCCATCTAGCATGCGTTTAATAAGGTTAAAGCTATCTGAGCTAACCCTTGCACTAAGGGGCTCTCCTATTACAAGGCTTGGATTTATAGTGATTAATTGCCATTGTGTTTGCGCGTCATGTATTTGCCACGCAGCTTGTTCTGCAAGGGTTTTGGATAAAGCATAGGGGTTATGATGCAATGTTGAGGTTGTATTCCAGCAATGCTCATCAAGCTCGCCATCAGATGTTATATCGCTATTATCACCATACATTGCCGCTACGCTGCTTGTGAGTACAACACGTTTGACACTCTGCGCACAATTAACACTATTTAATACATTATGTGTGCCTTCTACAGCAGGGGTAATTAAATCTTTTTGAGGATCTTTAGCGTCGATAATAAACGGGGATGCCGTATGAAAAACAATGCCACACCCTTTAAACGCGGTATCAAAACTATTTTTTTCAAGTAAATCGGTTTCAAAAAACGTAAGTGCGGCTTGTTTACCTTCTAAGGTATCGTTTTTAATGAGGTTCGAAATAGCTTCGCGTTTTTGGGGTGGGCAATTTGCACGTACACAAGCATGTACATGCGCCCCTAAAGCCAATAACTGTTTGATTAATTCGCCCGCGACATAGCCCGTTGCACCTGTTACTGCGACAGGTTGATTAAAGGTGATCATAATATTATTCCTCATATTACTTTATAGCGTTTATTCAAAGCACTTAATAGCGCACAACTCTTTTTGTTATAAAATCATACTATCAATAACAGCTGTTTATTTAAACAGTATGACTGGCCAATAACTGTAAAACCTGTAGTATACATATACAGTATAATAACTGTATAAACTGCAATAAGGTGTCAGTACTATGGAATTACAACAAAAATTGGCTGTATTGGCCGATGCAGCAAAATACGATGCGTCTTGTGCGAGTAGCGGTTCGATTAAGCGCAACTCAAAAAACGGGTCAGGCATTGGCTCTACAGATCAAGGTATGGGCATTTGCCATAGTTACGCCCCTGATGGGCGGTGTATCTCGCTGTTAAAAATTCTTCTGACAAATTTTTGTATTTATGACTGCAGTTATTGTATTAACCGTGCTTCAAGCCAAATTGAACGTGCCCGTTTTACAGAAGATGAAGTTGTCAACCTGACTCTTGATTTCTACAAACGCAATTATATAGAAGGTTTGTTTTTAAGCTCAGGAATTATTCAATCGTCTGACTACACAATGGAGCAAATGGTAAATATTGCACGAACACTACGCAAAAAACATGATTTTAGAGGCTATATACACCTTAAAACTATACCAGATGCTAGCCCAGAACTACTACGCTTAGCGGGCTTATATGCCGATCGTTTAAGTATTAATATCGAGTTACCTTCCAAAAAATCACTTAAAAATCTCGCTCCCGAAAAAAACTCTGTCACTATTAACCAGTCAATGGGTTTTCTTAAAGAAAACATTAACGAGTCTAAAGAGAGCCGCAAAAAACACGCTACCATTAGCAATGTTAATCGCACTCAAAAATCAAAATTTATTTACTCGCCTGCAGGGCAAAGCACGCAAATGATTGTGGGTGCCGATAGCTCAAATGATGCAAAAATACTGACGTTATCAAACAAATTGTATAATGGTTATCAAATGCGCCGCGTATATTACTCAGCATTTAGCCCTATTCCCGACGCTTCTCTTAATTTGCCCGCAAAGTCGCCCCCGCTTATTCGTGAGCACCGTTTATACCAGGCCGATTGGTTACTGCGTTTTTATGGTTTCAATGTTAACGAGATCACACCTATCCCCAAGCGGTTAGCGCCAGATATGCGTCATCATAACGATGTTAACCAAAATATTGCCACACCCGATAGCCATAGTGGCAACGGCATGCTCGATTTAGATATCGACCCAAAACTTAGCTGGGCCATACGCAATCGCGATATATTCCCTGTGAACATTAATACCGCATCCTTAGAAAGGCTAATGCGGGTACCAGGTATTGGTGCCATTGGCGCGAGTAAAATAATTAAAAGCCGCCGCATAAGGCCATTACGTGTACATGACATTAGCCGCTGCAATTTAAGCCTTAAAAAAATAGCGCCTTTTATAGAAGCATTGGATGCCAACCCCGCGAATAAATATTTAGAGCAGGCGAATTTAAAGCAATATTTTTTAAATTTACAACCAACACAAATGGCCCTTTTTTAATGACGCTTTATAGAGGCTTATACCATGTTTACTGTACAGATACGTGATTTTGAACATTGGCGCACTACCGCCCGTGAATTATTACAGCGTGATACCTGCCCCTCACTCATACAATGGGAAGTAGAGCACCAACAAGGTTTATTTGGCGATATGGCAGAAAGCCACTTTGCGGCTGATGTTGTCTATCAGCAGGTATACGTTTCGGCGCAATTTTTATCACTTATTGAACAGGCTGCATGTTATCGAGACGATGCAAAATGGAGTGTATTTTATCGGTTAGCTTACCGTATTGCCTTTCAAGAAAAGGAGTTGCTCAATGACATGACCGATCCCGATGTAGCTCGCCTTTATACGATGTGTAAACGCGTATCACGCGATAAACACAAAATGAAAGCCTTTGTGCGCTTTAAAAAAATGGGCGACGGCTCAAGACATGGCGAAAATCATTTGTCTGATGATGCGGCCGTAAGTATAGGTAATCAATGTGTGGCCGAACATCTTGTTCCCGAAGGTCTTGCCCCTGAAAGTCTTGCTCCTGAAGATCTTATTATCGAGCAGTATGTAGCATGGTTTGAGCCTACGCACCTTATAGTAGAAAGCCTTGCTACATTTTTTACACAGCGTTTTAGTAACATGCATTTTGCCATACTCACACCCGACTGCTGCATGTATTGGAACACCAAAGAAGTATGCTTTGGCGAAGGTGTGCAAAAACCCGATAAAGTACACGATAAATTAGAAGAACTTTGGTGCGAATACTACGCTAATATTTTTAACCCTGCTCGGGTTAAACTCAAAGCGATGTAATCTGAAATGCCAAAGAAATACTGGATCAATTTACCGGAAGCACCCTTGATACAAACGCTTACACGTAATGCGACTAATCAAATGGACACGATGATTACTCGAGGAGGGCAACAAGGCTGGCATAAAACACAAAAATCACGCTTTATCCAAGATAAACAAAAAGAGCTACGTGAAAAGGCCAATAATCAAAATAAATAAAGCATCGACCGTATCTTTGTGACATTTATGGTTACGTTTGATGAGATTTTTTGGAACAAACCACGACTATTTACTTTTTAAATAATTAAAAATACCGTCAATCTTTAGTTAAACATAAGATTAGTGTGATGCTCCCCACATAAATAGATTCGTTAGATTGTTGTGATAAAAAAGTGAATATTTAACATGTTTATCAAACTATAGTTTTAATGACTTGTTGATAGCGCAAGCGTGCTGACTCTTTAATATCATTAAAAAGTAATAGCGTTTACATAAAAACAAGTACATTTATCACAAATATAAAAATAACTTCGGAGTACCACATGAAAAAACAACTCACTCTAGCGCTTTGCGCAATGGCTTTTTCTGCAGTAGCAAATGCAAGCGAAAGAGTATATAACGTAACCATTACAAACATCACTAAAGGTCAAACATTTACACCCACACTGGCTGTTTCACACCAAAGATCCATTAAACTTTTTAGGTTGGGTGAACCCGCAAGTGAAGGTTTAGCAGCACTTGCTGAATCAGGGAATGTTACGCCCTTAAATGATGAACTTAAAAACCTTCGAAGGCGTGTTGGTGGCACCAGTACATCTGAAGGTTTGCTTGCGCCGGGTAAACGTACCACAATCACATTAACTGCATCGCCATCCACCACCCATATGAGTTTGGCGGCAATGCTTATCCCAACCAACGATTCATTTGTTGCAATGGACAGCGTACGCTTACCTAAATACGGCTCTCGTACTGAGTTGCTTAGAGCATATGATGCGGGTACAGAAACTAACGACGAAATCTGTGCAAATATCCCAGGCCCTGTGTGTCAAGGCACTGGCCCATCACCTGACGATACTGGCGAAGGTTATGTTTATATTAACGCAGGCATTAGCGGCGAAGCCGATTTAACACAATCTATGTATAACTGGGGTGACCGTGTTGCAATGGTACGCATTACACGTGTGAAGTAATTCTTACTATATTTCAGCCAGAAAGCCTCTACTGAACTAGGGAAGCTGTCTGCGTTGGCTTCGCTCGGTGGGCAACCAGCCCGCCTTTCTCAGCCGCCTAAACAGGAAAACTTTCTGAAAGCCAGAGATGCCGCGAGGTTAATCAGGGCTTCCCTAGGGGATTTTTTAATGTTTCAGCTTAGATAAAAATATAAGAAAAAATACAACAAGCGTTCTTTAGCGACATAGGTATAATTATGTAACAATATTCCTAAATGTTAAATTAATACGGGGTCTATCTACTTTTTTAGTTGGGGGTAAAGCATGCTGCCAATAAGATTGTAACTCTCCTTCCATAGTGAGTATGCTTGCGTGTGCTAACACGACAGATTGAGTTTGTTTTGTTTTTTTATGTTTAAAACGAAATATGCGTTCGGCACCTAAACTGACGGAAGCGATCATGCCATTTTTTTTAAGTTCGCGTTCGTTATCACTGTGCCATCCCATTGACTCGCTACCGTTGTGATACAAATTTAATAGACAACAATTAAACGAGGTACGAGTGAGTGTCTCAACATGCGTTTTTATGGCTAGAACAGAATCTGGCCAAGGCTCAGCTTGTTTGGTTGCGCCAGCGTAACGGTACAAAAATGGCTTATCGCCCACCCACATCACTTTTCGCTGAGTGGTAATAAGCTTGCCAAACATGATAAATTTATCACAAAGCCAATTAGGGTGAGTAATTAAATCATCGAAGTAGCACTGAGCTTGACTATGTGTCAACGCGCTGGGGTAGTAATACACATCACCATCGTGTTGAATGAGATGAATCGTAGACTGTGAAAATAAATCTGAAGACACTTATCACCTTTTATTAACATTAAGTAGTCGTAGCGTTACCTTTGTGGTTAGGGAACCTCTAATTA
>CAKZUG010000152.1 GCA_937920545.1 uncultured Saccharophagus sp.
AGGTAAGTCATAAAGCGTTAATCCTCTGTCCATGGCACGAATATAATTTTGTGAGTCGCGTAAACTCGCGACAACAGGTAAATCGAGCTTGGTTAAAAAAGTATTCAGCACATTGATATAGGCTGTGTTTGTTTTAAGCCGATTTGCAATCACACCAATATGAACGTCTAAATCGAGTAAACCCTCACGTTGCCACCCCATAAAAAATCGCATAAACGCTTTTATGTCGGTTGGGCTGGGAAGCACAGGCACTAGAATTGTGTCACCTTTGTTGATTATGGCTTTTATGGTCTGCATGTCGCAGCCAGCAGGTAAGTCGTGTATGAGGTAGTTATTGTGTTGTTTGAGGTTGGTAATGTGATTGGGGGGGAATACTTGAATTTTTTGGCAGGCATTTGGGCGGGCGCTGGCCCAGTCTATAGATGATTTTTGTTTGTCATGGTCGACAATACTAACGAGCTCCCCATGTGTGGCAAGGTAACCTGCAAGCGTGGTGGCAATCGTTGTTTTACCGCAACCCCCTTTGGGGTTAAGTATGAAAATTTGTCGCATAGGTGTCTCTTATCGGCATAACTTAAAATAGATATCTCAACTATAGTTGAGATATCTGATAAGAGGCTAGGTTTGATTATTGCTGTCTTGCGGGGCGTCGTGTTCGGTTTTTATTTGCCGTGTTGCCAGAGGGCGCGCCAGACGGCTTACTACGGTTTTGAGCGCGCGGTTTACCGTTGGGGTTTTGCCCTTGCTCTTGCGCTTTTCCTTGGCCTGATGCTTTTTGCTGTGGGCGTTTTTTATTTGTTGGCGTTTTCTTGCCTGCAAAGGATTTGTCTTTTTCTTGATGCTGCCCTTTATTTTGCCCTGAACCTGTTAGAGGTCTGGGTTTTTTGGTGCGTTTAATTTTAGGTTGACGCGTATCTAAGCGCGATTCAGGTAGCGAGTGGTCTGGCTCGAAACCATCTACAAATTCACGTGTAATGGTGTTTTTGATCAAGCGCTCTATAGATTGCAGCATGTCGTACTCGTCGGCTGCTACAAGTGATACCGCGCAGCCTTCTGCGCCGGCACGGCCTGTGCGGCCAATACGGTGGACGTAATCTTCAGCCACTTGTGGCAAGTCAACATTAATCACTTGCTCTAGCTGGTCAATATCGATGCCGCGTGCAGCAATATCGGTGGCTACTAATATGCGCACTTCGCCCGATTTAAACTCGGCCAGAGCACGTGTACGTGCGCCTTGGCTTTTGTTGCCATGAATCGCGCTAGCACTAAGGTTGGCACCAATAAGTTGTTTGACGAGTTTGTTAGCGCCATGTTTGGTACGTGAAAACACCAGTACTTGCTTCCATTGGTGCTTTTTGATGAGGTGAATCAGCAGTTCAGGTTTGGCTTTTTTATCTACCGGGTGCAGCCACTGCTTAATGCGGGTTGCGGTACTGTTGGGCGGGTTAACGGTGATTTCTATGGGGTTGTTCACAATGGTTTTGGCTAGCTCACGTATGGGTTGTGAGAATGTCGCCGAAAACAGGAGGTTTTGTCTAACTTTAGGCAGGCGATCAATCACTTTGCGAATATCGTGAATAAAGCCCATGTCAAGCATGCGGTCGGCTTCGTCTAATACAAATAGCTCGATTTTATCGAGTCTAACGGCGTTTTGATTGCATAAATCGAGCAGCCTACCAGGGGTGGCAATAAGAATATCAACGCCGCCACGTAAAGCCTGCATTTGAGGGTTGATCTTGACGCCACCAAACACAACGCACGATTTAATCGGTACATTGCGGCTGTATTGGCTCACGCTTTCGGCAACTTGCGCCGCCAGTTCACGCGTAGGAGCAAGGACTAATGCGCGTGCATAATTGCCTTTGGGGCGTGTATTTGCACTGGCGAGTAAGCGCTCAACCATAGGTAAAGTAAAACCGGCTGTTTTACCTGTACCCGTTTGTGCTGCGGCCATTACGTCGTTGCCTTTTAATACGGCAGGAATCGCTTGCGCTTGAATGGGGGTGGGGGTGGTGTAACCTTGCTCGGTTACGGCTTGTAAAATTTTGGGTGATAACCCAAGGGTGTCAAATGTCATAGTTTAGCTGCGCTTAAGAAAAAGCCGATTCTACCTCAGTGCAGCCTTTGAACCTATTAATTGCGTGTTTTATTTGTATTAATGCGATTCAAATACCGTATGGTAGTGGATGTAGCGAGTATTTATTTTTAGTCGCATGTTTGTCAGTGCTCTCTTTGTCAGCGCTATCTTTATTAGCTCTCTCTTTAGGGCCACCATTAAAGGCACCGTTTTTTATCAGCACCATTTTTAAGAATATAAAAGGTATTTCATGATTATTATCTCATCTAATCAATCTATATCGCTTGACGAAGTCGAGCTAACTGCCATGCGTTCCCAAGGTGCAGGCGGTCAAAATGTGAATAAAGTATCGACGGCCATTCACTTGCGTTTTGATATTCATGCATCGTCGCTTAGTGAATTTTACAAAGCGCGCTTACTCAACCTAAAAGACTCGCGCATTACAAAAGAGGGTGTGTTGGTATTAAAGGCGCAGCAGCATCGTACCCAAGAAAAAAACCGTGAAGATGCCATTAAGCGATTAAAGCAGATTATTCAAAAAGCGGGGGTTGTGCAAAAAATTCGTAAGCCCACCAAGCCCAGCCGTGCAGCAAATAAGCGGCGTTTAGAATCAAAAACTAAGCGCAGTCATGTGAAGCAAATGCGTGCAAAACCGTAAGTGCATATCCAATGAGAAAACCGTGAATAGTCTGAGGGGAGACCTGTTGCGTACAATCTGGATTAGAAATTGCTACATGAATGGACAAGTCGTTATTTTTTTCGGTGTAGGCGCACAAAAACAGTGATATAGCCTGCAATTTTAAAGAGCATGTTGATAAAAGCGAGCCATAATGGTGCAGGAATACCTTAAGCAAGCCATAAAAGCGCATAAACTCCCCTCTCACTTTGCCCAATTTGTGAGCGATTTTTATTTGCCTGTCGCCCACAATGTTAACGATAAGCTTCAATCTTTACGCCAAACATCCTCTCACAAAACGCTTATGCTAGGTGTGCAAGGCACACAAGGTAGCGGTAAAAGTACCCTTGCTGATTTTTTAAAGCGCATACTGCAAACACAATACGGTTTAAGTGTGGCCGTTGTTTCTATCGATGATTTTTACCATACCCTTGCGTCTCGTAAGCAGCTTGCCAACGATGTTCATCCATTACTGGTGACGCGTGGCGTACCTGGCACGCATGATATTCCGTTAGCTAAATATACACTCGAAACCTTGCTGGATTTAAAAGAGGGCGAGCAGCTAGCCTTACCGCGTTTTGATAAAGCCATTGATGACCGCGCCGATGAATCCTCTTGGCCCGTTGTTGAAGGGCCTATTGATATTGTTATTTTTGAAGGCTGGTGTGTTGGCGCGAAACCGCAATTATCCGAGCAGCTTATAGATGCCGTTAATGCTTTTGAGCAAACAGAAGATGCCGACGGCAGCTATAGGCAGTATGTGAATACTCAGCTTGCCGACCGCTACCCTGCGATATTTGATCTGTTTGATGCCTTGGTTGTCATGACGGCCCCCAGCTTTGATGTGGTGTACCAGTGGCGTGCACTGCAAGAGAAGAAGCTCGCCGATAAGCTGGCCTTAGACCCAACGCTTGACGCTAGTGGCGTATTAAACGATGTGCAGCTAACACGCTTTATTTCGCATTATGAGCGTTTAACGTCGCATTGCTTAGAAACATTACCGCAGCAAGCCGACTGGGTCTTGACGCTTGATGCAGAGCACAATATTACACATATGCACAGCTGTTAAATACGCAAGCCAAAACCTAAAAAGGGGCTTTATGCCAGATTACCCAGATTACATCGTATCAACCGATCTTGATGGCACATTACTTGATCACCACAACTACAGTTATGAGCCGGCGCTACCCGCCATTACGGCTTTAAAAGAAAGGCAAACGCCTATTGTAATCAACACCAGTAAAACCAGTGGCGAAGTGATTAACTTGCAAGCCGAGATCCCGCTGGTAGACCCCTTTATTGTAGAGAATGGCTCGGCTGTTTATATTCACAAGAGTGACCCCCGCTTTGATACCACGCAGTGCATGTTAAACGGTAGCTACTATGTGCATGTGCTGGGCAGCGAGCGAGCGCCTATTACTGATTTTTTACAATTATTGCGTACCGAAAGCCAATATGCGTTTAGTATGTTTGCTGACTTTACCGTAGAGGATGTGATTAAACATACTGGTTTAGATGAGTGCGGCGCGCGCTTATCCAAAGAGCGGGGTTACAGTGAGCCACTTATCTGGAATGATACTCAAGAATCCTACGAAAAATTTTACGAGCAAGTCTGTGCGCAGGGGTTGCGTATTTTAAAAGGGGGGCGCTTTATTCATGTGCTAGGCGCCACCAATAAAGGTGCTGCGTTTGAATGGTTATCCTCTAAGTTGAAAGGTGATACCGCCCCACATATGATCGCCTTGGGCGATAGCCACAATGATTTGGACATGTTAAGTATTGCCGATACAGCGGTGTTGTGTCGTTCACCGAGTAACGACTTCCCTGTGTTTACACACGATAACTTAATTAAAACACACGAATATGGCCCGCAAGGCTGGAATGCCAGTATCTTCGCTATATTAAAATAATACATTAGGAGAACCCAAATGGGTGATTTTCATCAGAACGGAAACATTACAACACTGCACAATTTAAAACAGCGCTCGCTTGAGGCCATGGAAGATGACCTGCGCAAGTTTGGTAAAACGCGCCCCATGACATTGATTTTGCCCTCGCTTTTTTCTGAGTTAGAAGGCGATGCACTTCCCAATATTGTTAAAGAGTTAAGTAAAGTTGATTACCTAGAAGATATTGTTATTGGTTTAGATCAGGCCACCGAAGAGCAATACCGCCACGCACTTAAATTTTTTAAACCGCTTAACCAAAGCTTTAAATTATTATGGAACGACGGCCCGCGCTTACGTGCCATTGATGAAAAGCTAAAGTCAAAAGGCTTAAGCCCAATGGAACCAGGCAAAGGTCGTAATGTCTGGTTTTGTATGGGGTATAGCCTAGGTTTAGAGAAATCAGAAGCCGTTGGCTTGCATGACTGCGATATTGTTACTTACGATAAAAGCTTGCTTGCACGCTTAATGTACCCGGTAGCTAACCCTGCGTTCAACTACGAGTTTTGTAAGGGGTTTTACGCCCGTGTTGCCAGCGGAAAAATCCATGGCCGCGTTAGCCGTTTACTCGTTACACCACTTGTACGCGCGCTTAAAAAGACATTAGGCACCAGTGAATACTTAGATTACATCGACAGTTTCCGTTATCCGCTGGCGGGCGAGTTTTCGTTCAGAAAAGACGTGATCAGCGATATTCGCATTCCCAGTGATTGGGGTTTAGAAATTGGTGTGCTTTCTGAACTTAACCGCAACTATGCTAATAACCGAATTTGTCAGGCCGATATCGCAGACGTTTACGACCATAAACACCAAGATTTATCACCCGATGATGCGGCGCGCGGTTTATCTAAAATGTCGATTGATATTTCAAAGGCATTCTTTAGAAAGCTAGCCACAAACGGTGTGGTGTTTAACTCAGAAACATTCCGCTCGATTAAAGCCACGTATTTTAGAATCGCACTCGACTTTGTCGAAACCTACAATAACGATGCTGTTTTTAATGGTTTAGAATTAGATATTCACTCAGAAGAGCGTGCCGTTGAAATGTTTGCGCGCAATATTTTAGAGGCGGGTGAAAACTTCTTATCTAACCCCATGGAAAAACCGTTTATCCCTAGCTGGAACCGCGTTACCAGTGCGTTCCCTAATATAGTGGATGAAATTCATCAGGCAGTTGCGGCTGATATGGCCGAGTTTGGCGAATAATTTTCGTCTTCACCCCTTGGAGCGTGCAGGCGAGATGAATGATTTAGTGTCGTCTGCACCGGCCTGTGATGTTATTTATAGGCTTGCTGTGGTGTAAAGATCAAAAATTAACATGTTTCTTTTGTTTTAAGGGTGTCACGGATAATGACACTAAACATGCAATTTTAAGACGCTCTGCGTAAGCAAAGTGAGCAGTATTAATATCAAAAACGATGAGGGCCAACTTTGGCCTCATTAGGTAATGTACTCAATCCAGATTCGAAAGTTTAATCGATATAGGCCCATTATGAATGCGTTAGAGAAAGAATTACTTTTTTTAGTCGAGACACACCTACAATTTATATACGACAATAAAGACTTCCCTGATGTTGATATAACAGTGCTCGCCAGAAAAATAATCACCCTTTTTGATCTGGATGAAAACTGTCTAAAGCCTGCCGTGCATGAAAGTTTGTGGGATGAGAAAGATGTTTTAAGTATCACCTACGGTGACAGTATTGTTAAACAGGGAGAGTCACCACTAAAAACCCTCAAGCACTTTTTTGACGACCATTTAAAAGATACATTAAGCGGAATACATGTTTTACCGTTTTTCCCTTACAGCTCTGACGATGGTTTTTCAGTGATTGATTATACCCAAGTAAATGACGGTTTAGGTGATTGGTCGCACATAGAAGATATTGCCAAAGAGTACGACCTCATGGCCGACTTGGTTGTGAATCATTGCTCGAGCCGTAGCCGGTGGTTTGACAATTTTAAACAGCGTAAAGAGCCGGGTAAATCTTATTTTTTTGAAGCGCCAGCCGATACAGATACCAGCATGGTTGTTAGGCCACGCACCTCACCGTTATTGCGTGAAGTGGAAACGCTAGACGGTAAAAAATATATTTGGTGTACGTTTAGCCACGATCAGGTTGATTTGAATTTTGCCAACCCTGACGTGCTATGCGAAATGGTGAATATTATTCGTTTGTACTTGGATCGTGGTGTGAAAATATTTCGCATGGACGCTGTGGCGTTTATTTGGAAAGAGCTTAACCACTCCAGTATTCATCACCCTAAAACCCATGAAATTATTCGTTTAATGCGAACGCTTATCGAGCATCACTCACCCGACGCCATTATTATTACCGAAACTAACGTGCCGAATGTTGAGAATTTATCGTACTTTGGTAACGCAAACGAAGCGCACGCTGTGTATAACTTTTCGCTGCCACCTTTATTGATTCACGCCCTTATTACGGGCGATTGCACGCATTTAAAGCATTGGCAAATGAGCATGCCACCCGCCCAAGAAGGCACCTTCTACTTTAACTTTATTGCCTCGCACGACGGTATTGGCCTGCGTCCAGCCGAAGGCTTTTTAAACGAAGAAGAAATCAATACTGTGATTAACAGCGTGCAACAAACAGGCGCGCGCGTATCTTGGCGTACCGACGATAATGGTAATAAAAAAGCGTATGAGATAAACGTGACTTTGTTTGATGCGTTGGCGGGCACCGTGAGCGGCCCCGATAAATGGCAAAATGAGCGCTTTATTTGTGCGCATGGCGTGATGCTAGCGTTAGAAGGTATCCCTGCTTTTTATATTCACAGTTTATTGGCAACGCAAAATTATCAGGAAGGCGTGGAGTTGACGGGGTCGAATCGTACTATTAATCGCTATAAGTGGCAGCGCGACGAAATAGAAGACAAGCTTTCGCAGCCGCATACTCATCATGCAAAAATATTTACAGAATTGAAGCGCCTGATTGAGATACGGCGCGAGCAAAGTGCATTCCACCCCAATGCGACCTCGTTTACATTACATTTGGGTAATCAATTGTTTGGGTTTTGGCGTCAGAGCATTAAGCGTACGCAAAGTATTTTTTGTATTTTTAATTTCAGTAGCGAAGAAGTCACAATCCCGCTAGCAAGTATTAACTTAGTGGACGTTAATAAGTGGATGGATCTTGTTAGCGGTGACACCTTTACCGATATGCATCAAGACTTAACGTTTAAACCGTATCAGTTTATTTGGTTGTCTAATAAATGGCAGTAAGCCTAGGTCGCTCGTATTTTAAGTGGTCGGCATTAATTTAGGTTACCTTGCAGTAATTAATACCATTAACTTGTTGGTGTTAATTACTGTTGCTCTATAATAGTAAGACATTATATTTTAGAGTTTTTCTATGCCTAGTTCCCCTTCAGATAATAACGTTTCACATTCTCGCACCACGTCGAATAACCCTTTTAGATTACCGCTAAAAAAACAGTGGCTAGCGCGAGTGATTGAACGCGTATTAGGTTTGTCTAAGCTCGCCCGTTACTATGAGAGCACCCCTGCGCTAACACTGAATAGTGAAGGTAATGTGAGTACTGATTTTCTACAGCATACGCTTGAAAGCGTGGGCGTTACGCCGCATGTTGTGAATGATCAAAAGCTGGCTTCTGTGCCCAAAGAGGGGGCGGTTATTTTTGTGGCGAATCATCCGCTAGGCGGTTTAGAGGGTGTAGCGATGAGTCAGGCATTGCAAAAGGTGCGGCCCGACTTGCGCGTGTTAACCAATCTGTTGCTCACCAAAATCCCGGAGCTATCCAGTATTTTTATTGGGGTGGATGTGCTTTCACCCAATGCAAAAAAAGAAAACGCCAAGGGTATTCGCGCGGCGTGTAAGCATTTAAGTGGTGGTGGCGCGTTGTTAATTTACCCCGCAGGTGAAGTATCGGCTATTGATAAGAGTGATTGGAAAATCAAAGATAAAGCATGGGCACCACTTGTGGGCAAGCTGGCGTTAAAATATAAAGCGCATGTCACGCCTTTTTATGTCGAGGGTAAAAACAGTGCGTTATTTTATGGCTTGGGTTTAATTCATGAGCGCTTACGCACATTGATGCTAGCGCGAGAACTCAGTAATAAACGCGGCAAAGCGCTATCTATTATTGCTGGCGATACCATTGTGCCAGAAGTATTAGCGAGCTATGAAACCGATGAAAACACGACGCGTTACTTGCGAGAAAAAACCGATCAATTGGGTGTATCAAAATAGCGGTAAGTTGTAGGGTATAAATCAGCAGCGCGTTAAGTCAAAAAGCCGCCAATACTTGCATGTGTTAGCGGCTTTTTTGTGGCTGTATTTTAGGTGTTGTTCTTTCTTTTGCTCTTTTTAGTCGTGACCAAAACGGTATTCAATTTGCCCAGGTACATCAACGCGCACTTTTAGTAATGAGCCTGATAGGGGCATTGCCTCAAGCTCTTCTTCAGGGCGGTTACCTACAGTTGTAATGTACAGTGTTTTTAAATCATCATCACCAAACGCCAGCATAGTCGGGCATTTTACTGGTAGCTCGATCTCTTCTACAATTTCGCCTTCTGGGCTAATGCGCGCAATACGTGAACCTTCATATAAAGCTGTCCAGTAAAAACCCTCGCTATCGACTGCTGCACCATCGGGGCGGCCGTTTCCAAAGGGGAATTGATGAAAAACAGAAGCGTTAGATATTTCGCCCGTCTCTAAGTTGTAGTCATGCTTGTAAATAACGTGTTTTGGCGTATCTGAATAGTAAAATGTTTTATTGTCTGGGCTAAAGCCTGCGCCGTTTGAGGTGAGCAACCCGTCGGCTAGTAAGCGCGTAGATAGATCGGTGTCTAGCTGCCATAAGTTGGCACCATCATGATCTTTAGGCGGGTAAACCGATCCTGCAATCATGCGGCCTTTGGCGTCGCATCGGCCATCATTAAAACGATTTGAGTCAAGCTGAGATTCGGGGTCGGTGATAGGCTGAAGGTGTGTATCCCAGCCGTCTAAAAAGTAAAAGCCGTGACGCATACCCAAAACAAACCCTTCGTCGTGTTTACGCAGGCTAAAACAAGCGACTTCTTGATCAAAGGTTAGAAAGGCATCTTCGCCCGTTTTCGGGTCAAATTTATGCAGCTCAAAATTGTTAATATCAACCCAATATAAGAGTTGGTTTTTTTCGTCCCAGCGCGGGCATTCACCTAAATTTGCACGTGTTTCAAACGCGACCTCAACTTTTCTCATGCTTAATCCTTGATGCTTAAAAAGGATAATCCTACAGTAAAACAACATGAATGTGTACGGCCATCCTTTGCCGTTATCCGAGGTCTATTTTTGGCAACATACTTTGTGTTTTAGCGTAGTCTAAACATCTGACCTATTGCTTTGATTGAACATGAATATTGAACAAATTGGGTGCCGTTAACACGGCTGTTATTTTGGATTTGAATGCAGCGATTACTTTTACGGTTTGTGAAAACGCTAAACCTGTTAAATACCTTTGTTTCTATCCACTGTTGGTTATGACCTGTATGGCAAGACCATTGCACTAAGCCGTCATTGTTTAGTGTTTTGATTGCACCCGCGACATCTAGGCATAACCCAGATGCTTGATTACGTAACTGAAAAAAGCCAGAGTCTGTTGGTATTTTTTCCCATCTTTGTGATGAGTTACCCGTGCTTATATTGCTGATAATCGCGTCATGATTATTATTGCCCGCGATATCCATTGTTTTCTTGCCTTGAACTGTTTCGAGTAAAACGGTTTGATAAGTCAGCTCTTCATCGTTAGGCTGCTGTGTGGCGGTGGCGGTGGCGGTGGCGGGCGGAGCCTGTATGGCTTCCATATTGGTAATCGATGGGGTGTCTGCAGATGTTGATACAGTTAGCGTTCTGTCAGGTAAGCCCATGTCTTTACGCATGGCGCCAATAAGGCGAATATGTTTTTCTGCGTCTTCGTAATTTAAGTTGAACCCGTGTGGCCAAAAATGTGTTTTATCCGCATAGAGAATCGCATTTTCACCTTCTAATGATTGGATCATCGCTGTGCCGTGCTCACCTATATAGCGGCTTTTTTCGCCAATTAAGTTTGCCCATGCACCGTAGGTGCCTATTCCCATAATATGACCCATTTCATGTATGGCGGTTTTATTACTATAAGAGCCACCAAAAACGATTCTGCCATTATTGTTCGCGTTAGCCGTTGGCACTTCCGCGCTGTAATAAACGGGTATTTCTATATTGTAATCGCTATAGGTATTGTATATCTCAACGGCATGGCGCATCGCGCTATCTATTTCTTTGTGGATAGGGCTGTTAATCGCCGATTGATCAAGTACATATGTTATTTTTGCAAATGAATCGTTTACAAAAATATTCAGCCCAAGTATTACGACTATCGCCGCCAGAATCTTCTTTTTAAAATGCATATGTTGCTCCAGTAATGTGCTAAGCACGACTGAAGATTTAAAGTGTCAGTTATGCCGAATCAACAGACTAGCATTCCTGCTTTGTGGCGCGTACTTCGTTTTATTGTGCGTGTGATGCTCGTCGGTTTTGGTCGCAAGCTGTGTGAGCAAGTGAGCATAAAATGAGCGAACTTATAGTGATGCGCCTTATATTGACGCCTATCTTAGATATCATAGGCTAATCATGATAAGCGCTGGGTTGGCGTATGTTGTGGTTGGGTTAATGAGCTGCTTTTAGGTTTAAAGGTTAAGCAATAATCTGATTTTTAACTATATGCTGTATCAGCCTTTCTTGGGACACGCTGTCCATCGCGTAAAAATCAATACGGATATAATGTGTGTTTTCTGTGTTTGATGTGTTCTCGTCTTCTGAGCAGGCAACAACACGACCCTGTGTTTTAAGCACTTGATCATCGGGTAATAAGGAAATATCAAGTTCGAGTATACTGTTCATTTCAATAGGTGTGTCGTGGTGAAAGGCGATACCGCAAGCACTGATGTTTACTTCTTTCAATTGCATTGAAATGCTGTCTATGCGATGGCCATCCAGCGCCATTAGGTTGCTGAGGCGCTCTAACTTTTGGTTAAAGAGCGCCATCAATGCGGCAATTTCGGGTTGTTTTTTGGCAAGCTTTTTAATGAGGTCAAGCATTTGCTTATCTTGCTTGTTTAAATAAATCTGGCTAGGCTCGTCGCCTGAGTCGTCTAGCGGCTGAGATGCCGATTTCGACATCACTTTGTACGATAGCCCAACGGTATCATTTATCCTAAAGTAGCGTCTGCGTTCTTGGTTCATTGTGTGTCCTTTGTTAAAAGATTTCGCGCGGGTCAAGCTCGAAAATGTATTCAGGCTCTAGATTTAGCTCACGTAAAATATCTTGGCCTTTTTCATCATCTTTAAGCAGCGTTACATCATCGTCGGATAGGTCGTCACTCGTGATATCTTGCTTAATTAAAATTTCGACGCGACGGTTAACAGCCCGCTCTTCGGGGCTAGTATTGCCGCCTATGGGCATAGTGTCGGCAAAGCCCGAGACTTCAAAACGTCTCTGGCTGATGTCATTACCTTTCATCAATTCGTGTGCAACAGCAACAGCGCGAGCAGAAGCCAAAGCCCAATTAGATTTAAATTGGGGGGTGTTAATTGGTAGGTTGTCAGTGTGACCTTGCACCTCTATTTTGCCTGGCTTTAAGGCCAGTACGGCTTTTATCTCAACCATAACGTCTTTCATTTTGGCGGATAAATTGGCTGAGCCAGACACAAATGCGCCCTTTTCTCTAATGCGTACAATAATAAGGCGGCCTTTGGTTTCTATTTCAATACTGCCTTGCTCTATTTGTTCATGGAGTGCATCGGCTAGTTGATATGCATCGTTTTGTGTTTGTTCGATGAGCTCCTCTAGCTTTTCTTTTACCTCTATAATGACGCCCGCTTCTTTGGCTTCGGAGCCCTGTTCTATCTCATATTCTTTTGCGCAAGCTTGCTCAAGCGATAGCTCGGTCACGTTTTGCGTTTTTTGCCATATCTCATTGATAGGGGTTGGCTCGGGCTTACCGGGGCTAAACTCTTGCGCAATAATACTGGTACCTTTAGGTATATCGGTCACATTCAGTTTATTTTGCACGCCAAAGGCTTGCGCCATGGAGCCCGCCAACCGCTTAAATTTCATGGCGTCCATTTCGGCAAAAGACAAAAGCAGCACAAAAAAGCACATAAGCAGCGACATAAGATCGGCAAATGTCCCCATCCACGGGGGTAGGCCGGGGACGCAGTCACAGCCTTCGTCGTCATCTTCTTCAGCGCTCATTGGTTTTGGTCGCTCATATTAGGGGTGCCCGTTGGTTATTCAGCTTCTGTTTCGCGCTTTTTTTCATACATATAGTTGCGAAGCATGGAGTCGATAACGCGTGGGTTTTGTCCGTTTTGTATGGCTAGTAATGCATCGATTACCAAGTCTTTTACCATGGCCTCGTCACCTGAACGCAACTTAAGTTTACTGGCGATCGGGCCAGTTATGCCGTTCGCAATAATGGCACCATATAATGTGGTTAATAGCGCTACGGCCATCGCAGGGCCAATGGCTTTCGGGTCGTCCATGTTGGCGAGCATCGCAACTAAGCCAATGAGCGTGCCGATCATGCCCATTGCTGGAGCCGTATCGGACATTTCTGAGAAAATGGACGCACCAACATCATGACGTTTGACCGCTTCTTTTTTCTCTTTGGATAGTAGGGCCTTGACGACATCGGCATCGTGCCCGTCGACTAATAGTTGAATGCCTTTTTGTAAAAAATCACTGCTGACTTCTTTGCCTTCCAGCGAAAGTAATCCGCCTTTGCGGGCTTCGTCGGCGAGGCCTACAATTTCTTCAATAAGCATGTTGGTATCGGGCAGCTTATTGGTAAAGCTCTGGCCTGCTATTTTTCCTGCGCTTAGAAATTGCCCCAAGCCATATTTGGCCATAACGGCAAAAATCGTACCCCCAAAAACAATGACCAATGAAGGCCCGTTAACAAACATGCCAAGCTCGCCACTCATAAGCATCGATACTACTATGAGTGCTAAAGCACCAATCAGGCCGACTATCGTCGCTAAATCCACAAATGGTTCCTCTGATAATAGGCAGAAGCACTACGTATTACCGTTTGATATAGTGAAGTGGCGCAATGCAAATGTGTATATGAAGCACCTTTTGATTTAAGTCTAGACAGTATTTTAATTTTGTAGGGAAAATTCCTATCAAAAACATACAAGGCAATCGCTTAGTGGGTATAATTAAAAAGTTATTTGATTCCTTCTATTACTTACATGAAAGGTCTTGTTTTGCCAAAGAAAAAAGCCACAAATGCATTTGAGTCTGATCTCGCATCTTTAGAGCAGTTAGTCGAGCAGTTAGAAAAAGGGGATTTGTCTCTTGAGGAATCCTTAGAGAGTTTTGAGCAAGGTGTGAAGCTCACACGACAATGTCAGAGCGCTCTTAAAGATGCCGAGCAAAAAGTCACGCAGTTATTAGAGAAAAACGGCGAGTTAACGCAGGCACCCTTCGAGTTAAACAGCCCTAATGACTAATACGCCGTTGTTTTTGACGCAAGTGAAAACGTATGTGGAACAAACTCTTAAGTGCTATATCGATGCGTTGCCTGAGCATGAGACCACACTTATATCTGCAATGCGTTACAGCTTGTTACTGGGTGGTAAAAGAGTCAGGCCAGCCTTGGTTTTTGCTACAGCCTCGCTATTAAGCCGTGATACGCCCTTTTTTACGGATGGTCAAACCGCGAGTCAATCTACCCTGGCTGCGTTAGATTGTGCCTGCGCTATCGAAGCGATACATACATACAGTCTGGTTCATGACGATTTACCTGCAATGGACGACGATGATATGCGTCGTGGTCAGCCGAGTTGCCATAAAGTGTATGGCGAAGCTCAGGCAATACTCGCAGGTGACGCATTGCAGACGATAGCGTTTACATGGATAGCTGAATCTAGCACGTTAACCGATGCTCAAAAAGTGGCGGCTATACAGATATTATCAAGAGCGTCTGGTGTACATGGTATGGTCCAAGGGCAGGCGATTGATCTTACTTCCACCAATAGCACGTTATCGTTAGAGGCGCTTGAGCAGATGCATAGCCTTAAAACGGGCGCGCTCATTGCTGCCTCAGTAGAATTAGGCGCAATATGTGCGAATGCGACACCATCGCAAAAAGTGCCATTAAACTGTTATGCCCGTGCGATAGGCTTGGCCTTTCAGGTGCAGGACGATATTTTAGATGTGACCAGCACAACCGAGCAGCTTGGCAAGCAAGTAGGCAGTGACGCGTCGCTAAATAAACCGACTTACGTCACACTACTTGGCGTAGAAGGCGCGAAACAAAAAACAACCCAGCTTGTCGAGCAGGCGCTCGAGGTATTGGCACCCTTTGACGAAAAAGCCGATATACTGCGTGACTTGGCGATACATATTGCACAAAGAACGCACTGAATATACTTTTTGAGCCATGCTTTTACTTTTTTAAGAAACGATAATTAGATACCTTATGAACGATACCGACTTTTTAGACGCGATAAAATGGACAGAAGACGGCCTTGTGCCCGCAATTGCTGTTGACCATAAAACCAATAAAAACTTAATGATGGCGTGGATGAACCGCGAATCGTTGATGTTAACCGTAGAAAACAATGTGGCGGTATATTGGTCGCGATCACGCAGTAAATTATGGCGAAAAGGTGAAAGTTCTGGGCATACTCAGCAAATTAAAAGTATTCGGCTCGACTGTGATGCAGATGTCGTTATACTCAATGTTGAGCAAATTGGCGGTATTGCCTGCCATACTGGACGTGAATCCTGCTTTTACCGTGAGTTACAAGATGGAAAGTGGGTCAGTGTCGAGCCTGTTATTAAAAATCCGAGCGACATTTACAAATGACAACAGCCAATTTAAGTAGCACAAACAGCGATATTATCGCTGCACTCACGCAGGTATTAGCCGATCGCAAAGCGCAAAGTGATCCGGACTCGTCGTATGTGGCGAGCTTACATCACAAGGGTTTAAACAAAATTCTTGAAAAAGTAGGCGAGGAAGCGACCGAGGTGATTTTGGCCGCAAAAGACGCACAAACCAGTGGTAATAAAGATGAAGTCATTGGCGAAGCTGCTGACGTTGTATTTCATTTAATGGTGATGTTGTCGCATTTAGATACCGATTTTGAGGCGGTTTTATCAACATTGGCAGGGCGGTTTAATGTCTCTGGTTTAGATGAAAAAGCCGCACGCAGCATGAATAAGTAATTAGTGGTGAAAGCTAGCAGCTAATAGTAAGAGCTAATAGTAAGAGCTAACAGTAAAAACAAGTTGTCGAAGTAGGTGGTCACAGTAACGGGTCATAATAAAATAAGTGGCCATAATAAAATGTTGTAACCTAAACGAAACGTTACTTGTTTAACGTGTGTGTTTATATTTAATTAAAGAAATAGGTGAGTTATGGGTCTTGGTGGTATTAGTATTTGGCAGTTATTGATTGTTTTGGCGATTGTTTTAGTGCTGTTTGGCACAAAACGTTTAAAAGGTTTGGGTGGCGATTTAGGTAGCGCTATCAAAGGCTTTAAAAAAGCGGTAAAAGACGAAGATAAAAACAACGAAGACGATGCATCTAAAGCGCATTTAGCGGCTGATAACGCTGAAACAGCAAGCAGCCCGCAAGCAGATAAAAAAGCGGAAGAAGAAAAGCATCAAGCGTAAATTTTTGTTAACAAGTAAGAGAAAGAGCATGCACTGTGTTTGATGTTGGTTTTTTAGAGTTAGCCATTATATTTGTGATTACCCTTGTGGTGGTTGGGCCTGATCGTCTGCCCGATGCGGTGAAGTCGGGCGTGCGATTTATTACCAAATTCAAGCGCTTTATGACGCAAGCTAAAAAAGATATCGAAACCCAAATAGGTGCCGATGAAATACGACGGGAGTTACACAACGAAGAAGTGCTCAAATCTATTGAATCGTTTAAAAACGTGCAAAAAGAGCTGCAAGAGCAAAAACAAGCCTTAGAGCAACGCTTGGCTGAAGACCCGACTAAGGGCACAGACGAGAATGAGTTTGCTGATCCGGGGCTAGCTCATCCAGTGGACACTCTGTCTGACAATCCAGTTGACACTTTAGATCATCATTCTGATGATAGCTCTGGCGAATCGGTTGTTAAGGCTGATAATAAGCAAGATGCACATCCAGAAAATCACGCAGCTAAGACGCCCTATGACAAATAATTCTGCGCAGCCTGAAGAGGGCCAGACACTCATTGATCACTTGTTGGAATTACGTACATGTTTAATGAAATGTATTGGCGTGATTCTCATTATTTTTTTGGGTTTGTTTGGTTTTGCTAACCCCATTTATGATTTTATTGCCCAGCCGTTAGTGGCATTGCTGCCTGAAGGTAGCATGATTGCGACTAATGTGACGTCAACCTTTCTAACTCCCTTTAAACTCACGTTATTTGTTGCAGTATTTGCCTCAATGCCGTTTATTTTATGGCAAGTTTGGCAATTTATTGCACCGGCTTTATATACAAAAGAAAAACACTTGGTGATTCCTATATTCATTTCTAGTGTTCTGTTGTTTTATTTGGGTGTGGCGTTTGCGTATTTTGTTATTTTCCCGCTTATCTTTTTGTTTTTTACTGCCACATCGCCCGACAGTGTAACCGTGATGCCGGATATTGCGACGCACCTTAATTTAGTTATTAAGCTCTTTTTTGCTTTTGGTTTGGCGTTCGAGATCCCTGTGGCAACCGTTATTTTGATTGTGGCGGGCGTGCTGTCGCCAGAATCGCTCGCCAAAAAACGCCCTTATATTGTGGTGGGGTGCTTTGTGGTTGGCATGCTGTTAACACCGCCGGATATTATCTCGCAGGCATTGCTCGCATTACCTATGTGGCTATTGTTTGAGATTGGTATTTTTTGTGGTCGTTTTGCAGTTAGATCGCGTGTGAAAACTGACGCTAGCGAGTAAGCTCTGTACATAACACCTTAGCTCAACTGTTTAATTCCCCCCCAGCCTAATATTATGAGTTAATCATGTGGATTCAAAAAACATTTCAACTGCCTGCTAAACCCCGCGGCTTTCATCTTGTGACCCGAGATGTGTTAGCACAACTACCTGAAGTACGTGATTTAAGTGTTGGTGTAGTGCATTTGTTGATCCAGCATACATCTGCATCGCTTACTTTAAATGAAAACGCCGACCCCACCGTACGCGATGATTTTTCATCTTTTTTTGACCGTCTTGTCCCAGAAGATAGCCATTATTTTGTGCATACCGATGAAGGCCCCGACGATATGCCCGCGCATTTAAAAAGTAGCTTGTTGGGTGCCAGCGTGAGTATTCCTATTACTAATGGTGGTTTTAATTTGGGCATGTGGCAGGGTATTTATTTGTGCGAGCACCGAAATTATGGCGGTAGCCGTACATTTATTGCTACTATTAATGGTGAATAAATGATTTCTATGGTGCATAAATAGTGCATGTTAATTCGAGGTGTTATGAATAATTTTACTGGTTTATTTTGTGTTGTACTGTTTTTGGTTGGGTGTAATAGCACGCAAGTTAAGCCTAATAAGGCATCTAAAGAGCGCGTTGAGTTATCCTCTATGGTGCTTAATCAGGCCAAAAAAGGGGATAAATACGGTGTGTTAATGGGAGTGTATACTAACTCAACGCAGGCAAATATCGTTATTGAGCGCGCGAAAGTTGAGTTGAAAAAAGTGGGCGTGAAAGATAAAAATGCCGTCGTATTACCTTTGTTAGTCAGTGACCCTAAAAATAAAACAGCTATTGCAGTGGTGGCTGGCCAATATCCGGATTTAGCGAATGCACATTATTTACAGCGTATTCTAACGCGCGTGGTGCCTGGGCAATATAACCTTGTTACAGTCCCTAAAAATATATGGCTAGAAAACTTGTCGTTTAACCCGTAATTAGAGGTAATGGTTGATCTTGGGCCCGTTAATAAATGAGGGGTTAATCATTATAAACTAATAAAGTGGCGTATATTTGAACCCGTCTTATTGCTTTAATACTAAATTTTAAGCATAAAAAAAGCCGCTGTCATAGCGGCTTTTTTGTTACTAACAGCGCAATAGGTTATTCGCTATCTAGTTCGTCGTTGGCTGATGGCTCGGGCGTTAGAATGGGTTTATCATGCAGGTGGGCTTTTTGTGCACCTTTGCGTGTTGATAAAGCAGAGTCTAATTTTTTGACAGCATCGTTAATGGCAACGTACAAATCCCCTTTTGAGGCATTGACGGCAACGGTTGCGCCCTTATAGTGAGTGGTGGCTTCGACTTTTTGTTCGTGGCGTTCTACAGTTAGGAATACATCAATACTATCGACCAGCGGATAATGTGAAGCGATTTTGCCAAACTTGCTATTGGCTACATCACGGATGCTGTCGGTAAGTTCTACATGGTGTCCAGATAAATTAAGTTGCATAGTCACTCTCTTATTTTCTGTTAAAACGTAGGAAGGTTTGGGTGTGTCTGTATGGCGATATGTCTCCTTTAATGATGTGTTTAATAACAATAGTTTTGTGTTTAAGAGCAATGATAAACATAGTGTTAATCTTGTTAATATTGCCTAGTTTATATCGAGTATACGCTTTTAAGGTTTTGGTTCAATGGTTAATTTTCACCTCCCTTATCATTAATATTAGGGGCGAAAAAAAAGATTACAACCTTGCTGGCGCAATATTTTTTATTTTTTATCATATTTTTAAAAGCATTCTGTACAATACTTTTTTTAGAGTTTTTGGGCGTATAGCCTCTACCTTAACCATTAAATATAGGAGCATAAACCATGCCGTCTTTAGATATTGTCTCTGAGATAGACACACAAGAAGTTCACAATGCCGTCGAAAATGCATCACGTGAATTATCAACACGTTTTGATTTCAAAGGCACCGACGCGAAATTTGAATGGAAAAATGGCGAAGCGTTAATACAGGCAGAGGGTGATTTTCAGCTTGATCAAATGGTGTCTATTTTACAAGCTAAGTTATTAAAGCGCGGTATCGACCCTAAAATGATGGAGCTACCTAAAGCCGACCATACAGGTAAAACATTTAGCCAGAATGTTAAGTTCAAAGAAGGCATCGAGCAGGCTATCGCTAAAAAGCTTGTTAAGGCTATTAAAGATAGTAAATTAAAAGTGCAAACCAGTATTCAGGGTGAGCAGTTGCGTGTAACAGGAAAGAAGCGTGATGATCTACAAGCGGTGATGCAGCTTGTCAAAAGCGGCGATTTTGATCAACCATTTCAGTTTACGAACTTTCGCGATTAAACCACTTTCGTCATGCGTTAATGCGTGCACGGGGATGATGAAAAGCTGATTGAGATGATGTTTGGCTTTATCATGTAGCACTTGAGATGAAGTGTTGTACCTAAGTGTTGCCGTAGAAAAGGGGATGTCTGGCTGTAAGAAACCTCTAAATATAATAGAAACGATTCTTGATAATAAAAAAGACCTTGGCCGATGTGAACCACGGTCTTTCTATTTTTCCTGCTCTGCATTACCACCTGATATGCTCTCAGTGTTGCTCTCCGTCAGCTCTCTAATGTGTTTTTTCATCATGCCTCAGTGTAGGTTAATGCCGTTTGGGCGTTCTATGGCGAGGTGTTGATCATCTGCT
Source organism: uncultured Saccharophagus sp. (assembly GCA_937920545.1). Classification (GTDB taxonomy): domain Bacteria; phylum Pseudomonadota; class Gammaproteobacteria; order Pseudomonadales; family Cellvibrionaceae; genus Saccharophagus. The sequence continues at coordinate 20,331 of CAKZUG010000152.1, forward strand.
TTCTTACTCGTATTTATCAATGCCTTTTTTAAGGTTACGCTGCATTCATTATGGTTAGGTTCTAGGCTTAGGGGGCTGATGCGTATTGTTTTTTCATTTTTTTAAATCGCTTAATTTAGATGCGTTGTTTGGACTTTATTGCGTTTTATATAGTCCCATAGGGAATCGTTTTTATTCTGTTATAGCTTAACGTAATAAAACGTTGCCTTTTCATCCTTGTGTTTACATTTTAGGTTGAGTCAGTCTTTACGAATAAAATAATTTTAAGGTAATTAATAAATGGATGAATCTTCGTCGAGGGCGAGCCTTTTTAGAAAAGAAGCCATAGACAATAAGCGTAATCGGCTGCATGGCGATATTCTCCTCGTGCCGCGCTTATCTCATACACTTATTTTAGCCGTGTTGGGCGTGTGGGTGCTAGTACTTATTATATGGCTAACAACCAGCACGTTTACCCGTAAAGAAACCGTTTTTGGCTGGCTTGCGCCGCCTGACGGTGTGGTGCGCGTTTACCCACAGAGCCAAGGTGTTATCAAAACCTTGCATGTTAAAGAGGGTGAGCAAGTTGCTGTAGGCGATATATTATTAACAATTACAGGCGACAGAGAGTTGGCCGGCGGCGAGCAGTTAAATACACAACTGCTTAACGAATATAACCGCCAAAGCGAGCTTGTTGCCGAACAAATAGCGCTTAGCCAATCTATATTTGATGGGCAGAAAAGTGAGTTACAGCAACGTTTAGCGGCCGCCAATAGCGAATTAACCCTCATAGACAGTGAAATATCTACGTTTGCAGAGCGAGCTAAACTGTTATCGAGCCTACTAGAAAAATCAAAAAAACTCCGCCAAAAAGGCCATATATCGGGAACCGATCTCGATAATATTCATTTACAAAAGTTAGTGCTAGATGGCGAATTACAATCGCTTAACCGCACACGTGTCACACAGCAAAATAGCATTGCCGCCATTCAGGCTCAGCTGTCTTTACTGCCACGCCAGCGCAGCAATGCGCAAGCACAATTACAGGAGCGTTTAAGCACTATTGATCAGCAAGCATCACAATTAAAAGGCCAGCAATCGTATGTGATTACTGCGCCGCGTGATGGCACCGTGAATAATGTGCAAGCGATTGCTGGCCAGCAAGTTGCGCCAAACCGCGACACGCCTTTGCTTACTATTATGCCCAGTAACGCTAAGCTAACGGCGTACTTACTCGTGCCTGTCCGTTCAGCGGGCTTTTTAGAGGCCGGTCAGGCGCTTAATATTCGTTACGATGCCTTCCCGTATCAAAAATTTGGTATGTACAGTGCCACGATTGAGTCTGTTTCCAATACTTTGTTACTGCCTAATGAAATATTAAACGCGCCTATTGCGCAGGCCGAACCTGCGTATCAAATTACCGCGGTATTGGATAAAAGTGCAGCCACTGCATACGGTAGGGAGTTTCCGCTCAAGCCCGGTATGACATTAACCGCCGATATTCAGCTCAGTGAGCGCACATTACTGGAGTGGTTTTTGGAGCCATTATTATCGCTAAGAGGAAACCTATAACATGCAAAATTCTAGCGATGCAATACTGCATAAAGCCGAATCACTGCTTAATTTTGGCCGTAATAAACGTTTGCCTGTTATTGTCCAAACGGAAGCCGCAGAGTGTGGTTTGGCGTGTTTAGCGATGGTGGTGGGGTATCACGGTTACGATATTGATTTAATGAGCATGCGACGTCGTTTTTCGGTGTCTAGCCACGGTGCCACGCTAAAAAGCTTGATGGATATCGCTACGCGTATCGAGCTAGCGCCACGTGCGCTGCAAGTGGATATTGATAGCCTCGATCAAGTGCCAGCGCCGTGTATTTTACATTGGGGGTTGAATCATTTTGTTGTACTCAAAAAAATCACCCGCAAAGGGTATGTGATTCACGACCCCGCCATTGGCGAGCGCCATATTCAGCCCGATGAATTCAGCAAGCAGTTTACAGGTATTGTTTTAGAGCTATTGCCCACGCATGCTTTTAAAAAAGGTGAAGAAAAACAAACGCTTAGGATCGGTCATTTTTGGAAGAGTATCACAGGGCTTAAACGTAATATTGTACAGATTATTGCGTTGTCATTATTGCTACAACTGTTTGCCTTAATTACGCCGTTTTACATGCAAACTGTGGTCGATGATGTGATTTTACGTAAAGACACCAACTTACTGATGGTGTTATCCATCGGTTTTGCGTTGCTTATGCTGATTAGTTTGGCAACATCGATTTTACGTCAGTTTGTGGTGCTGCATTTTACCAATCGGTTAGGCATGCAGATGTCGGCTAATTTATTTAGGCACCTTATACGCTTGCCAATGGATTACTTTGCCACGCGCCATATGGGCGATGTGGTCTCGCGTTTTGGCTCGCTTGGTAGTATCCGCGAGATGATCACAGGCGGTATGGTTGCTGCCGTTGTAGATGGCGTCATGGCCTCGTTAACGCTAGTTGCCATGTTTATTTATAACTGGCAGCTCACTCTTATTGTGCTGGGTGCGGTACTCATTTACGCTTTATTGCGCTGGGTCATGTATCGCCCGTTTAAGTTATTAAATGAAGAAGTGATTGTGGCCGGCGCAAAAGAAGATTCGCATTTTATGGAGTCGATTCGTGCTATTCAAACCGTGAAGTTATTTCAAAAAGAAGGCGAGCGGCAACAGCAGTGGCAAAATCACTTAGCCGATGTCATGAACAAAGATATTCGTATTGCACGTTGGGAGATAGGCTACTCGAGCATTAACAGTATTTTATTTGGTGTCGAGAATATTTTGGTCGTGTTTGTGGCTGCAACGGCTGTTATGAACGAGATGATGTCTGTAGGTATGTTGTTTGCGTTTATGGCTTATAAAACCCGTTTTAGTGGGTCGATCAACGGCTTAATAGATCAGTGGATTGCGTTTAAAATGTTAAATATTCACCTCGATCGTTTGGCCGATATTGTCCACACTAAAACCGAAAATATTGACGAGCATATTATCCCCGATAGTGACGGTGTCACACCGGTAGCTATAGGCACCGGCAGCCGCGTGCCTAATAGTAGTAACGATAATAATAGTAACAATATGAGTAGTAGCAAAATTAACGGAAAGATCGAAGTGCGCAACCTTTCATACCGCTATGCCGAGCACGAGCCGTTTGTGCTAGATGATGTGAGCTTTACCATCGAGGCTGGCGAAACCGTGGCCATTACAGGGCCGAGCGGCTGCGGTAAAACCACATTAATTAAATGCATGATGGGGCTGATTCAGCCCACCAGTGGCGAGATTTTTATTGATGGAAAGCCTCTTAATACGGTGATGCATTACCGCAGCCAAATTGCTAGCGTTATGCAAGATGATCAGCTGATGGCAGGCGATATCTCTGAAAATATTGCCTGTTTTGATCCTAAGCCCGATTTAGAACGCGTCGAAATATGCGCTCAAATGAGCTGTATTAATAACGACATCGAGAAAATGTCGATGGGCTATCACACGCTTGTTGGCGACATGGGAACCAGCCTAAGTGGTGGGCAAAAGCAGCGTATTATATTGGCGCGCTCACTGTATCGCGAACCGCGTATTTTATTTATGGATGAGGCCACCAGTAACCTCGACATAGCAAACGAACGCGAAGTAAACGAGAATATCCGCAGCTTAGATATAACCCGTATTATTGTGGCTCACAGGCCCGAAACGATTCAATCCGCGAAAAGACAAATTAAACTTGCTTAGGTGGAGTGCTAAGAGATAAACACAGGTAAAGCTGATTCTGTCTGGACGGGTTGTAAATAGAGAGCTACTGGCTAGCTGTAGACTGTGCTAAACAGAGCAGGCACGGGTTTAAACCCCAACGTTAATTTTCGCGTTTTGATAATCCGTAACTGAGTGGGGCGCGCGGGGCTTGTATCTCAAGCCCACTTTAAGCGTATTGTGAAAGCATTTGACGCGACGCTTCACTAAAGCGGGTGTCCTTAACGCCATGCTGCTCATAGAAAAAATCATCTGTACACGTATAATAAAGGATCTTACTTTTTATACGTGTGCGTTTATGTCGTCATCTACACAAACACGCGTTATTGCGGGCATACCCGTGGCCATTACGCGTAAAAAAATGAAATCTCTGCGGCTGCGTATTTGCAGTAAAACCGGCATGGCCAAAGTGTCTGCGCCTGTGCGTGTGAGCCATAATAATATTACGGCATTTGTGCAAAGTAACCTTCAGTGGATCGCCTCACAACAAGCGCTGCTTGCTCAGCAGCAGGCCACGCTAAAACCCTACGAAAATGGCGATACGCTGTGTTTACTGGATACACATGTGCGTGTGTCTACTAACCATAACGCCATGAAAAGCACTTTACAGGTTGTTGAAAAAAACAACCAAGGCAGCCCTACGCATATTTTACTCACCACCACGCCAGGCGATACTTACAACAAGCAAACCGCGCTTCTCGAAAAGCTATTCCGTACAGAATTAAAGCGCGCTGTAGCGCATATTATGGCCGAATACGAGCCTAAAATGCAGCTGAACGTGAATGAGTTTGGCATTAAAAAAATGCGTACCCGCTGGGGAACCTGCAACATACAAGCAAAACGCATTTGGCTTAACCTCGCCTTGGCGGAGCATGCTTATGCGTGTTTAGAGTATGTGGTGGTGCATGAAATGACGCATTTGCTAGAGACAAACCATACGCCACGGTTTTGGGGGTTAGTCGAGCACTTTTTACCGCAATGGCAAAAAGCGCACGATTATTTGGGTCGGCAGGGCTGTTAATGTATGTGCAATTTATTTACAAGGCTATCGTGCCTGTAATGGTGTATTTGCCGGGCATTAGCTGAGTGGGTATTTTATTGGGGCGAGCGTGTTGCTCTGCTTTATCACGAGAAATATCGATACCCGACACGCTAGGTAAATTGAGCCGCGCTGTGGTGTTTTTAGGCACTGTAATGTGCATGCTCAATTGGTCGTTATTTATTTCCCATGCGACTTTTATATCCCCGTTGGGTGTGGGTACGCTCCCACTAAGCTGGTTGAGCCTGCGTGTAAATTGCGGGTTAATCTCTATCTGTTTAAAACCGACTTCAAGTGGCTTGATACCTAGCATGCCGTTGTAAAACCACTGTGCAACTGCGCCATAAGCATAATGGTTGAGGGAATTCATGTTGGCTTTGTTGTAACCCTCTGTTAATGAATACGAATTCCATCGCTCCCATGTGGTGGTTGCGCCATTATTAATCGAATAAAACCAAGATGGGTAGGTTTCTTTTAATAATATGTCATACATCACATCGCTGTGCCCAAAGCGCTCTAGCACTTGATATAACATGGGTGTGCCAAGAAACCCGGTGCGTAAGTGATTATCGCTCTCGTTAATCAGCGCCAATAAATGTTGAACCGCTTTGTGCTGCTCTTGCTCGTTAAATAAGTTGAACGCCAACGGCAAAAGGTAGCTGGTTTGGGTGGTAATTAAGTTGATAGTGCTTTGTTGCGGCTTCTTTAAGCGCTTACCTTTATCGCGTTTCATGGTTTTAATGGCCGATGTGACCGCATTCACTTGCTCATCAAAAAAGTAGCTTCTGAATCTATTTTTTATATTCGAGTGTAAGCGCTCAAATTGTTCGGCATCGTGTGTGTAACCCAGTACTCTAGCTGTTTTTGCTGTGATCTCGGCTGAACGCGCATAGTAAGCGGTGGCAATAAGGTCGGGGTGGGTGTCGCCTTTTGCGCGCCCGTTTTTAGAAAATGGTTGAAGCCAGTCGCCATAGGTACCCATATTTGAAATAAAGTTAACGCTTTGTAATTCTGAAAATTGCATCCAGCGTTTCATCATGGTGTAGTTTTCAGCTAATACATGTTTATCGCCTGTAAATTGATAAAGCTCCCAAGGGACAATTGTAGCGGCATCGCCCCAAGCGGCGGCTGTGCCGTCGGTTAAAAACGCCCTAAAAGGCACAAATTTGGGGATCAAACCGTCAATGCTTTGCTCTTCACGCACGCTCTCTAGCCAAGCAGCCCAAAAAGCGTATACGTCAGCTTTGTACATAGATGTACTCACAAACACTTGTGCATCACCTGTCCAGCCTAGGCGCTCATCGCGTTGCGGGCAATCGGTTGGTATATCTAAAAAATTACCACGCAAACCCCATGAAACATTGCTCGATAGCTTATTTAGCTTGGTGTGATTACTCGCGAAATTATCGTATACGGCAAAATTTGAATGTAAAACATGGCCTTTTAGCCACTCTAATTTTGGTTGGTATTGTGTGTCATACCCACTGATTTCAACGTACCGGTAGCCATGAAAAGTAAACGTAGGGCGGTAAGAGATAGTGCCGTCTTGTTTGGGTGTATACAAATCGATATTTTTTGCTGAGCGTAGGCTTTTAACGTAAAACGTGTCGCCTTCTAGCGCCTCAGAAAAGCGCAGTTTAACCGTATGGCCCTTGTTGGCGGGTAAGTTGATTTCAGGCACGCCCACCATATTCTGGCCCATGTCATAAATCACTACGCCGTCTTTTACGCTAACTATTTTTTCTGGTGTGAGTGTGAGCGCCGTATGTGAAGGCGCATGCCGTTTGGGTGCTAGCGCAATATTTGGATCAATAGATTCGGTATATACCGTCGACCATATCGTGTCTGAGGGAGTGTAGTTAGCTGTATTCCATCCAGAAATATCAAAATTGGCATCGTATTTTTCGCCATCATAATTACTGGCGGCACGAATAGGCCCTTTATTCGTGGCTTGCCAAGTCTGATCGGTTTGAATTATCGATCGGCTGCCATCTTCATGGGTAATCTCTAATTGAGCAATGAGCTGTATAGGCAAGGTGTATTCTTGCGGCGTTGGGCCAAATATGCGCCCGCTATACCACCCTTTAGCTAAAGCGGCGCCAATGGCATTGTTGCCTTGCTTAACAAAAGACGTGACATCGTAGGTGAGTGTTTCGATACGTTTATGGTAGGGCGTCCAACCGGGCGTCATCACATCTTCACTGATCGCTTGGCCATTAATGTACGGCTTAAAAATACCTTTAGCGGTGATATATAGCCTGGCTTTTTTGATGGGCGCGTCGAGCGTGAATGTTTTACGCAAATATTGTGGTTTGTTTTGGCTGTTTTCGATGTTTGAAAAGCGCTTAAGGGTTTTGTCGCCTTGGGTGTCTGTTGGATGGCCTATCCACTTGGCTTGCCAATCGTGATTATGCAGTAAGCCTAATTCAGCTGATTGTGTTTGGCTCCATGGCGATGCGTCTGTATTTTTGCCCCAAGTTCTTACACGCCAAAAAATGGTTTGTTGAGACGTGAGCGGTTTCCCCTGATAGCGCACCCATGCAGTGTTGTTCGATATCACTTTTTGGCTATCCCAAATGATAGCGCCTTTGCTAAAGTTTTTATCGCTTGAGACATGAAGCTGATAAGCCGTTTGGAACTGCTGTTGACCGTTTTGCGCTAGTTGCCAGCTAAAGCGTGGTTTTGCCTCGTAGTGCCCTATTGGGTTAATAAAACCCTCACCCACTTTTAGCTGTGATGGCGCCATTATTGTGTTTGCATGTGTTTGAGTGATACATAATGAGATCAAGATAAAGCAAGCAACACAGAATAGTTGACGGCTTAAGTAAAGTAAGGGCATGGCTTTATTACCTTTTATAGATTTTTTTTGTATATATGTTGTGTATACATGTTGTATGTAAATATTGAGTAGGGTGTTATGTTATTGTTATTATTGGTTTTTTTGTTGAATAGAAAGGTAGTTGCGGACTTGCGATGTGATATAGCTTTGGTGAGTCAGCGCTAAAAATCTGCTCCCATTATGCTCAGAGCAATAGGTTAAGACAAGGCATTATACAAATCTATGTTTGCAGTGAAGAGCGTTGATTGATCTTATAGGTGGGTTTGACTTATAGGCAGTTATAAAACAAAACAATCAAACAGTGTAAGCAAGCCATGCAACAAGCCATGTAATAAAGTTAGCCCATAAGTAGGCTGGTTAGTGTTTGGTGGTCGCTTGTAGCTGCTCAAATATATCTTCCTGTACATTTAATTCGAGCGCCAATTGTTGTGCATAATGCGGGTTACTTTGGTATGTGCTTTCGTATATCTCACACAATAAATTGGCTTTGTGTAGTGTGTAGCCTAGCGCCGAGACACCATCGCCCGTTGTTGTCGATATTTGTTCGAGCAGGGCATGGCAAATATCGTTGGGCAGCTCCCAATCTTTGGCTATCCAATAGCTCAGCGCAGGTGCCATATTTTGAATAAGTGGCGTGTAGATATCGAGGTGTGTTAGAGGCATTTGCTGATTCGAGAGGTGTTTGCTTAGCTCGCTGAGAAGCGTAATAGTGCCTATTTCATGGGCTAAGCCCAGCATATAGGCTTTGACAGGGTCTTGGTTGTGTTGCTTAGCAATGATTTGGCAGGCCGTTGCGCATAGCAGTGAGTGTTGCCAGAGCTGGTCATTACATTTGCCAAAATGTGCACTTTTTTGCTGGATAACGGGCTGCATAACCGCTGCTGCAATCACCGACCGTAAGCCGTCTGTACCTATTTTTATAATGGCGGTATCAATATGTAAAATACGTCTTTTAAGCGGATTAAAATAGGCGCTATTAACTAACTTTAAAACCGCAGCACTGATACATGGGTCTTTTTCAATAATTTTTTTATAGTGTTGAGGTGAGCTGTTAGGGTCGCGAAGGCTGCGTATAAGTTTTGGAATAATACGTGGCAAGTGTGGCACAACACGCAGGCGCACGGCTTTGTTTTGCAGGGCTTCTCGTACGGTATGTATAAGTTGTTTTTGCTCATGCAGCGAGGGCGGCGGCGAATTAGCGGTAATCGCATGGCCTAAGAGCGTCTCAATAAAATGGTTGTGAGAGTCTCGTAGGCCCAAGCTTTCTGGTTCTTCTACAAAATAGGTGAAGTGTTTACCCACAACGTTATTGATAATAGACGATAGTCGCAATGCCATATTTACCCTGTATATTTGAGTGAGGTTTTATTTAATATAGTGGTGTTTATGGGGTATTTCGAGTATTAACGTGCCAACAGAATATAATTAACTAAGGCGGTAGTTACGGTGCTGTTTTGATTCTAAGAGGCCTTGTTTGTGACGGGTTTTTTCATTTTTTGCGCGACATAACGCTCTTGTTTAAAGGGCTCGCTTTAATAGCGTCTCCTCTGGTCGCGCTGTCTCTCAACGTGCTTTTTAATAACAGCTTCTTTAAACGTAAAAAGGCCAGCGTATTGGAGTACGCTGGCCTTTTTTGAGTAAGATGAATCGCTTTAAAATAGAGTTATGCTAAAAAAGCTCTTTTGAAAAGAGCTATCTTAAAAGAGCGACCCTCAATAAGACCCTTAATAAAAGGCGCGGCCTAAAATAAAATACGACAGCGTATGGTGCCATCCACTTCTTTTAGTTTTTCTAATGCAATTTCACTGAATTCAACATCAACATCTAATACAACGTAACCGAGCTTGTCGTTGGTTTGCAGGTATTGACCAACAATATTGACATCGCTTTCAGAGAAGACTTGGTTAATGGCACTCAGTACGCCAGGCACGTTGTTATGTACGTGTAAAATACGGTGTACTTTATGCAGTGATGGTAGCGCGACTTCTGGAAAGTTAACCGAGGTAATAGTGGTGCCGTTATCAGAATACTTTATCATTTTTTCAGCCACTTCAAAGCCAATATTTTCTTGGGCTTCCATGGTTGAGCCACCAATATGCGGCGTTAAAATCGCATTATCAAATTCGCGTAGCGGGCTGATAAACTCTTCTTGGTTACCTTTTGGCTCGACGGGGAATACGTCAATCGCGCAGCCCGCAAGGTGTTTTGTTTTCATTGCGTGAGCTAGGGCGTCAATATCAACCACTGTACCGCGAGAAGCGTTTAATAAAATCGCGCCTTTTTTCATGCTGTTGATTTCAGCTTCGCCCATCATGTTTTGCGTGGCGGCGGTTTCGGGTACATGCAAGCTAACCACGTCGGCTTTGGCGAGCAGTTCGCCAAGCGAGCGACACTGCACGGCATTACCTAAAGGTAGGCGGTTAATCACATCATAAAAGAATACTTTCATACCAAGCGATTCAGCAAGCACGCTCACTTGGCTACCAATAGAGCCATAACCAATTAAACCCAGTGTTTTGCCGCGTATTTCAAATGAGCCGACGGCACTTTTTTGCCATTCGCCACGGTGGCACGCCGCATTTTTTGCGGGAATACCGCGTAGTAATAAGGTGGCTTCAGCAATGGTTAGCTCGGCAACACTGCGTGTGTTTGAGTAAGGCGCATTAAAAACGGCCACGCCGTGTTCAGTGGCTGCGGCTAAATCAACTTGGTTAGTACCAATACAAAAACAACCTGCAGTAACAAGCTTGGGTGCGTTTTCGAACACTTTGCGTGTTAATTGCGTACGTGAGCGCAAGCCAACAAAGTGGGCATCGCCAATGGCTTTAATAAGCTCGTCTTCAGCCAAAGCCGTTTTGTGGTATTCGATATTGCTGTAGCCTGCGTTTTTGAGGCTATCAACGGCAGATTGGTGCACGCCCTCTAGCAATAAAAACTTAATTTTAGATTTCTCTAAAGAGGTTTTGTTTTCAATCATAATGATTCCACATAGTCGGTCAGATAAAATTTGTTAAGCGTGCTGATGCTGAGTGTGTATTGCGTTTGTACCTGTTTTGGGTCTGCGCGCTGCATTTATACGGCATGTAATGTGTGCACGCCCTGCTCACTCGCGATCAGTAATGTATCGGCAGGTTTTATGGCAAATAAACCGTTGGTAATCACGCCTGTGATGTTATTAATGTGTTGCTCTAATGTACGTGCATCGGTAATGCTGAGGCCGTGAACATCTATAATATCGCCGCCGTTATCGGTTACGCAGTCTTCACGGTACACCGGGTTGCCGCCCAGTTTGGCTAGTTCGCGCATGACGTAGTTGCGCGCCATAGGGATAACTTCTACGGGCAAGGCAAACGCCCCTAATGTATCCACCAATTTACTGCTGTCGGCAATGCATACGTAATGTTGTGCGCATGCTGTAATGATTTTTTCGCGGGTTAGCGCTGCGCCACCGCCTTTTATCATGTGTAGCTGAGTATTTATTTCGTCTGCGCCATCAATATAAAAAGGCAATTGCTCAATATCGTTTAAATCGTAAACCGTAATGCCGTAATGCGTGAGTAAATCGGTAGAGGCTTGCGAGCTAGAGACCGCCCCTAAAAATGCATTTTTATGTTTAGCCAACGCATGGATAAAATGTGAGGCTGTCGACCCTGTACCAATACCCACAAGCGTGCTGGTTTCTAGCTTGGGTAAAACAAAATCGAGTGCCGCTAGTGCGACGGCTTGTTTTTGGTTGTCTTGAGACATAGTCGGCCTTAACAGATCAAAGGAAAGTCAGCCCAATGTAACCCCTAGAGGTTGACGTTTTAGGGCGTTTACTTTTAAAACGCGCATTTTACGCCAAAACCGACGCGCAAACCATCACCGTTTACGCTGTTTATGAGACATTCCCGTGCGTATACTTTAGACTTACCCGCTATACATATAATGGCGGCACGCCAAACCCCTAATTGATATTGCATACGCATCATAATAACGTCGTGTTCTGGTTTTTTATCGCCTAGATCAGCGTGGCGTATGCAATGGTTTTACAACGAGAATGTTATGCCAGAAAGTTATGTTAAACGTATTTTAGACGCCCGTATATACGACCTTGCCATCGAGACTCCGCTCGACTTTGTGCCGCTTATTTCAGGCCGTATGGGCAACAACGTTTTACTTAAACGAGAAGACTTGCAACCCGTGTTTTCATTTAAGGTACGCGGCGCATACAACCGTTTACGTTTATTGAGTGACGAGGCCAAGGCAAAAGGCGTGATTGCTGCATCGGCGGGTAATCATGCACAAGGTTTGGCTTTGGCAGCCATGCATTTAAAAGTCAAAGCCACCATTGTGATGCCACGTACCACACCGGCAATTAAAGTAGACGCCGTACGCAGGCGCGGTGCCAAAGTGGTACTGATAGGGGATGCCTATGACGACGCCGCCAAACATGCGCAAAAGTTACTTGAAGAGCAAGGCTTAACGTATATCCACCCGTTTGATGATGTGGATACCATTGCGGGGCAGGGCACGGTAGGTATGGAAATTTTACGCCAACATACCGGCCATATTGATGCCGTATTTGTGCCTGTGGGCGGCGGCGGCTTGTGCGCAGGTGTTGCAGCATATATTAAATATGTGCGCCCAGAGACCAAAGTGATTGCTGTAGAAGCCGAAGATTCAGCCTGTTTAGCCCTAGCGATGGAAAAACAGCGCCGTGCGATTTTACCCAGCGTGGGTATTTTTGCCGAGGGCGTAGCCGTTGCGCAAATCGGTAAAGAAACGTTCCGTGTGATTAAAGATTCTATCGACGAAGTGATTACCGTAAATACCGACGAAATGTGCGCCGCGATTAAAGATATTTTTGAGGATACCCGCTCGATTGCCGAGCCTGCGGGCGCGTTATCGTTAGCGGGCTTAAAAAAGTATGTCGAGAAAAACCAGTGCAAAGACCAAACCCTGATTGCGATAGACTCGGGTGCCAACACCAATTTTGATCGCTTGCGTTATATCTCTGAGCGCACTGAATATGGCGAAAAGCGCGAGGCCGTATTTGCGATTACTCTGCCCGAAAAAGCGGGTGCTTATAAAGCGTTTTGCAAGCATTTAGGTAAGCGTAATATTACCGAGTTCAACTACCGTTATGCCTGCCATGAGCAAGCGCATATTTTTGTGGGTTTACAAACCTCGCCCGATAAAAATGACCGTTTAGGTGTGGTTGAGCAACTCACCGAGAAAGGTTATGTGGTTGAGGACATGACCGATAATGAAGTGGCTAAATTGCATATTCGCCATATGGTGGGAGGCCATGCGCCACTAGACGACGAAGTCATCTACCGTTTTGAATTCCCAGAGCGCCCGGGCGCGCTAATGGACTTTTTAAGTAAAGTGGCGGGTAAGTGGAATATCTCGATGTTTCATTACCGCAATCACGGTGCCGCGTTTGGCCGTGTACTGGTGGGTATGCAAGTGCCCAAGGCTGAGCGCAAAAACTTAAAAGCGTTGTTTAACGAGCTGGCTTATCCATACTGGGATGAAACCAACAACAAGGCGTGTCAGTTCTTTTTAACGAAAAAGAGCTAAACCCCAAAAAGCGGTTTAACATGTGTTGATGGTGTATTTGGCCATCGTACACGTCGAATCGCTGTGCAAGTAACCTAAACTGCTTTGTATAGCGTGACGGCGATGTCTGTAAAGTGAACCGCTTTATCTGCCCAAACTTAAGCTTTGCGAATCTCGCTATGCAGTTTTAGGGCTTTGTCGCCGTCGTCTTGTTCGATAATATAGGCGGGGTCACTGTCCGATGCGTTGCGCGTCACGTCTGTGCCGCCAATATGCTGAGTGGTTTTTTCTGTGAATTTTTCTCGCACATAACCCTGTGCGGTTCCCTTGCCCCAATCCCATTCTACTTTTGTGTTTGTTTGATAGGCCGTTGCCATTTTGTGCCTCCTGTTATGCTTTATAAATTGCTTGGAAAGCAGCTAAAAAACCCTTTTTGACAAAGTAAAAGAGTGTGCACCGTTTGTTATATGGAGTTTGTACTCTTTAAAGGCGTTTTTGGTTGTGTTTAAAACAACATAACCCGATAAAAAATAGTAATCAGGGCCGTTTTGAGGGGCGTTTGTATTATGGGGCAGCAGCCAAACGCTGGCTTCTAAGGTAAAACGGTACTTGCCTTGTTGATGTAGGTTTTCGATGGCGGCACCGTTACACCATAGCGGGTTGCTGCCCATCTTCCCGCTAGCGGTTATGCCGTGCAGTTCACTTGCAATAAAAAACTCTAAGTCATTATCAAGGGCATCAAAGTCACTCAGTTTACGCCAGCCTTTTTGATCTTTGCCTGTGAGTGATTTTATAAAACGCTGCTGTTCAAATTGCTGTTGTGAACGTAGCGTTCTTGGGAGTTTAAAAAACATAGCGTTACCGTGTGTTTGAGGGCTCAGGGCTTTTTATAAGCTCAAGGCTGCTGCTTATAAGCTCAAGGCTTTTTATGAGCTCAGGGCTGTTTACCCGCTCAGGGCTGTTTAATGTGCTCTAATTTAGTGAACCACGTTTGTATTGTGTGGTTGATGCCTTGGGTGTCTAGGCCTGCTTGTTGTAAGAGCTGTGCGCGGGTGCCGTGTTCTAGGTAGGTATCGGCTAAACCCAGTATGCGTGTAGGCTGTGTGTGGCCTTGGCTCGATAAGTATTCAAGCACGCCCGCACCTGCGCCGCCAGCAATGGCGTTTTCTTCTAGGGTAACAAAGTGGCTATAGTGCTCGGTTAATGTGTCGAGCATTTGTGTGTCTAGGGGTTTGACCCAGCGCATATCGCATACGCCGTAGTTGTGTTCATTGGCCACATCCAAAGCCTGCGGCAGTAAAACCCCAAAGTTTAAAATACATACTCCTTTGCCTTCTTTAACGGTATGCGCTTTACCCACAGGCCAATGTTGGTTGGCTGTGTCTATTGCGGCGCCTTGCCCAGTGCCGCGCGGATAACGTACGGCGCTGGGGCCTGCGTGGTGGTATGCGCTAAACAGCAATTGCCTACAGCTGTTTTCACAGCTGGGCGTGGCAATAACCATGTTGGGAATACAGCGTAAAAAGCTAATATCAAATGCACCAGCATGGGTAGGGCCGTCTTCGCCTACAATGCCTGCACGGTCAATAGCAAAGGTGACATCCAAGTTTTGAATGGCCACATCGTGTACGAGTTGATCATACGCGCGCTGTAAAAATGTCGAGTAAATAGCAACTACTGGCTTGGTATTTTCACATGCCATACCGGCCGCAAGTGTCACGGCGTGTTGTTCGGCAATGGCAACATCGTAAAATTGTTTGGGGTAGTTGGTCGCAAACTCTAGCATGCCGCTGCCTTCACACATGGCGGGGGTAATGGCGAGCAGTTTAGTGTCTTCTT
>CAKZUG010000153.1 GCA_937920545.1 uncultured Saccharophagus sp.
ATGTTAGATGTTAGATGTTAACGGTTAGCTTAGCGTCGGTTATCCAACATACTCATTTAAAGTCAGTACCTCAAGTCAATATCCAGAGCTAACAGAGGCTAAGCGAAGTATTCGTTGTCGAGAATTAGTTGTCGAGTATGAATTGTTAGCTGTCGAGGATTAATTGTCGAGCATAAGAGTGATGTAATGTCATTAAAAGGTAAATACAGGGTAAATTATGTCGTCACATTCTGAGCCATTACGTTTTCAACAAGCCATCAAAACAAAAAAATTACTCAAGCGTGCAGCTATTGTCTCGTTAGTGGTGGGTACGGTACTTAATGTGATTAATCAAGGGCATGCGATTTGGGGCGGGCAATCTATTGTGTGGGTAAATGCACTGCTAACCTACATGGTGCCGTTTTGTGTCTCGTCGTATTCTGGTGCAGTCTCAATGCTTGAGATGGATCGTGAAAATAACAAGCAGCAGAGTCAGCCTAGCCCATATCGGCAAGCCAAAGCGTTGTTAAGCACGCTGCTGGGTGTGGTTTCAACCATGACAAATAACGCAACAAATGTGAATAAAGCGTCTTCGCAACGCGTTACATTTATTGATGATGTCGCAAGCGTATCGCAAGAAGCCGCGCAAAATAGTTTGGCATTGATTACCGTTGTCGACCAAAACGTTTTAGATTTAGAAAAGATGGATAGCTCATTTCAACATGTCTGTACACAAATAGGGGAGCTTGGTGGCCATATTAATACGTCGTCATCGGCATGTGATAACCTCGCTCACCAGTTAAAAGCGTTTTTAACGTTATTTCATGAGATCGATGCGTTGGCCTTTAATATTACAGTTTCATCTGATCAAACAAATTTATTGGCGCTCAATGCTGCCATCGAAGCTGCACGAGCAGGGAGTTTTGGGCGTGGTTTTAGTGTGGTTGCCGATGAGGTAAAGCAGCTCGCTGCCACCACAAAACAAAATGCTATTGATATAAACGACCGATTAGCTTTACTTAAAAAGCACCAAGTTATACTGGATAGCGCATTAAATACATTAACGGCATCGATGCAAGACGCACAATCTAAAACCAGTAATAGCGCCAGTAGTATGCAGTTGGCTACCGCAGAAGTCACTCATTCGTCAAAAGCCCTGAGTGAGGGTTGTGATCATGTTAAGAGGGCGCTTTTAGCAGACAGCAAGCGCCTTCTTAGTATTGTTGAGAACATTAATGTGCTGTTAGATGACACCAAAAAAGCCGTTAAAGGGTCGGCCAATAATATTGAATTAGGGAAGCAGGCATCTGCTTTAACAAGCCAGGTGCTGCAAGAGTTGACATCACCTTAAGCTATTTTCAATAGCGGATGTTTGCCATTAGCGTTCAATAGCTGGCATTTAATAGTCAGTATTTAAAAAGCAGCTCTGTTGATTAGTTTAGGCAAAGCATGGCCAGTTATCGCCTACAATCATTAACCTGTGACCTTTAATAAACTTACCCTCAACACACCCGTCATCGCTATTTTTTGGATGAGCCTTTAAGCGAACATACTGCTGCAATAGTATGGGAGGAGTGTAATCGCGTGTGGCTTGATCGTTAATGAGTTGTGTAATCTCATCTGCATAAAGGGCGTTATCAAAACGTGTTTTATCCGCTTTTTCTCCGGCTAGCCAATTCAGCTTGGTGAGCACCTGCCATTTAGATTGGCCGCTGCTAGATTGTCCACTATTAAATTCAAAGCTGTGTTTTATACTCCGCTCGGATCTCTGTAATGCATGTTTATGCTGCCCAATATGCGTCCATAAAGCGTGTTTATTTATAAGCAAGTAGGGGGTGGCAGGCTGGCTTGTTTGATAATAAAAAAATAATTGCCCTTTTAAAAACAGTTTAGACGGGGTTGAAATGGCTTGATCAATCACGCCCTGTGCCAAAAGTTGCTGTTGTGTAATATTGCTATGCGCCAGCGGCAATTGATGATTATTTAGCCTGTTAAGTTTTATATCTAAACGGTCGGCGCGGTTTGGGCCAATAAAGGCGGGGGTAATGGTATCAAGCCCGTGACGAGTAAACGGTAAGCGTGGCGTGTTATCAAGCAGATAAAATTTACAGGCCATTTCAACATGATGAATACTGTGCGTTTGAGTGTGGTTAAGGCCGTTGTCTGTTTTGTCTGAGGAATTGCCTGAGGTGTTGCTCGAGAAGTTGTCCGAGGAGTTATTCGAGGGGTCGTCATTAGAACTGCTATTAGAACTGCTATTAGAGCTCTCGTGCAATAAAAAATCCAGTTCGCCAAGTGTGATTTTTGTATTAGGCTTAAATATCTGAATATTACGGTCAAGCAGCTGCATATTAAAAGCACCATGCTGTGGTGCATGGGTGGCAATCACCTCAAACAGGGTTTCACAATATAAACCTAACCGCTTAAACGCGTCACGGTTGATAAGTGTGGCGAGTGTATCTTGAGGGAGCTGGTCGAGTTGGTCTAGCCACTGGGTAATCGCATAAAAGCGCTCAAGGCTGCTCGTCATGTCTAGCTGGTGCTGTGGTGTGTTTTGTAGCAGAGCGGGGGCAAAAAACATCCAGGCTAAATCGCGTACAGCGGGTTGGTGGTATTTTTCCCACAAAGTGGTGGGGTAACAGGATAAGTATCGCATTTTATTTGCCCATATCGCTATAATGACTCGTAGAGTTTTACCAATGCTACTGGCATGCTGCGTTGCATGTTACGGGCTTAGGCACCATCAATAAAGGGTAATGTTTTTTTCATGAGTGTATTTTCATGTGTAGGGTTAATTGGTCGTTTAGACAGCGAAAGCACGGCGTATTCTTTAAAAAGGCTGATTGCGTATTTGCGTAAGCAGAATGTCGAAATATTATTGGATGAAGAAACCGCCGCTGTTTTTGATGACGCCCCGCAGGAAATCGTCTCGCGTGAAGAGTTGGGCAACCGTTGTGGCCTGATTATTGTGGTCGGGGGCGACGGCAGTTTATTATCGGCCGCGCGTGCCTTTGCCGGTAAGCCCATTAAAATCTTGGGTATCAACCGTGGCCGCTTGGGGTTTTTAACCGACATTAGCCCACACGAAATAGAATACCGCGTGGGCGATGTGCTCAATGGCAAATTTATCAGCGAGACCCGCTTTTTATTAGAGTCGAACATTGTGCGCGACGGCCAGTGTATTTACTCGGGCATCGCTTTAAACGATGTGGTGCTTCACCCTGGCCAGTTTATTCGGATGATCGAGTTTGAACTGTTTATTAACGAAGAGTTCGTCTATCGCCAGCGTTCAGACGGCTTAATTATTTCATCGCCCACCGGTTCTACCGCGTATGCATTAAGTTGTGGCGGCCCCATCATGCACCCCAGTTTAGATGCGATTGTGCTGGTGCCCATGAACCCCCATGTGCTTAACAGCCGCCCGTTATTGGTGCCCGGCAATAGCTCAATACGTTTACGTGTATCGGTAGATAACAACCTTGCGCCGCAAATAACCAACGACGGCCAAGTACACGCGGCCACAAAAGGGGGGGACGATGTGATTATTACAAAGTCAGAAAAAAGCATCGAATTGATTCACCCCACCGCACACAATTTTTATGAGACATGCCGTGGCAAGTTAGGTTGGGCAAGCGAAAATACTGGAAACAAATAAATGCGCGACGATCTCGACTCTTTTCAGCGTTCAGCACGTAAGCCAAAAAGCGGCCACTCGTACAGCAACCAAAAAGGCTACGATATTATTGGCGACATCCACGGTTGTGGCGATACCCTCATTATTTTATTGCTCAAAATGGGTTATCAGCACGAAGACGGCTGTTATCGCCACCCGCAACGTAAAGCGGTTTTTGTAGGTGACATTATCGACCGTGGGCCGCATATTTTAGAGGCGTTGGCGGTGGTTAA
Source organism: uncultured Saccharophagus sp. (assembly GCA_937920545.1). Classification (GTDB taxonomy): domain Bacteria; phylum Pseudomonadota; class Gammaproteobacteria; order Pseudomonadales; family Cellvibrionaceae; genus Saccharophagus. Next base: position 3,886 of record CAKZUG010000153.1, read on the forward strand.
AGCCATGGTCGATAACGGCGCGGCGCTCTGTATTTTAGGTAACCACGAAATAAACGCCTTGGCTTATACCACACAGCGGCCAGTCACCAATGCCGAAAACAGCCTACACCGCGAGTTTGTACGCCCACACAATGCCCGTAATAACCGCCAAATTAGCGAGACCCTCACCCAGTTTGCTGCCTACCCCGAGCTGTGGCGTACTTACCTCGATTGGTTTATGACGCTGCCGCTATACCTTGAACTTGACGGCATGCGCGTTGTCCACGCTTGCTGGGACGATAACGTGGTTAACCGCCTCGTTGATGACTACAATGGCCCCTATATCGATAAAGCGTTTTTAATTGCCACCTGTGATTACACAAGTTTTGAAGCGCGCGCCATAGATACACTTACACGCGGCACCGATTTACCGCTGCCTAATAAGCGTAAAATGACAGGCAGCGACGGCCTAACACGTGGCTTTTTTAGAACAAAATTTTGGGCGAGCAACCCTAAATCATTTAAAGACGTGGTATTTCAACCCGACCCATTACCCGATGATTTACTCGATCACCCACTAGACGCAAGCCATACGCAACATTTACTAGAATACGCCAGCCATGAACCCCCCGTATTTGTGGGGCATTATTGGTTACAAGGTAAACCTAAACCGGTAAAAGACAATATCGCCTGCGTAGATTACAGTGCTGTAAAATACGGCCGTATGGTGGCTTACCGTTACACTGGTGAGCAAACCTTAAACGAAGATCATTTCGAATGGGTGTATGTCGACCCTTAAAGCTAGGCCATGAATGATTTATGATCGATATAGGGTTTTTATTGCTTTGTTATTTCCTAAATGCACCACGGGTTATCGCCATTAAATGTATAAAAGCATGAAATAAATAGGATTACCCAACAAGTAGAGCCATTAACTTAATCAATAAACAAGTAAATAAATAAGTAAATAAATAAGTATTAACAATACACAAGAAAAGCATACCCCTGGGTATAAGGCCGCCGGAGGCAGGATGCCGACGCAGAGCGTATAAGGGCATATTTACAGCATGCCCCATACACAGGAGTATTCTTTTCAACTGTCCCAGTAGTTAACATATAAGGCCATTAAAATTGACGCTTAACAGGGTAACCATTATTACTAAACACGAGAAACAATATGCAATTTGAATGGTATCGCGTATCAGGTTTTGCCAACGAGCATAACGCTAACAGTGCGTTACATCACCTAAAAAATCACCATCAAACGCAACATCTCACTATGACGCTGCGTCACGACGCCGATGCGTTTGGCTTGTATGTTACATCCCCAGATGCAACACCGCTTATCCATAACGTGTTATCTAATAGCGACTTGTTTCTATCTGATAGCCCGGCAGAACCCAGCC
>CAKZUG010000154.1 GCA_937920545.1 uncultured Saccharophagus sp.
TATTTATAATGCATTTAAAAAGCAAATTCAGGCACTGATTAAGAGCGAGGAATTTGTCTCAGCCAAGACTCGTATTGAATTTGCTCAAAAATCGGCATCTCAAAGCCGTGAGTTGGCGCGTTTTTCTGGCAAATGGTTACCAGCGTTAGATAAAAAAATAACGAATAGCGTACCTAAAATTGAAAGCTTGATCTTGTCTGCAACTCCAATAGATAGTTTGAATAGCAAACACAGTACCGAGCTTGTGCCCAGCAAAAAAATCTATACTTTATTTCGTTATTCGGGGTTAGCAAAAACGGTCACTCAGTTAGATGTAAAGCTATATTTTAGTGCGAGACGTATACTTATTGATCAAACAGCTGTTAGGTTAGAGCAAAAAAACGGTCAGTCTCAATTTATATTGCAAAGCCCTTCTGATGTTTTTGAGCCGGGTGATTATGAGTTGGTTGTCTTTGAAAGCGATACTGTTGTGACTACCATGAGGTTCAACGTGGTCAAAGAGGCATTACTTTAGTCTCTTTCTTTATTTTTTTAGTTGTTTATTTATTTTTTATTTATTACTGAGACCATTGAAAAGAATGCCCCTGCGTATGGGGCACGCTGTAAATATGTCCCTATACGCTCTGCGACGGCATCATGCCTCCGACGGCCTCATACCCAAGGGTATTCTTTCTTTGTGTCTTATTCATATATCTTGAGCTGTTTTTCATGATGTACTTTTTATGTTGAAGGTCATGTGCTTGTCCATTTGATGGATAGCCATCGCGGTGTACTTTGAATGTAGTGGATATAGCGGTGTTGGTATTGCTTGGTTAGCTGCACCTCTTCTAGCCTAACTTGCACACGTATGCATGCCCAGCCACAGGCTAAACATATCGCCGTAAAGACACTTGGAAGCGCAAGAAAAAACCCCAATTGCGCAACCTGCACGCCTAAAAAATTTGGATTACGGGATATCCGATACATACCTGTGGTTACAAGTGGCTGTGTGTAAGTGGTGTCAATACCCGAGCGCCACGCGTTCTTTAAGCCAACAGACGCCTGCATAGCAAAGCCAAAACCCAATATCATGAGCGCTTGCCCTAACAGTGTTATCGACCAGTGTGATTCTATTGTGATCAGCCATTTATCTATGCCCGGTGTAAAAACTCTTACGATACATACTGTGAAAATAGTGGCTCTAAATATGCCAAATATTAAATGATTAAACCAATGCAGGCTAAATCTACGGCCTTTGTGTACTATTTTATGCGTGGTTTTTGATTGTTTAACGAGTATAAGAACGGTATAAAAAAGTGCGACAAATACAAAAAACAAAGCAAGAAATATTCGGTTATAAAGTGCTATTGTTGCATGGTCCATAATGGGCTCCTGCAAAGGCAGACACAGTGCGTTAACGTATTATTCTAGCGTAAAAACTATTAGTGCATCAATCTTATTTAGTATTAGCTATTTTGATATGTTTACGGATGTAATAGTAAGGTATAAAAAGAGCGTGACGAGGAACTTCATTTATGCAAAACCCTATTGTAATTGTGCGTACTTTTTTGGCCTCTGAGCTTATTGCGCGTTTAGAATTGTCGTATAGAGTGATTAACATGACAAAAGAGCAAGATTGGCAGCAAGTAGTGGCAGATCGGTATACCCAAGCATATGCGGTGATAACAAATGGCCATGATGGTGCTAGCCGCTCCTTGATAGAAGCATTACCTGCGCTGCGTATTGTTGCCTGTAATGGCGTAGGCTACGACGCGGTAGATGTACAAGCGGCGATTGAGCATAACGTAGTCGTCACCCATACGCCGAATGTGTTAAATAACGATGTTGCTAACACCACTATTATGCTGTTACTGGCCATCAGCCGACGGTTAGTGCGCGATGTAAACTGGATAAAAGAAGGTAGCTGGGTCACAAAAGGCGGTGCGCCCTTAACCGATTCAATTGAGGGTAAGCACGTTGGCATTGTGGGTATGGGCCGTATTGGGCAAGAAATTGCGCACAAGTTATCCGTATTTAATTGTAAAATTAGTTATCATAGTCGCACGCAAAAACCGCATTTACCTTATCCCTACGTCGACTGCTTACTCACCTTGGCGCAACAGGTTGATTATTTAATTGTTATGACGGTAGGCGATGCTTCAACTTACCAGTTAATTAACCGCGAAGTGATTAACGCGTTAGGTAAAAAAGGCACGCTTATTAATATGGCGCGTGGGTCAGTGGTCGATCAAGATGCACTGATTGATGCATTGCTCGATGGCACATTAGGCGCCGCCGCCCTAGATGTATTTGAGGATGAGCCTAATACACCCTCAGAATTATACGACCTTGATAACGTTATCATGCTGCCTCACGTAGGCAGCGCCACAAAAGAGACCCGCTTTGCTATGGGGGCGCTTACCGTTGATAACGTGTTAAATATGATTGACAATCAGAAGCCCAGCACGCCTATTCCTGAGTGTGCGGGTATAAATACTTAATATGTGAAGATATGAAAATAGATAGAAAAACAATGATTCAGCGTTGCGTCATTCTTGCGTGTTTGCTTTTTTCTGGCGGTGTTTTTGCTGCTAGCACATTTATCCCCTTACACGATAAAGAGCTTATGTTGCGTGTAGATTCACTTGTGGTTTTAAGTGGTGCATCCGGCATGCGTAAACCTTACTCGGTGAGTAAGATAAGTGCATTACTGCCTACGATTAAATCTGTGAGACCGCAGCTACACCGCGAGATCAAAACGTTGCTAGCACCTTATACATCAACAGCGGGTGTACATTTTGCGCAAATAACAGCATCTAAAGGCGCGTTATCGGGTGATAGTGCTGCGCGTATTACGGTGCCTAACGCACGGGGCGAGCTCTTTTCGTCTTCGGCAAATGTGTATGCAGCTGGCCATGTTACAGTAAATGGTTGGTTGTCTGTGTCGGCGGGTATTCAGGGGGTTGATGATACTTTCGACGTTGGGAATCGTTCATCTAATGTTTCATGGCGGCCTACAGGTAGTGTTGTTTCGTTAGGTTCCGATGCGTTTCAATTAGACTTGGGCTATAAAGAGCGTTGGTTGTCCCCTATGCGTCATTCATCTATGTTGATATCGACTAATGCGCCGACCTCATTATCAGTGGGTGTCAGTAATCCTCAGGGTTACAAAGGTCTGTGGGGCTTAGAATATGATGTATTTGTTACACGATTAGATGATCACTCAAATATTGCGTTTAATAACTCACTGCAACCTGGCAAGCCTTTTTTGTTGGGCACCCAGTTAAGTATTAATCCTATTAGTGGCGTTCATATTTCGGCCACGCGTTCAATGCAATTTGGTGGTGGTGACAGGCAGGTTGACATTGGTGATGTATGGAATGCTTTTATTGATCCTGTGAGTAATGATAATACGGCGCGTGTCGAAGGTTGCGCAAGCGCGAGTATTAATGATTGTGAATTAGGTAATCAGCTTGCTGCGTTGAGTACCACTCTACAATTTGGTGGTCGTGTGCCTTTTTCTGTGTATTTTGAATACGCGGGCGAAGATACGGCAGGGCATTCTATTACCCGCTTGGGGAATATCGCGGCATCGGGCGGTGTTTATGTGCCGTTTATTGACGGGGCGTTTGGTTTTGATCATATCGCCATCAACTATGAAGTATCGCAATGGCAAGACGCTTGGTACGTTCACTCGGTATACCGTGACGGTTATACCAACGAGGGTACTATTATTGGTCATTGGGGAGCGCAGCAGCGCGCGTTCAATGATGGCGTTGGTGCAGTGAATCATGTTTTATCGTTTGATATGCACATAGCTGCATTTAAACGGTTAGATGTAACGTTTAATTATTTGGAAAACGAAGATTACTCGGGTGTTGATTATCAAGCGGCTTATAAGGTAGGTATTAACTACACGCATAATCGGCATTGGGCGCTAGCATTAACAAAAGGTGAAGGCACACTTAATGAACAGTTTTGGCGGGGTGCGGTAACGTGGACATGGTAAAGTGGTATATAGCAAGCATGTTGTGTTTACCGGGTATGGCACAGGCACAGATCACATTGGATCAGATGCAATTGGATGTTGGTATAAGCTTGAGCGCTATTTACCAGCGTAACAGCGGCTTAGAAAACACACCTGTAAAAAGCAACACGGCTTATCGTTCGGGGTTAAGTTTTACAGCCTCAAGGTCTGTCAATTCTAAATGGGATGTCGGCACGGGTGTGGAGATGTTATTTGCATCAACCTCAAATGAAAAAAGCTTTGGCAGTGTGGTTGTATGGAAAATGTTAGAGGGGCGATATCATGCATCGCGGGTGTTATCTTTAACAAGCTACTTCAGTTTAGGGCGCTTCGCCCGTGAAAACCCCGCTTACGGTTATGGTGTGGGCGGGGGTATGTCGTACAAGCTTAACGCAGATTGGCAGCTTAATATAAACGCCAATTACTTGGGCACTGATGCCAGTATTGATACCGCGACCACATCGAAGCGTGATAAGTTTTTATGGCTAAATGTGGGCGCTAGCTACCGTTTTTAGCTCTGTTTTAGCTTGCTAGCGGCTTATTTTAAACGCGTAAGGTCTTTGTGTGTGTAGGCGTTGCTAGCTTGGCTCCATTAATTCGAATAACGCGGTTATCTAGGTTAAAAGTACTCGGCTCTTTATTTTACGAGTGTGTGTCTGTCGTTGAACGCACAACCTCAATAAGCGCTGTTGTTGAAATACCGGGTGTACGCTCTAAATACTCGACTTTGCACAGCTCTTTAAAGTGATCAAAACGACCTACCCAATCATCGCCCATAACTAAACAGTCCGCTTTATATTGCTGAATGTATTCTCCTTTCAGTTCGAGAGAGTCTTCTCTGAAGACCTCGTCCACACATGATAGTGATTTTATAATGCGCATTCTGTCTTGCTCGGGGCAAATTGGGTAGCGTTGTTTCTTGCTAAAATTGAGAGCATCTGCGGACACGCCCACGGTTAAATGGTGCCCTTTCGCCTTAGCGCGCTCTAAAATATTTAAGTGGCCAATATGAAACATATCAAATGTGCCAAAGGTAATAATTCTCACAGTGTGTTCCTTAAATCTATAATTTTTATTTAAAATAACGCAGTTTTTTTCGTATTTTATATTTTCTCAGCAAGTTGAGCGGCTTTTTTCGCGTTCCATTTTTAATGGTCTGATCAACAGCGTTTAATACACGCAAGCTACTTTGTCCATCATTATAGGGGTGAACATCGTCTAAATAAGCGGCTATGTCGTTTTCTAATGTTGTGTTTGGGGTTAAACTTTCTTGAATTTTTGACTCCAGCAATGCAGGGTCATTAAAATCAATTAGGCAGCTTTGAGGTTGACTATTTTTATATGTCACCACTTTTTTGCCCAAGAGCAGCGCCTCTGTCACTGCGCTTGATGTATCAGAAAGAACGATATCGGCTTGCCTAATAGCGGCTAATAAATCTTGATTGTTGCTAATAGTTAAATGCGTATTTTGCGCCTGTGAAAATTTTTCGACCCATATTTTATCCATAAGGGGGTGGAATTTTACCGTAATGTTGAATGCACCTGCTTGAGACAACATAACGAGCGGGGAAAATAAATCATATACCGATGTTAGCTTTGGTGAAAAAGTAGGCGCATAAAGAATGCTGGGTTGGTGGTTGATATCCCTTGGTTTTGCGGGTAAATACGCATCTAGCTTAGGCCAACCGGTTTGCATCACTTGAAAATGATGATTATGTTGTGCGCTTAATGCATTAAATTTATCGGTTGTAATAGTGCCATGTGTGCAATAAAGATCAAAAAACCCTCTAATAATAAAATGCCCTTTCTTTTTCCATTCTAACCCGTGAAATACTTGCACTTTAATACCCGGGAAAAAGTGCGGCACAATATTACCCGGAACAAACACAGCAATCGGCTTATATTTGATAACACTATCGACAGTGGTTAATAATACCTCGTCTTTTTCTAGATCGCTTGGCAAAACCGCTGTGCCAGCAATAAACCATGATACTTCATGCCCTTGACGTGTAATCTCGGCCTGCAAAGGCCGTAATATAGATAGGCAGTAAGGCTGCTCTATAAAGAAAAGATATTTTTTCACTGGTGTAACCTAAATGTGTGCAGGCGGATTGAAATTTTGAACTGGATTTCATGATACACCAAAAATGCTGCAGCTGAATCACAGAGAAGCTTTATTTTTTATGTACTTTTGAATTATATGCGAAGAGTTACCATGATTTTGTGCAGATAATCTCCGTTTTATATTTTATAATGTTTTAATTTAGTTGCTGATGGTATCTTATTTTGTCTGTATCAAGAAATGTTAACCTAAAAACTCACAGAAGTTCTGCACTCAATTTGCTATTTAAAACCATTGATATCTTGGATAAGCATAATATTGTTTATCATTTAGAGGGTGGTACGCTCCTTGGTGCCGTACGTGATAAAGATTTTCTCCCTTGGGATCACGATGTCGATATTTCAATTTTGCAAGAAGACTCAGACAGGTTTTTTTTATTGTCTAAGCAACTTAAATCGTTAGGGTTCAAGGTTAGGGTTAGGCGCTCTATAAACTTTAAATATGGTATCAAAAAAAATGATATTCGTATTTTCAAAGTAAAAATTTTCTGGCAATCAGTTATGCAAGAGTTCCTTAATACTTTATTTTTTTTCAAACGCAGGATAAGCCCTATTGCGTTAGATATAATAGTAAAAACGGAATTCGAGAAAAATATATACTGGGAAGCTGGAGGGAAGATAATGATGGTACCAGGTCATCATTATGCTTCGTATGAAGAAATTATGTTTTTAGGTAAGCAAGTTAAAGTCCCTAACGATTATAAACATTATCTACATTTGAAATATGGTGACTGGGAAATCCCAGTAAAAGACTGGTCATGTGATAAAGACGAAAAAACTATTATTGATAGTGCTTGAGTAGCATTAATTAAATATTGTATTAGGTTACATTAATACAAAGCTTGTAGTTAATGTAACCTAACAAAAAATCCTTAAGAATAAGACTCGATACTCGGGCAGCTACACATTAAGTTACGATCGCCATACACGTTATCGATACGGTTTACTGTTGGCCATACTTTATGTTGAACTAAGTAGGGCAGTGGGCGTGATGCTTGCTCGCGGCTGTAGCTGTGTGTCCATTTCTCATCCAAGATATCGTTTAATGTGTGGGGCGCATTCACTAATGGGTTGTCGTCTGCGCTAAAAACACCGGCTTCTACGTCGGCCACTTCTTGGCGTATCGCGATCATGGCGTCACAAAATCGGTCTAACTCGGCTTTGCATTCTGACTCTGTCGGCTCAATCATTAAGGTGCCCGCCACTGGAAATGACATGGTGGGGGCGTGAAAGCCGTAATCCATTAAACGTTTTGCAATGTCTTCTTCGGTGATGCCGCTGCTTTCTTTGATGGGGCGTAAATCGAGTAAGCATTCGTGAGCAATAAAGCCGTTTTTACCTTTGTATAAAATGGGGTAGTGGGCTTCTAAACGTTTAGCCATGTAGTTGGCATTTAAGATGGCGTATTCTGTTGCGCGTTTCACGCCCTTTGCACCCATCATTTTAATGTACATCCAACTGATAGTCAGGATGCTTGCTGAACCCCATGGTGCGGCCGAGATGGTTCCGTTTTTAACATCTGTGCCTTTGATATCGACTAATGGGTGGCCAGCGACAAATGGTGCCAAGTGAGATTTAACACCAATTGGCCCCATACCTGGGCCGCCGCCGCCATGCGGGATACAGAATGTTTTGTGTAAGTTAAGGTGCGATACATCGCCACCAAACTCACCCGGTGCCGCCACGCCAACCACAGCATTCATGTTGGCGCCGTCGACATAAACTTGACCACCAGCGCAGTGGATAAGGTCGCAGATCTCTCTAATGCCTTCTTCAAACACACCGTGTGTAGAGGGGTACGTGACCATGAGCGCTGCGATTCGATCGCCATATTGTGCAATTTTGGCTTTTATATCGTCAATATCAACATTGCCTTTTTCATCGCAGGCGGTTACCACCACTTGCATGCTCACCATTTGTGCCGATGCAGGGTTGGTGCCGTGTGCCGATGCAGGGATCAAACAAATATCGCGTTGTGTTTGTCCGATGCTGTCAAAGTAGCGCTTTATGGCTACAAGGCCGGCATACTCGCCTTGCGAGCCAGCATTGGGTTGTAAGCTGATGGCATCGTAGCCTGTACAGGCTTTGAGCATGTCTTGCAGTTGATCAAATAAGGTTAAATAGCCTTGCGTTTGTTCGCTGGGTGCAAAGGGGTGCATATTGCCAAACTCAGGCCATGTCACGGGGATCATCTCGGCTGTGGCATTGAGTTTCATGGTGCATGAGCCAAGCGGGATCATGCCATGGTTAAGCGCGATGTCTTTAGATTCTAGCTGTTTAAGGTAACGCAGCATTTGCGTTTCGCTGTGGTGTAGCTCAAAAATAGCATGACTGAGTGCGGGGCCGTTGCGGTGTAAATTTTCTGGGATCGCTACTTGATCACAGGCTTTTTCTTCTAGGCTGGTGAGGTCTTGTGAGTGCTTGCCCAGTGAGAAAATATTGAGCAAAGTATGAATATCTTCGCGCGTAGAGCATTCGTTCACGCTAACGCCCACTTGGCTGTGGCCAATGGCACGCATATTAATACCGTTTTCTTGTGCGCGTTTTATTAAACCGTCTTGCTGGTCGCCCACGTCGAGGGTGATGGTATCAAAAAAGGTGCTGTTAACAAGATGAAAGCCCTGTGCCTGCACGCCTTGCGCTAGCATTTTGGTGAGTAAGTGTACGCGGTTTGCAATGGTGGTTAGGCCTTTATTGCCGTGATACATCGCATAAAATGCACTAATAAGCGCGAGTAATACTTGCGACGTACAAATATTCGAATTGGCTTTTTCGCGGCGGATATGTTGCTCGCGTGTTTGCATGGCCATACGTAGGGCGCGGTTGCCGCGCTTATCGATAGATACGCCAATAATACGGCCCGGTGTCGAGCGTTTATGTTTATCTTTAAAGGCAAAGAAGGCGGCATGGGGGCCACCAAAACCCATGGGTATGCCAAAGCGTTGGTTGCTGCCCACAACAATGTCGGCACCCATTTGAGCGGGGGGCGTTAATTTCACCAAACTTAAAATATCGGCACCAATAATACATAATGCGTGTTGTTCGTGCAGTGTGTTGGCGGCTTGGGTAAAGTCTTGCACATCGCCCAGTGTGTTGGGGTATTGGGCGTAGGCACCAAAAACGGTTTGATCGTTTAATTGAGTGTGGATATCGCCCACGATTAAATCAAAACCAAAGTGGCTAGCGCGTGTCTGCAGCACGGCAATGGTTTGCGGGTGGGTGTATTTATCGACAAAAAACGCATTGGATTTGTTTTTGCGCGAAACACGTTTTGCCATGCTCATGGCTTCGGCGGCGGCGGTGGCTTCGTCAAGCAATGATGCATTGGCCATTTCCATGCCGGTTAGCTCAATAATCATTTGTTGAAATGTGAGTAACCCTTCTAAGCGGCCTTGTGCAATCTCGGGTTGGTAGGGCGTATACGCTGTGTACCAACCTGGGTTTTCTAGCACGTTGCGCAAAATAACGGGTGGCGTATAGGTTGGATGGTAGCCCATGCCTATGTAGCTTTTCATTTGGATGTTTTGTGATGCAATGTCCTTTAATGCTGCGAGCGCGGTTTGTTCGTCACAGGGTTGATCTAATGTGGCGGTGGTTTCGGTGCGAATCGCTTCGGGTACGGTTTGCGCAATAAGAGTATCCAAATCTTTGACGCCAAGCGTATCCAGCATGTTGGCTGTTTGGGTCGCATTAGGGCCGATATGTCGACCAAGAAAATCGTCCGAATTCGAAAGGGTCTCCAGCGCGCTGGCCGGTTGTTGAGAATGTGGCATTAAGGGGGTATCCAATGAAGGGTAGACGCTGAAATATTGCGTGCACAGAGGTTAGTAATTTTGCGTGCATTTTAGCAATTGCGGTGTATGTGAGCAATGTTTTTACGATTTAGTTACGGCTATGGTTAATGGGTTTTTGATAGTTTTCTGGCTGTTTTTTAGGTTTGTTCGTTTATATGTTTAGAGTGTTTTTTATTTGATTTTTTATTGAGGTTTATATGTTGCGAGGGGTGTTAATGGGGTCGTGTGTTTAGAGCAACCTTTTTCGATATTCCGAACACGCTGTGAATACATCCGTGTACGCTCTTGTCGGCTCCTGCCTCCAAAGGTTCGAAATATCAAATAAGGTTGTTCTTTGGTGTGGGGTATTAATTTTGGGATAGCAGTTAATGGGATCGCGTGCTTAGAGCAACCTTTTTCGATATTTCGAACACGCTGTGAATACATCCGTGTACGCTCTTGTCGGCTCCTGCCTACAAAGGTTCGTAGTATCGAATAAGGTTATTCTTTTGGTGTGGGATGTTGATTTTGAGATAGCAGTTAAAGGGATTGCGTGTTTAGAACAACCTTTTTCGATATTTCGAACACGCTGTGAATACATCCGTGTACGCTC